>NZ_BAAGPS010000090.1:99422-170296 GCF_054783935.1 Streptomyces pseudoechinosporeus
GGGGCTGCGCCCCCAGGCCCCCAGTTGTGTCTCGGCTGCGGGCCGTCTGTGGCTGGTCGCTCCCCACTCTCGGCTTCTCCCCCGTCAGCGCTCCGTCACCTTGCCGTCTGCGACCTCCAGGCGGCGGGTCGTCCGTACCGCGTCCAGCATGCGGCGGTCGTGTGTGACCAGGAGCAGCGTGCCCTCGTAGGAGTCGAGGGCCGACTCCAGCTGTTCGATGGCGGGGAGGTCGAGATGGTTCGTCGGCTCGTCGAGGACCAGGAGGTTGACGCCTCGGCCCTGGAGGAGGGCCAGCGCGGAGCGTGTGCGTTCGCCGGGTGACAGGGTGGCCGCCGGTCGCAGCACGTGGTGCGACTTGAGGCCGAACTTGGCGAGGAGGGTGCGGACTTCGGCCGGTTCGGTGTCCGGGACCGCCGTGCAGAACGCGTCCAGCAGGGACTCGGAGCCGTAGAACAGTTGGCGGGCCTGGTCGACCTCGCCGACCAGGACGCCGGAGCCCAGGGAGGCGTGGCCCGCGTCCACCGGTACCCGCCCCAGCAGGGCGCCCAGCAGCGTGGACTTGCCCGCGCCGTTGGCGCCGGTGACGGCCACCCGGTCCGCCCAGTCGATCTGGAGGGTCGCCGGGCCGAAGGTGAAGTCGCCGCGGCGTACCTCCGCGTCGCGCAAGGTGGCGACCACGGCACCCGATCGCGGGGCCGCCGCGATCTCCATGCGCAGCTCCCACTCCTTGCGCGGCTCCTCGACGACGTCGAGCCGTTCGATCATGCGCTGGGTCTGCCGGGCCTTCGCGGCCTGCTTCTCGCTGGCCTCGCTGCGGAACTTGCGGCCGATCTTGTCGTTGTCGTTGCTCGCCTTGCGCCGGGCGTTCTTGACGCCCTTGTCCATCCAGGAGCGCTGCATCTGAGCCCGCCCTTCGAGCGCGGACCGCTTGTCGGCGTACTCCTCGTAGTCCTCGCGGGCGTGCCGGCGCGCGACGTCCCGCTCCTCCAGATAGGCCTCGTATCCGCCGCCGTACAGCCTGATCTCCTGCTGCGCGAGATCGAGTTCGAGGACCTTGGTGACGGTGCGGGTGAGGAACTCGCGGTCGTGGCTGACGACGACCGTGCCCGCGCGCAGACCGGAGACGAAACGTTCGAGGCGTTCCAGGCCGTCCAGGTCGAGGTCGTTGGTGGGCTCGTCGAGCAGGAAGACGTCGTAGCGGGAGAGGAGGAGGGAAGCGAGTCCGGCGCGGGCCGCCTGGCCGCCGGAGAGCGAGGTCATGGGCTGGTCCAGGCCGACGCCGAGGCCGAGCGAGTCCGCGACCTCCTCGGCGCGCTCGTCGAGGTCGGCGCCGCCGAGGCCGAGCCACTGCTCCAGGCTCGTCGCGTACGCGTCGTCCGCGCCCGGTGCCCCGTCGACGAGCCCCTGAGTGGCCTCGTCCATCACACGCTGGGCCTCGGCCACGCCGGTGCGGCGGGCGAGGAACTCACGTACGGTCTCGCCCGGCCGGCGTTCCGGTTCCTGCGGCAGATGCCCGACGGTGGCGGTCGGCGGGGAGAGCCGCAGCTCGCCCTGCTCGGGCTTCAGCAGCCCGGCGAGCATGCGCAGCAGCGTGGACTTGCCCGCGCCGTTGGCACCGACAAGACCGATCACATCGCCGGGCGCGACAACGAGATCGAGCCCGGAGAAGAGCGAGCGGTCACCGTGACCGGCGGCGAGATTCTTGGCGACGAGGGTGGCAGTCATCAGGCGTTGATCCTAATCGCCCGCCCAGGAGACGGGCGCCAGGATTTTCCGCGCCCATCGCCGCCCCCCGAAACAGCGCGCCCCGCGCCGCGCATCAGCCCACTCACGCCTTCACTCCTTAGCGCGCCACCAGCGCCTCACAGGGGCGCGGGGCTGTGTCGATGTGCGGCTCCTCCCCCGCTCTCGGCTTCGCTCGAGCGGGGGGACCCCCATGAGCCGGGGGACCCCCATCGTGGGCGCGAGCAACCCACGACGACCCGCACTCGCCCACGAACCTCGTCCCCCACGGACCACCGCGCCACCCCACCCCTCAGCCCCCCATCGCCTCCACCAACACACCCCCCGAAGTCCGCGCCACGATGAAGGACTCCCCCTTCGTGGCCTTCGCATCCAGCGCGAGCCGGTGCTCCCCCGCTTCCAGCACCCCGTCGAAGACCTCGTACGCGTGCGTGCGGTACAGCCGGTCCAGGCGGTACGCGGTCAGCTGGACCCGGCACGGGGAAGTAACCTCGACGCCCGCCGCGCCGTCCGCGGCGACGAGGCGGGTGAGGCGGCGCTGCTCCCGGGGGCTGCGGTCCAGGGCGTGTTCGATCTGGGCGACGAGGAGCGGGACGATCGGGGCGAGCCCGTCGACGTACGCGACGTCGGCACCGGCGCGCTCGAAGGACTGACGTACGGAGGCACGTTCCTGCTCGCTGACATCGCGGCCGAAGGCGACGGCGCCGTACGTGCGCAGCTCGTCGGCGGAGACTTCGGCGGCCTCCCGGGTGATCTCGGCGCCGATGCCGATGGTGCGCAGGGCGGCGGCGAGCTTGGCGAGGGCGGCGACGCGGGCGCCGATCAGCAGCACCCGGCGGCGTTCGCCGCCGGCGCCCGTGAGCAGGGAACCCAGCGCGGCGCGGTACTCGGCGCCGCGGAAGCGGAATGGCCCTATCCCGTGGTACCCGTTCCGCTCCAGATCCGCCCGCTCGTCCGTCTGCCAGGCGAAGTCGCGCCACAGATAGTCGTCGCCGAGCTTCTCGATCACGGCGGTGACGGCACCGCAGGCGAGGTCCTCGCACTCGGGGCAGCCGTAGATGACGTACCGGCCGCCCGCCAAGGGGGCGTCGGCTTCCAGGAGGAGACTGCGTACCTGCGCGCTGAAGATCGCGGGCGGTATGTCGGAGGCGAGTGGGGAGACGGCATCGAGGTCGGAGAGCTGGAACAGCAGCGGCCGTCCGTCGACGATGAAGTCCACGAAATCCCGGTGCACTTGGTAGTCACCGTTGGCAAGGACTCCACCGGCGCGCATGGCCGGTGCCAGGCCGAAGGTCGCGTACTCGGCAGACATGCTGTGAGTATCCCCAGACTGCGGGTGATCTGAGCACTCCATGACGGATTCCGTTAGCGTCCGGCTGTGAACAGTGAGCTGAACGATGAAGTGATCGTGGTCGGCGGCGGTGTCATAGGTCTCACGACGGCCGTCGTCCTCGCGGAGAGCGGCAGGCAGGTCCGGATCTGGACGCGGGAGCCCACCGAGCGGACCACCTCGGCCGTTGCGGGCGCGCTGTGGTGGCCGTACCGGATCCAGCCGGAGGTGCTCGTCGGTGAGTGGGCGCTGCAATCACTGTCCGTGTACGAGGAGTTGGCGGCGCGGCCCGACGAGACGGGCGTACGCATGGTCGAGGGCGTACACGGTGAGACGGTGCTGGACGGGCTCGGGTCGTGGGCCGCGCGGGTGCCGGGACTGCGGGCGGCGACGGCGGGCGAGTACGCCGGGGTGGGGTTGTGGGCGCGGCTGCCGCTGATCGACATGCCCGTGCATCTGGGCTGGCTGCGCGAGCGGTTCGTGCGGGCCGGTGGGACGGTCGAAGAACGGTACGTCACGGATCTCGCGGAGGTCCCGGCGCCGGTCGTCGTCAACTGCACGGGCCTTGGCGCGCGGGAGCTCGTACCGGATCCGGAGATGTGGCCCGTGCGGGGGCAGTTGGTCGTCGTGGAGAACCCCGGAGTGACCACCTGGCTGACCTCGGGGGAATCCGACACCAAGGCGACGTACTACTTTCCGCAGCCGGGCGGGCTGATCCTGGGCGGGACCACGGAAGAGGGCGACTGGTCCCTGACGCCCGATCCGGCAGTGGCCGAAGCGATCGTGCGGCGGTGCGCCGCGCTGCGGCCGGAGATCGCCGGGGCTCGGATCATCGAGCATCGGGTGGGTCTCCGGCCGGCGCGCGACGCGGTGCGGCTGGAGCGTGAAGTGCTGCCAGGCGGCCGGGTGTTGGTGCACAACTACGGGCACGGCGGGGCGGGCATCACGGTGGCGTGGGGCTGCGCGCGGGAGGCGGCCGGGCTCGCCTCCCGCTGACGCACAGCCCGACTCACCTCCCGCTGACGCGCTGATGCCGCCTAAGCGTTACCGAAGTCCGCTGCGGTACCGCGCCCCTAAGGAGGCCGCAGGCCTCTTAGGGGCGCGGGGAACTGCGCGACCAGCCACAACGGACTCGCAGATTGAAAACCGCGCAACCCAGCGGAGCGCCTAGCGATGCTCGTGCCCGAGCGGGTCCCCTTCCGTGTCGGTGCCGGGACCGGGACCGACACGGATCCCGAAGTCGCCGTCGTACTGCTTGTGGCCCTCGATCACGGCGAGTTCGACGGCCTCGGAACCCATCACACTGCGCACGATGACCGGGTCCTTGCGCAGATCCTTCATCAGGGCGAAACACATCCCGATCATGACGAGGACGAAGGGCGCGGCGGCGAGGATCGTAAGGTTCTGCAGGCCGGCGAGCGCATCGCCCTTACCGCTGCCGATGAGCAGCATGATCGCGGCGACGGCCCCGGTCACCACGCCCCAGAACACCACGACGAGACGGCCGGGTTCGAGGGCGCCCTTCTGGGAGAGCGTGCCCATCACGATGGACGCGGCGTCGGCTCCGGAGACGAAGAAGATGCCCACCAGGATCATCACGAGCAGGCTGGTGACCGTCGCGATGGGGTACTCCTGCAGAACGCCGAAGAGCTGTCCCTCGGGCGTCGCCTCTTCGCCGAGCCGGCCGGCCTCCTGCAGCTTCATCGCGGAACCGCCGAAGACCGCGAACCAGACGAGAGAGACGGTGCTGGGTACGAGGATGACGCCGCCGACGAACTGCCGGATGGTCCGGCCGCGGCTGATGCGGGCGATGAACATGCCGACGAACGGCGTCCAGGAGATCCACCACGCCCAGTAGAAGACGGTCCAGCCGCTCAGCCAGTCCGCGACTCCCTCGCCGCCGCTGGCCTCGGTGCGGCCGGCTAGCTGCGGCAGGTCGCCCACGAAGGAGAAGACCGAGGTGGGCAGCAGATCGAGGACGATGACGGTGGGCCCTGCGATGAACACGAAGACGGCGAGCAGCAGCGCCAGCACCATATTAGTGTTGGACAACCACTGGATACCGCGCTCGATGCCCGAGACGGCCGAGGCGACGAAGGCCAGCGTCAGTACGGCGATGATGGTGACGAGCAGTGCGGTGTTCGCCTTGTCCAACCAGTCCAGCTCCGTGAGTCCGGAGCCGATCTGGAGCGCGCCGAGGCCCAGCGAGGTCGCGGAGCCGAAGACGGTGGCGATGATCGCGAGGCTGTCGATCGCCCGGCCCGGGTGGCCGTTCGCGTGCTTCTCACCGATGAGCGGGGTGAACACCGCGCTGATCGTCTGGCGCCGGCGTTTGCGGAAGGTGCTGTAGGCGATGGCGAGGCCGACCACCGCGTAGATCGCCCACGGATGCAGGGTCCAGTGGAAGAGCGTGGTGGCCATCGCCGTCTCCATGCGTTCCGCGGAGTCGGCGGGGCTGGTGCCCGGCGGGGGCGTGCTGTAGTGCGACAGTGGCTCGCTCACACCGTAGAACATCAGGCCGATGCCCATACCAGCGCTGAACATCATCGCGACCCAGGACACGGTGCGGAACTCGGGCTCCTCGCCCTCGGTGCCCAGGTGGATCCTGCCGTAACGACTGACCGCCAGCCAGAGCGCGAAAACGACGAACCCGGAGGCGGCGAGCACGAAAGCCCAACCACCGTTGTGCATCAGGCCGTCGAGCATCTTGGTCGAGGCGCTCTCCAGCGAGTCGGTGGCGACCGCACCCCAGATCACGAAGGCCACGGTGAGCGCGGCGGTGACGCCGAACACCACACGGTCGGTTTCGTGGCCGGGGCCGCCTGGGACGTCCTCAGGACCTCCCAGGCCTCCCCTCTTCTTCAGGTCTTCTGTCATCGGCGGCACCTTCCCCTGGAGGCCGAACGGAAACACTTGTTCCTGGTTGCGCCCCTAGGAACTACCACAGGTACCGCCGATCTCAACCCTTTCAGCGGTTGCCTCCCGGCACCCGCTGCGGGGTCCGGGGCTCGGCGACCCCGTCGAGAGTGGCGTCCGGCCTGACGTGCGCGGATCCCGAGGTGGCGCCCGAGAAGGCCTTGGCGCCTCCGACGAACGGGACGCGGGCCCACGTACGGGACAGGTCGAGCTTCAGCGTCGGTGTGGTGGACGGAGGGTCGATGAGGTCCTTGTCGGTGCCCGCGACGATCAGTGCGAGACGGTGCCCGGCCGGGACGACGTGGTCGCTCGCGTGCAGGTCGAGGGTGATGGTGTGCGGCTTGCCCGGCGTGAGCGGGACGCCCTTCAGGTCCGAGGCATGGTTGCCGAGGTCGGCCCAGCCCCGGCTGAACACCGTGTAGTCGACGTCCGCGGTCTTGGCCCGCGTCTCCTTGAAGCAGGAGCTGTCGCCCGTGGTGCTCGGGCCCCAGCAGGTGCGGTCGGTGAGCGTGGTGATGCCCTCGGCGGCGTCCGCGTAGTCACGGATGGTGTCCGGGCCGAGGTCGACAAGTACCGCGGACAGATGGGCCGTTGTGGTGCTCGGCGTGGCCGTGACGGTCACCTTGGAGGAGCCGGACAGTCGAAGGTCGCGGGTGAGCGGCTTGGTGATGAATCCGGCCTTGCCGGCCGTGGACTGGTCGATCTGCGCGGCCCAGTCGGTCTCGTCCTGGCTCGGGTCGTCGGTGAAGGTCTCGGTGCCCGATCCGGTACGCAGTCCAAGAGTGCCCACGCCCGCCTGCTCGCCCTTGCCGGGGCGCAGGCTCACGGTGTCGGTGCCGCGCGGCGGCCAGACGCTCGACGTCTCCCACTTGTCGGGGGCGCGCTCGATGTCGGCCATCGGCTCGTCGTCGATGCCGTTGTCGTAGCCGAGGAGTTCGTGGTCGAACCAGCGGTGCAGGGTGTCCACCCATTCGGCGCGGCGGAAGTCGAAGGGGTCGACGTGGCCGGTCTGCGACAGCCAGATCTTGCGCTCGACACCGTTCTCGGCGAGGGCGTCCCACCACTGGCCGAAGTGCTTGGGGCGTACGTTGAGGTCCTGCATGCCGTGGATGACGAAGACGCTCGCGTCGATCTTGTGGGCGTCCTTCACGTAGTCGCGCTCGGTCCACAGCTTCGTCCAGTCGCCGGTGCGCGGGGCTCCTTCGACGAGCTGCTGCTGCACGGCGGCGCACTTGGCGCGGGCGTCGGGGCTCTCGACGTAGTTGGACAGCCAGTCGGGTCCGGAGTCGTACAGCGGGGCGCCCTTGGCGAAGTAGTAGTCGTACCAGGAGGAGATGGCGGCGATCGGAACGATCGTCTCCAGGCCCTCGACTCCGGTCGCGGCGACGCCGTTCGCGACGGTCCCGTCGTAACTCTTGCCGATCATGCCGGTCTTGCCGTTGGTCCAGTCCGCCCTGGCCGTCGTACTGCCCGTCCGGGAGGTGTAGCCCTTGGCCCGGCCGTTCAGCCAGTCGACGACGGCCTTCGCGGACTGGACGTCGGAGCGGCCGCCGACGTCCACGCAGCCGTCGGAGCGGTTGGTGCCGGTGAAGTCGACGCCGACGAAGGCGTAGCCGCGCGGCACGAAGTAGTTGTCGTAGTACAGCGGCATCTGGACGACGTTGCCGTTCGCGTCGTACGTCTTCTTCTGGCTCTCGTTGCCGCGTCCGCAACAGGAGTAGTACGGGCTGGCGTCCATGATCACGGGTATCTTGCGGCCCTGCCGGGCGAGTTCGCGGGGCCGGACGATATCGACGGCGACGCGGTCCCTCTTCCCGTCCTTGTCGCCGTCGAGTCCGGTGTCCACCCATACGGACTCGCGTATCGCGTTGTCGTACGAGTACACGGGTTTACTCTCCCGCGGGGCGCTCTGTGCGGCGGCCGGGGTGAGGAGCGTGGCCATCAGGGCGGCGGTGGCCGCCGTCGCGAGCGTTCTCCAGGTCCTGAAGCGCATGACGCGCGCACGTGTCGGCATGCGCGGAAGGTACCCCGGTCAACTCCTGTGCAAAAGAGGGCCGTTCGGGATCCGAAGGGCCGAACTGGTCCTGTGGGAAGGACGGGTGCACTGAGGTCGGGCGAGGTGACGGTGGGCGGGCAGTGAGTTGCCCGCCCGCTGCGCTTTCCCACCGCTGGTGAGACAGCAATACTGTTGCACCGCACCCGGGCGTTACCGCAGTACGCGAAGGAGCAGCGATGGCGACGGAGATCGAGGAGCCGAAGCTCACCGTCGACGAGCTGGCCGCGCGTGCGGGTGTCACGGTGCGTACGGTTCGCTTCTACAGCACCAAGGGTCTGCTGCCGCCGCCCGTGATCGGTCCGCGTCGCGTCGGGCACTACGGGCAGGCGCATCTGTCCCGGCTGGCGCTGATCGAGGAGTTGCAGCGCCAGGGGATGACACTGGCCGCGATCGAACGGTATCTGGAGCAGCTGCCGACCGACCTGAGCGCCCATGACCTGGCGATCCACCGTGCCGTGGTGGCCTCGTGGGCGCCCGAGTCGACCGAGGAGATGAGCCGCGCCGAACTGGAGCGCCGGGCGGGGCGCCCGCTGGGCGAGGAGGACCTGGACCGGCTCGCCGCCATGAACGTCGTCGTACGGACGCCGAAAGCGCAGACGTATCGCGTGGACCCGGGGCTGCTGCGGCTGGGCGTACAGCTGCTCGACGTGCCGATCGCGCACGAGACGATCCTCGCCGCGCGCACGGTCCTGCTGGAACACACGCGCGCGGCGGCCCGGGAACTGTCCCGGCTGCTGCGCGACGAGGTGTCCGAGCGTGAGTCGATGGCGGCGGTGAAGTCCCTGTCGGCACATATGCAGCCACTGGTGGTGCAGGCGCTGCTGACCACGTTCCAGCGCTCCCTCAACGAGGAACTGCGGGAGTGGCTCAAGAGCCCACGTTGAGGGTCTGTCCGGTCACCAGGGCGCCACGCGTCTCCATGCGCCGAGTGTCACGACCCGTCAGGCGCTCGGCAAGGGGCCGTTCCGGTCTCCCGAACGGCCCCCGAGCGCACCGTACTTACCTCACGCGTCGCTGAACCGCTCCCCCTTCTCCGCCTTCTGGACGAGCAGCGCCGGTGGCGTGAACCGCTCTCCGTAGCGCTCGGCGAGCTCACGCGCGCGGGCCACGAATCCGGGCAGGCCGCCCTCGTAGCCGTTGATGTACTGCAGGACGCCACCCGTCCAGCCCGGGAAGCCGATCCCGAGGATGGACCCGATATTGGCGTCGGCGACGGACGTCAGGACGCCCTCCTCCAGGAGCCTGACCGTGTCCAGCGCCTCGGAGAAGAGCATGCGCTCCTGCATGTCCGTAAAGGGGATCTCGGAGCTTTCGCGCGTGAAGTGCTCCCGCAGTCCGGGCCAGAGCCCCGCGCGCTTCCCGTCGACGTACTCGTAGAAGCCCGCGCCGCCGCTGCGGCCCGTACGGCCGAACTCGTCGATCATGCGGTCGATGACGGCCTCGGCGGGGTGCGTTGCCCAACTGCCGCCGGATTCCTCGACGGCCCGCTTGGTCTCGGTGCGGATCTTGCGCGGCAGGGTGAGCGTCAGCTCGTCCATGAGCGAGAGGACCTTGGCCGGATAGCCCGACTGGGCCGCGGCCTGCTCGACGGAGGCAGGCTCGATGCCCTCGCCGACCATCGCCACGCCCTCGTCGAGGAAGTGCCCGATGACCCGGGAGGTGAAGAAGCCGCGCGAGTCGTTGACGACGATCGGGGTCTTCTTGATCTGCCGTACGAGGTCGAAGGCGCGCGCGAGGGCTTCCTCGCCGGTCCGCTCGCCCTTGATGATCTCGACGAGCGGCATCTTGTCGACGGGTGAGAAGAAGTGCAGGCCGATGAAGTCGGCTTGCCGCTCGACGCCTTCGGCGAGTGCGGTGATCGGCAGCGTCGAGGTGTTGGAGCACAGCAGTGCGTCCGGCTCGACGATGTGCTGGATCTCCTGGAACACCTTGTGCTTGAGCGCTGGGTCCTCGAAGACGGCCTCGATCACAGCGTCGCAGCCAGCGAGGTCCTGCGGGTCGGCGGTGGGCGTGATGCGGGCGAGCAGTTCGTCGGCCTTCTCCTGGGTCGTACGTCCCCGGGAGACGGCCTTGGCGCAGAGCTTCTCGGAGTAGCCCTTGCCCTTCGCCGCCGCCTCGGCCGACACGTCCTTGAGGATGACCTCGATGCCCGCGCGTGCGCACGAGTAGGCGATGCCCGCGCCCATCATCCCCGCGCCCAGGACAGCGGCCTTGCGGATCTGGCGCGGCTCGATCCCCTTGGGGCGGTTGGCGCCGGAGTTGACGGCCTGGAGGTCGAAGAAGAAGGCCTGGATCATGTTCTTGGAGGTCTGGCCCGCGGCCAGCTCCACGAAGTAGCGCGACTCGATGACCTGCGCGGTCTCGAAGTCCACCTGGGAGCCCTCGACCGCCGCCGCGAGGATGTTGCGCGGGGCCGGGTAGGGCGCGCCGCCCGTCTGCTTGCGCAGGGTCGCCGGGAAGGCGGGCAGGTTCGCCGCGAACTTGGGGCTGGACGGTGTGCCGCCCGGGATGCGGTAGCCGGGCTTGTCCCAGGGCTGCGAGGACTCGGGGTTGGCCTCGATGAAGGCGCGGGCCTTGGCGAGCAACTCCTCCTGTGTGGTGGCCACTTCGTGAACGAGACCGTTCTCGAGCGCGCGCCGCGGGCTGTACTGGGTGCCCTGGAGGAGCACCTTCAGCAGGGCGTCGGCGATACCCAGGAGGCGTACGGTCCTGACGACGCCGCCGCCTCCGGGCAGCAGGCCGAGCGTGACCTCCGGGCAGCCGATCTTGGAGCCGGGGGCGTCGAGGGCGACACGGTGGTGACAGGCCAGGGCGATCTCGTAACCACCGCCCAGGGCCGCGCCGTTCATGGCGGCGACGACGGGCTTGCCCAGCGTCTCGATACGGCGGAGGTCGCGCTTGATGGCGAGGCCCCGCTCGAAGGCGTACTGGGCGTTCTCGGGGGTGACAGCGATCAGTTCACGCAGGTCGCCGCCCGCGAAGAAGGTCTTCTTGGCGGAGGTGAAGATGATGCCGCGGATGGAGTCCTTCTCGGCCTCCAGGCGGTCGGTGATCGTGGTGAGCGACTCCCGGAACCCCTGGTTCATGGTGTTCGTGGACTGGTTCGGGTCGTCGAGGACGAGGGTGACGAGGCCGGTCCTGTCCTGTTCCCAGCGGATGGTGCTCTCGGTCATGGCTGTTTTCTCCGTAAGGGGACGCCGCAAGGGCCGTAAGGGGGGACGGACAGGACGTTCAGAGACGCTCGACGATGGTGGCGATGCCCATGCCGCCGCCGACGCACAGCGTGGCGAGGCCGAACCGCTTGTCCTGGCGCTCCAGTTCGTCGACGAGGGTGCCGAGGATCATCGCTCCGGTGGCGCCCAGGGGGTGGCCCAGTGCGATCGCTCCGCCGTTGACGTTCACCTTGTCCAGTGACAGGCCCATGTCCCGCACGAAGCGGAGGACCACGGCGGCGAAGGCTTCGTTGATCTCGACCAGGTCGATGTCGTCGATGGTCAGTCCGGCCTTGGCGAGCGCCTTGCGGGTGGCGGGCGCGGGCCCCGTGAGCATGATCGTGGGCTCGGAGCCGGAGACGGCGGCGGCGACGATCCGGGCGCGCGGCGTCAGCCCGTACCGCTCCCCCACCTCGCGCGAACCGATCGCCACCAGCGAGGCGCCGTCCACGATGCCGGAGGAGTTGCCCGCGTGGTGGACGTGGTCGATCTTCTCCACCCAGTGGTACTTCTGCAGCGCCACGGCGTCGAAGCCGCCCAGGTCGCCGATGTCCGCGAACGACGGCTTGAGGCCCGCCAGCGAGTCGGCGGTGGTGCCTGGGCGCAGGTGCTCGTCGTGGTCCAGGACGACGAGTCCGTTGCGGTCCTTCACCGGCACGACGGACCGCTCGAAGCGGCCGTCCTTCCAGGCAGCGGCGGCACGCTCCTGGGACAGGGCCGCGTACTCGTCGACGTCCCGGCGCGTAAAGCCCTCGATGGTGGCGATGAGGTCGGCGCCGATACCCTGGGGGACGAAGTTGGTGGCGATGTTCGTCATCGGGTCGGCGAACCAGGCGCCGCCGTCGGAGGCCATCGGCACCCGCGACATCGACTCGACACCGCCCGCGAGCACCAGGTCCTCCCAGCCCGAACGGACCTTCATCGCGGCCAGGTTGACGGCTTCGAGGCCGGAGGCACAGAAGCGGTTCTCCTGGACGCCCGCCACCGTGTCGGGCAGTCCGGACGCGATGGCGGCGATCCGCGCGATGTCCGAGCCCTGGTCGCCGACCGGGCCGACGACACCGAGCACGATGTCGTCGATCGCCGCCGGGTCGAGGTCCGGAAAGCGGCCCCGAATCTCGTGGATGAGCCCAATGACGAGGTCGATGGGCTTCGTGCCGTGCAGGGCGCCGTTCGCCTTGCCACGCCCGCGCGGGGTGCGGATCGCGTCGTACACGTACGCTTCGGTGCTCACTGGTCAGCCTTTCGAGGAGGGTTGCTCAGGCGCGGAGGGTTGCTCAGGCGCGAGGATCTGCCGCTTCATTCGGGTTCCGTTCGGGGCGCTCTTCAGGAGGCCGGGTACGTCCCAGTCGCGGGCCACGTCCTCGGTGTCGGCGCCCGGCTGCGCGGGCCCGCTGCGGACCGAGGTGTGGGTGGCGGAGAAGCGGGGGGCGGGGGCGGGCTGGGTGATGCCGCCGTGGTCGGTGAAGGTGCCGCGGGCGGCGAGGTGCGGGTGGTGCGGCGCCTCACTCAGGGAGAGGACCGGAGCCACGCACGCGTCGGAGCCCTCGAAGACCGCGGTCCACTCCTCGCGCGTACGGGTCTTGAAGCGGGCCGCGACCGCCTCGCGCAGCTCGCCCCAGCGCGCCGGGTCCTTGTGGGCCGAGGCGTGTTCCGGGATGCCGAGGAGGTCCACGAACTCCTCGTAGAACTGCTTCTCGAGCGCGCCCACCGCCATGTACTGGCCGTCGGCCGTCTCGTACGTGCCGTAGTACGGGCAGCCGCCGTCGAGGAGGTTGGCGCCGCGCCGGTCCTGCCAGCGGTCGGCGGCCAGCATGCCGTGGATCATCGCGGCCAGGTTCGCGGCACCGTCGACGATGGCCGCGTCCACGATCTGTCCGGTGCCGCTCGCGCGGGCGTGGTGGAGGGCGGCGAGGACGCCGACGACGAGGTAGAGCGAGCCGCCCGCATAGTCGCCGACCAGGTTCGCGGGGACGGCGGGTGGCGCATCCGGGTCGCCGATCATGCCGAGGGTGCCGGTCAGCGCGATGTACGCGATGTCGTGGCCCGCGCGCTGGGCGAGAGGGCCCTGCTGGCCCCAGCCGGTCATCCGTCCGTAGACGAGCTTCGGGTTGCGGGCGTGGCAGGTCTCGGGGCCGACACCGAGGCGCTCGGCGACACCCGGGCGGTAGCCCTCGATGAGGATGTCGGCGCGTTCGACCAGGTCGAGGACGCGGGCCGGGCCGTCGTCCGTCTTCAGGTCGACGAGCACGGACCGCTTGTTGCGGTTGGTGATGTCGTAGTCCGGGTCGATGATGAGGCCCGCGCCGCCGGGCCGGTCCACGCGGACCACGTCGGCGCCCAGGTCGGCGAGGAGCATGGCGGCGAACGGTCCGGGTCCGATGCCGGCCAGCTCGACCACGCGCACCCCGGCGAGCGGGCCGTGCCCTGCCGTCCCTGCCACTGCCATCGAGCCCCCAGCACTGTGACACTACTGATGTAACACCCGCGATGTTAGAAACGCGTTCCACGCCGCACAAGACGCGGGCGAGCAAGCGCTTAGCCAATTCTGAAGGGCCCATTCTGAAGGCCCGGCGCCGCCAAGGGAATCAACGCACGTCGAGTTCCGCTATGAGCTTCTTCGGGGCGATCGTGCGGTAACTCTCCTCGATCCAGTCGCACAGCAGCTCAGCGTCCGGGGAGCCCTTCTCCTCCAGCGGGATGCTCACCCAGCCCGCCTTCCCGAGGCCGTACCCGGCGGGCTCCGCGCCCGGCGAGGTCATCGCGTGGGCGTGCGCCGCCTCGTCCTTGAGCTTCACGGTCATGCCCATCGGATAGCTGCCGTCGGTCACACCGAGGAAGACGAACACCTTCTTGTTGACCTTTGCGACGGTCTCGCCCCAGGGGAACTCCTCGGTCGCGCCCGGCAGTCCGAGAGCGAACTCGCGCGCTTTCTCCCACTTCTTCAGGGCGTTCTCGGTCGCGGCCACGGCTGCCTCCGGTTGTTGGTGCGGCTCCTCGCACGGGGTCATGGTTCGGCTCCTCGTACTTCACGCTAACCTCAGCCACCGACAACGGCGCGGGGTGCAGGGCAGAGAGGTGCCATGAGCAGCCAGAACGGGACGGAGCGGGCGTACGACGTCGTGCTCTTCGGAGCCACGGGTTTCGTCGGAAAGCTCACCGCGGAGTACCTCGCCGCCCATGCGCCCGAGGGGCTGCGCTGGGCGATCGCGGCGCGCGACACCGCGAAGCTGGAGCGGCTGCGCGAGCGGCTGGCCTCGATCGATCCGGACTGCGCTCAGCTGCCCCTGCTCCGGGCGGACGCCGCCGATCCGGCCGCCCTGCGCGAACTCGCGGCCCACGCGCGCGTGGTGGCCACGACCGTCGGGCCGTACCTGGAGTATGGCGAGGAGTTGCTCGCCGCCTGCGCGGACGCCGGCACCGACTATGTCGACCTCTGCGGAGAGCCCGAGTTCGTGGACCTCATGTATGTGCGGCACGACGCACGCGCGCGTGAGACCGGGGCGCGGCTGGTGCACGCGTGCGGCTTCGACTCGATTCCGCATGACCTGGGCGCGTACTTCACGGTCCGTCAGCTCCCCGAAGAGGTGCCGCTGAGGGTGGACGGGTTCGTGCGCGCCGACGGGATGTTCTCGGGCGGTACGTTCGGTTCGGCCCTGAACCAGTTCTCGCGCGGGCCACAGATGGTGGCTGCGGCGCGGGACCGCGGGCGGCACGAGCCGCGGCCGGCCGGCCGGCGGGCGTACGCGCCGCTGAGCGCGCCTCGGTACGCCAAGGAGGTCGGGGCGTGGGCGGTGCCGCTGCCCACGATCGACGCGCAGATCGTGCAGCGCTCGGCCCGGGCCCTGGAGCGGTACGGGCCCGACTTCCGCTACCGGCACTACGCGGCGGCCAAGCGGCTGCCGTTCGCGGTGGGCGGGGTGGCCGCGGCCGGTGCGGCCTTCGCGGCAGCGCAGCTGCCGCCGGCCCGGCGCTGGCTGTCGGACCGGCTCAAGCCCGGGGAGGGGCCGAGCGAGGAGAAGCGGGCGAGGAGCTGGTTCTCGGTGCGGTTCGTGGGCGAGGGCGGCGGGCGCCGCGTCTTCACGGAGGTCGCGGGCGGCGATCCCGGTTACGGCGAGACCGCCAAGATGCTCGCCGAGTCAGCCCTGTGCCTGGCCTTCGACGAACTGCCCCCGACGTCGGGCCAGGTCACCACCGCGGTGGCGATGGGCGACCGGCTCATCGAGCGCCTGCGGGAGGCGGGGATCAGCTTCCGGGTCGCGGCCTCTCGCTGAGCGCTGCCGCGACTTCTCGGCCCCACCACCCCATGGCCTCTCGGACCTACCACCCCGTGACCGTGTAGATCATCCCAGCTATCCAGCCGACCCCGGCGAGGACCGCGAGGATCAGGCCCGCCATCAGGGCGCGTTCGACGGGCTGGGTGGGGCTGGCGGTGGGCTTCGGGGCGCGGTGTGTCGTCATGCGGGCCAGCCTGCCGAGCGCGACGGGGCCCTGGCATCCGTACAAGTACTCAGACGACGTACTCAGTCGCCTTCAGGGCCTTGCGGCACAGCGCGTCCGCATGCCGGGTCGTCTCCGGGAGACGGAAGCGCGGCGCGAGTCGCAGGGTGTGGGCGCAGGCGTTGTCCAGGCTCACCCGGTGGCCGACCGAGACGAAGACCGGCTTGACGCCCTGCTGGGTGCGCAGTGCACGGCCGACCTCCTCCTCGCCCGCGAGCAGCGGGGACGAGGATCCGCGCGGGGCGTCCGGCTCCTCGTAGGAGAAGGTGAACGGGTTCTTGGCGACGCCGATCGCCGGCAGTCCCGTGAGGACGCCGAGATGGGCGGCCAGTCCGAAGCGGCGGGGGTGGGCAAGACCGTAGCCGTCGCAGACCACGAGGCCCGGCTCGCACGGCAGCGCGTCGAGGGCGGCCAGAACGGCCGGGAGCTCGCGGAAGGCGAGCAGCCCGGGGACGTAGGGGAAGGGCACCCGCCCCACGGCCGTGGACTCGGCCACGACATCGAGAGTCGCCGCGTCCAGGACGACGGCCGCCGCCACGACGACGTCACGCTCGTCGTCGTACGCCACGTCCACCCCCGTCACCCGGCCGGTTCCCGGCGGCGGCCCCGGCTCGTCGAGTACGACGCGACCGCGCAACTCGTCCTGCACGGCGCGGGCTTGCGCTTCGGTGGCGGGCCAGCCCGCCGGGATGCGTACGGTCGTCATGGTGGGATCGAGCGTACGTGGCCGGGTGACGAGGACGGCGTTCAGACGAGCACGGCGTTCAGCGGCCGAGGGCCCGGGACAGCTCCTCCTTGTTCATCTTGGAGCGGCCCTCGATGTTGCGGCTCTTCGCCTCCTCGTAGAGCTGGTCGTACGTGGCCCCTTCGCGGGACTCACGGCCGCCGCGACGGCCGGTCGAGGTGTCCTGGGCCGACGTGCGACTCGTGGTCTTCGACTCGCCGCGCTGAGCGCGTTCCTTGTCGGTGGTCCGGGCGGCGATCTCCTCGGCGCGCCGCTCGCTCGCGCCGCGTTCGCGTTCGCTTTCCCTGATGTGTTCCTGCTGGCGTTCCCGCTTGGAACTCGAGCCACGTGCCATGGCCGGACTCCTTGCTGCTAGAAGACTGCTGGAAGCCGCCCCTGTCCCAGCCAAGCACGGCCCGCGCCCGCTCGCATCAGCGCTCCAGCCGTGCCACCCGGCCCTGCTCACCGGACGCCCAGCAGCCCAGGTCAGGGGTGCAGTCGACGGTGTCGTACGAGCCTGTGTCGAGGGTGCGCCAGGTCCGGCCGCCGTCCGTGGTGAGGTCGGTTCCGGTGGGGCCGACGGCGAGGGCGGCCGAGCGGCTGTGCGGGAGCCAGGCGACGCCGGAGCGGTAGGCGGGCGGCGGCTGCGCGGCGGGCGTCCAGGTGCGGCCGGCGTCGCCGCTGCCGGCCTGCGGTGACGCCTGGTCCGCGCGGTAGTCGCCGCCGACCGCGAGGCCGTGCGTACGGTCGCGGAAGGCGAGGGCGAAGACTCCGCGCGCCGGGTCGCCCGCGGGAATCGGGGTGTCGGCGGCCGTCCAGGTCAGGCCGCGGTCGGAGGAGTGCAGCACGCGCGCGCGTGCGGCCCCGCCCGTGGCCAGCCACACATCACGCGGCCCCGAGCTGACGAGGCACTGCCCACTGGCGGCGAAGCCCGCCTCGCCCTCCTGCGCCGCGGGCATCCCGTCGCTGGGCAGCACCTTCCAGGAGCGTCCGCCGTCGCTGGTCGACAGGATCCGGAACTTTCCGTCCACGGGGTCGCTCATCGCCAGACCGTGGCGCCGGTCGAAGAAGGTGACGCAGTCATAGAAGGCTCTCGCGTCGGTGTTGCGGAAGGACTCGGTCCAGGTCTCGCCGCCGTCCTCGGTGCGCAGGATCCGGGAGGCCTCGCCCTCGCCGATGGCCAGGACCACGGCACGTCGGCCGTCGAAGGCCTCGATGTCGCGAAACTCCAACTCGCCGCTGCCGGGCGGCGATACGTTCCGCCAGCTCGCGCCGCCGTCGGCCGTGCGCAGCACGGTGCCCTGTGATCCGGCCAGCCAGGCGGTGTTCCGGCTGACGGCGGAGAGACCGCGGAAGCGTACGTCGGTGCCGCTGTCCTTGAGCTCCCAGTGCGGAGGCTGCCGGTCCGGTTCTTCTGCCTGTGCGGGCGCCGTGAGTACGGCGGCGAGCGCGGCCCCGCACACCCCCGTTGCCAACAGCCGTCTCATGAATCTCTTCGGTCGCGTCTTCCCCAAGCCCCTCATGGCGGGCGAAGCTAGCCCACTCCCCCGGTGGCGTCCAGATGCCCCCAAGGGACAGTGGCGGCCACTTCGGTGATTGAAGGCGGTGACACAGGTCACTCGAACTAAGTGCGTCTTCGTGAGCACGGAATGGCTGATTCTGTCGTCTCTTCAAGTGACCGGCGTCATCCGTTCACCGTTCGTCAAGCCGTCACAAGGGAGCAGGCGTTGTCCACTGTCATCGAGCAGCCTGTCGAGGCCCGCCTCGTCGCCGCCGCGCCGCGGATGCCGAGCATTCCCGCGGCGCTCCACTACGACCCCCGTGAACCGTTCGCCGTCCGTATGACCTTCCCGGCCCCGGCCACGCTCGAAGGCGTGGACGTGTGCTGGACCTTCGCCCGCGAGCTGCTCGTCTCAGGTCTGGAGGAGCCGGTGGGTGACGGCGACGTACGGGTCCGGCCCTACGGATACGACCGCATCGTCCTGGAGTTCCACGCTCCCGAGGGCACCGCCGTGGTGCATGTCCGCGCGGGCGAGCTGCGGCGCTTCCTGCAGAGCACGACGGAGCTGGTGCCGCTCGGCCTGGAGCACCAGGACCTGGACCACGCCCTCGCCGAACTGCTGCGGGACGCCGGCTGATCCCTCGTCCCCGCGTCCAGCAGCTCCCGCGCGGCGCGGCGGACGAGCGTGTGCACGGCTCAGTTCCGTTAATTCGTTGACACGAACTGAGCCCCCTCCTACGGTGTACAGCGGTTCTGTTGCCGTCGATTGGAGAAGGACGTTGCTCGTCTGAGGTCCTGAGACACCGCGCCACACCTGTCTGCGTGTGTGCGCCGCGTGCGACCTCGGCATACGAGCCGTCCTCCGGAGCGGGACCTTCCCCGGACCTCCAGGACTCCTGCCCGTCCTTTCGGCCGTCGTCGCCTCCCGGTGCCCTGCCGGTGCCTGCCGGTGTCTCGATACGCGTTGCCCTGACCGCATCAAGCAACCGCGAGGCCCCATGTCAACCTCCCCCACCGCTATCACCTGCACCTCCCTCCGCTTCGCCTGGCCGGACGGCACCACCGTCTTCGACGATCTGCAGGTGGCCTTCGGACCCGGCAGAACCGGGCTCGTCGGCGTCAACGGATCAGGGAAATCAACCCTGTTGAAGCTGATCGCCGGGCAGCTCACCCCGACCGACGGCACCTTCCGGGTGGCGGGCGAGGTCGGCTATCTGCCGCAGAACGTCGCCCTCGACACCTCACTGCGCGTCGACGAGGCACTCGACATCGCCGCCAAACGCGCCGCGCTGCACGCCATCGAGGCGGGCGACGTCGCCGAGCACCACTTCGACGTCGTCGGCGACGACTGGGACGTAGAGGAACGCGCCCTCGCTACACTCGGCGAACTCGGCCTCGGCCACATCGAGTTGGACCGCACCATCGGCGAGGTCTCGGGCGGCGAGTCCGTCCTGCTGCGCCTGGCCGCGCTGCTCCTGCGCCGACCCGACGTACTCCTCCTGGACGAGCCCACCAACAACCTCGACCTGTACGCCCGTCAGCGTCTGTACGCGGCGGTCGAGGCCTGGTCGGGAGTGATGGTCGTGGTCAGCCACGACCGTGAACTCCTCGAACTGGTCGACCAGATCGCGGATCTTCACTCCGGCCAGGTCACTTGGTACGGCGGCAACTTCTCCGCGTACGAGGAGGCCCTCGCCACCGAGCAGGAGGCGGCCGAGCGCATGGTGCGCGTCGCCGAGGCCGACATGAAGAAGCAGAAGCGCGAACTGGCCGACGCGCAGGTCAAGTTGGCCCGTCGCAAGAAATACGGCCAGAAGATGTTCGAGCAGAAGCGCGAGCCGAAGATCGTCATGGGGGCACGCAAACGCGCGGCCCAGGTGTCCGCCGGCAAGCACCGCATCATGCACGAGGACAAGCTCGCCGAGGCCAAGGAACGCCTCGACGAGGCAGTCGACGCCGTACGGGACGACGACGAGATCCGCGTGGAGCTCCCATACACGGCGGTGCCGCCCGGCCGCACCGTACTCACGCTCCAGGACTTGGAGTTGCGGTACGGAGCCCGCGTGGCCGGCGGCTTCGAGCTGCGCGGCCCCGAGCGGATCGCGCTGATCGGACGGAACGGCGCGGGCAAGACGACGCTGCTGCGGACGATCGCGGGGGAACTCGACGCGGCCTCCGGGGAGGCCCGCGCCCACGTACCCCTGCGCTTCTTGCCGCAACGGCTCGACGTACTGGACGACGAACTGACCGTCGCCGAGAACGTGGCGCGCTTCGCGCCGAGCGCCACCAACAACCGGATCCGGGCCCGCCTCGCCCGCTTCCTGTTCAAGGGCGCCCGCGCCGACCAGCGCGCCGCGACCCTCTCCGGCGGCGAACGCTTCCGGGCAACGCTGGCCGCCCTGATCCTGGCCGAGCCCGCACCCCAGCTGCTGATGCTCGACGAGCCGACGAACAACCTCGACATGGCGAGCGTGCGGCAGCTGACCTCGGCCCTGGAGTCGTACGAGGGCGCGCTGATCGTGGCGAGCCACGATGTGCCGTTCCTGGAGTCGATCGGGATCACACGCTGGCTGCTGCTGGAAGGAGAACTCAAGGAAACCACGCCAGAAGCTGTCGGGTATCCCGGCTAGCTTCGCCGGTATGAGCCAACTGACCACCGGTCTTCATCAGTTCATCCAGGTCAAAGGAGCCCGGGAGAACAACCTCCGCGATGTCACTCTCCGTATCCCGAAAGGCCGGCTGACCGTCTTCACCGGCGTTTCGGGGTCGGGGAAGTCGTCCGTCGTCTTCGACACGATCGCGGTCGAGTCGCAGCGGCAGCTGAACGAGACCTTCACCTGGTTCATCCGCAACCGGCTGCCGAAGTACGAGCGGCCGCACGCGGAGGCCATCGACGATCTCTCACCCGCGATCGTCGTCGACCAGCGGCCGGTCGGCGGTCACTCCCGGTCCACCGTGGGCACGATGACGGACGTGTACTCGGTGATCCGGGTGCTGTTCTCGCGGTACGGCACGCCGAGCGCGGGTCCGGCGACCGCGTACTCGTTCAACGATCCGTCGGGCATGTGCCCCGAGTGCGACGGCCTCGGGCGCACGGTCCGGCCCGACTGGGACCGCATCCTGGACCCGGACCGGTCGCTCGCGGACGGCGCGATCCGCTTCCCGCCGTTCGCCGCGGGGACCTGGCAGGGGCAGGCGTACACGAACACCACGGAGCTGGACCCGCACAAGCCGGTACGCCAATTCACCGCTGCCGAGCGGGAGTTCCTGCTGTGCGGGCGCCCCGGGAGCAAGGTCACCATCAACAACTCGGACGGCAGTTGGAGCACCGACTACGAGGGACTCGCCGACCGCTTCGAGCGGTTGTACCTCAAGCGGGACCTGTCGGCGCTCAGCCAGAAGACCCGCGACCAGGTGCAGGGTTTCCTGACGGAGGACACCTGCCCGGTGTGCCACGGGGCACGGCTGAACGCGGCGGCGCTCGCCACCCGCGTCGGCGGCCTGTCCATCGCCGACTGCACCCGGATGCAGGTCAGCGACCTGATCGCGGTACTGAAGGACATCGACGACCCCGTCGCCGGGCCGATCGCGGGCGCGGCCGTGGCCTCGCTGGAGCGGATCGAGGCGATCGGGCTCGGCTACCTCAGCCTCGACCGGGAGACCGCCACGCTCTCCGGCGGCGAGGGCCAGCGCCTGAAGACGGTGCGGCATCTCGGCTCGAGCCTGACCGGGATGACGTACATCTTCGACGAACCGAGCGTCGGGCTGCACCCGCGCGATGTGGGGCGCCTCGGCGATCTGCTGCTGCGGCTGCGTGACAAGGGGAACACCGTGCTGGTCGTCGAGCACGACCCGGACGTCATCGCCCTCGCCGACCATGTCGTGGACCTGGGGCCCGGGGCGGGTGCGGCCGGCGGGCGGGTGGTGTTCGAGGGAACACCGGACGAGCTGGCGGCGGCCGACACCCCCACGGGCCGCTGTCTGCGCCGCCGCACCCAGCTCAAGGAGCGGACCCGGCAGGCCACCGGCGGGCTGTGGGTGAAGGGCGCAGACTTGCACAATTTGCGGGACGTCACGGTCGAGTTCCCCACCGGTGTACTGACCGTGGTGACCGGCGTCGCGGGCTCCGGCAAGAGCACGCTCGTCTCTCAGGCGTTCACGGCCGCCCACCCGGACGCGGTCGTCGTCGACCAGTCGTCCATCGGCATCTCGGCGCGGTCCACCCCGGCGACGTACCTCGGCGTCATGGACACCGTACGAAGGATCTTCGCGCGGGAGACGGGAACCGCGCCAGGGCTGTTCAGCTTCAACTCCGAAGGCGCGTGCGGGACTTGTCAGGGGCGCGGAATCAGCTACACGGATCTCGCGTTCATGGATCCGGTGACCACGACCTGCCCCGACTGCGAGGGACGGCGCTTCAAGGACGAGGTGCTGCGGCTGACCGTGGGCGGCAACTCCATCGTCGACGTACTGGAGATGACGGCCGATCAGGCCCTGGAGTTCTTCACGGACACGGGCGTACGCCGCCGTCTGCGCGCCCTGCGGGACGTGGGGCTCACGTACTTGGCCCTGGGTCAGTCCCTGTCCACGCTCTCCGGAGGGGAGCGGCAGCGGATCAAACTGGCGACCCGGTTGCATCGGACCGGGGCGGTGTACGTACTGGACGAGCCGACGACCGGGCTGCACATGTCGGACGTCGACGGGCTGCTCGCCCTCCTCGACCGGCTGGTCGACACCGGCAACACTGTGCTGGTGGTCGAGCACAACCTGGACGTCGTTGCGCACGCCGACTGGGTCATCGACCTCGGGCCCGACGGAGGCAAGGACGGCGGACAGGTGATCTTCGAAGGACCGCCGCGTCGGCTGCTCGACGTGGCGGGATCGTTCACGGCCGAACACCTGCGACGGGCGGTCGGCACGGGCTGAGCCGGAGGGGTACGCGGGCCCGGCGCCGAAGCGCTGACCATGGGGGCTGTCGCCGGGTGGGACACGGGCTGCATGATGTGCGGATACACCCCTGCGAACCCCTTCGATTCGGAGACCCGCGCGTGCCCAGCCAGAAGGCCCTCATCCGCCGACCCAGCCCCCGACTGGCCGAAGGACTGGTCACGTACATCGAGCGGGAACCGGTCGACGCCGAGCTCGCGATGCGGCAGTGGGAGGCGTACGTCGAGGCGCTGGGCGCGCACGGCTGGGAGACCATCGAGGTGGAGCCCGAGGACGACTGTCCCGACTCGGTGTTCGTGGAGGACACGGTGGTCGTCTTCCGCAACGTGGCGCTCATCGCGCGCCCGGGCGCCGAGTCGCGGCGTGAGGAGACCGCCGGGGTCGAGGAGGCCGTGGCCCGGCTCGGCTGCTCGGTGAACTGGGTGTGGGAGCCGGGCACGCTCGACGGCGGCGACGTCCTGAAGATCGGCGACACCGTGTATGTGGGGCGCGGCGGGCGTACCAACGCGGCGGGCATCCAGCAGCTGCGGGCCGCCTTCGAACCGCTCGGCGCCCGCGTGGTCGCCGTACCGGTGAGCAAGGTGCTGCATCTGAAGTCGGCGGTCACCGCGCTGCCCGACGGCACGGTCATCGGGCACGGGCCGCTGGTGGACACGCCTTCGCTGTTCCCGCGCTTCCTGTCGGTGCCGGAGGAGTCCGGCGCCCATGTCGTGCTCCTGGGCGGCGGAAAGCTGCTGATGGCGGCGAGCGCGCCCAAGACCGCCGAACTGTTCGCCGATCTCGGCCATGAACCGGTCCTCGTGGACATCAGCGAGTTCGAGAAGCTCGAGGGCTGTGTGACGTGCCTCTCGGTCCGGCTGCGGGAGCTCTATGCCTGACCGACCGGCCGGGGCGGCCACCCCGCCGGGGACCTGCGGGTCCGTGTGAGGCAGGCTTACAGGCGAAGATCCCGCTGTTCAGGGGCCGTTCACCCTTGTGGCGGGCTTTTATAGCGCCCTTAACCTACGGTGCCGTAACCTACGGTCTCGTAGCCTACGATGCCGTAGGTTCGTGCCCTCCGCTCGTACGTCCCCCTGGAGCACCCATGACGATCACTTCCCCTCACCTCGGCAGCCCGTCCTCCGCCTGGACCGACGCTCGTCTGCTGTACGCGCTGGAGGAAGTTGTCGAGCAAGAGCTCAACCGGCACCTGAAGGTCGCCAAGGACTGGATGCCGCACGAGTACGTGCCGTGGAGCGACGGCCGGAACTTCCCGGGCATCTTCGAGGACGGCGAGGCCTGGGAGAAGGAGCAGTCCAAGGTCACCGAGATCGGCCGGATCGCGCTGGTGGTGAACCTGCTCACCGAGGACAACCTCCCCAGCTACCATCACGAGATCGCCAGCCTCTTCGGCCGTGACGGCGCGTGGGGCACCTGGGTGCACCGCTGGACGGCCGAGGAGGGCCGGCACGGCATCGTGATGCGGGACTACCTGCTCACCTCGCGCGCGGTGGACCCGGACAAGCTGGAGCAGTTCCGCATGGCCCACATGAGCGAGGGCTTCGAGTCGGACAACCGCCACTCGATGCTGCACTCGGTGGCCTACGTCGCCTTCCAGGAGCTGGCGACCCGCGTCTCGCACCGCAACACCGGCCACCAGTCGGGTGACCCGGTCTGCGACCGCATGCTGGCGCGCATCGCGACCGACGAGAACCTCCACATGGTCTTCTACCGCAACCTGCTGAAGGCGGCCTTCGACCTCGCGCCCGACCTGACGATGCAGGCGGTGCGCGACGTGATCGTGAACTTCCGCATGCCCGGTCACGGGATGCCCGGCTTCGAGCGGGCCGCCGCGCAGATGGCGATCGGCGAGGTCTACAACATGCGCATCCACCACGACGACGTCATCCAGCCCGTGCTGCGCTTCCTGAAGGTCCTGGAGATCGACGGTCTCGGCCCGGAGGGCCTCAAGGCGCAGGAGGAACTCGGCCTGTACATGGGCGGCCTGGACGCGGAGGCGTCCAAGTTCGACGAGAAGCTGGCGGCGCGCAAGGCCAGGATGGCGGCGCGCGCCCAGGCGTGAGCACCCGGCCCACGCCCCTCCCTCAAGCGCCCGGCCCAACGGCCGGGCGCTATTCGTGCGCCGTGACCACGCCCAGTGCTGCGTCGCGGACGTCGGGCAGTGCGTGACGGCGTAGCAGCCTGAGGTGTTCGCGCCAAGTAGCGGGCCAGGCTGTACGGATGCCGAGGGCACCGGTGAGGGCTACGGCGAGCAAGCCTTGGGCGTGGCCGCCGTGGGCGATCAGGCGGCGGGTCACGTGCAGCAGGGCCTCGGGGTCGCCCTCGTGCACCTGGCGACGCAGCCGCTCGCCGACCTCCTGTGCCATGCGGGCCGCAAGCGCCGGGCGGCCCTCGGTGAGAGCGGCCAGGCGGTCCAGCCGCTCCAGGTCCGCGTCCAGGTCCAGGTGGAACGCGGTGATCTCGGCGGCCTGCGGAACGAAGTCGTCGTACTCCGCGAGGAGTTCACTCGCGGCGAGGGCGGCAGGGCGAATGGGGCGCGGGGCGGATCTGGCCTGATGGCCGAGGCGGAGGCGGAGGCTTTCGATACGGCGGCGGGCGGGGCGGTCGCGAAGTTCCTCGGCGTCGTGCAGGGCCTCCACGGTCGGGGGCGCACTCTCCGTCCCCGCCAGCGCCCGCAACGCCCGTAGCAAGCCCTCGCCGCCCCGCTCCGATCCCGCCGCGGCCGTCACGAGGCCGTTCGCGGCGGCGTGCCAGGAGACGCGCTCCGCCAGGTTCGCGGCGGCGTCGGCCAGCACCGTCGGCGCGTCCGGCGACCACGGCGCCCAGCGGGCCAGCGCGTCGAAGGCCACGGTCGCCGTCTCCGGGTCGTCGGTGTCGCAGACGTCGCGCACCAGGCGGGCGTACCGCTCGCGGTGCGGCTCGGAAAGATCCAGCGGCGAGACGCGCAGAACAGCCGTGCGCAGGACGGGTTCCGCGCCCGCGGCATCGCCCAACAGCCCCCACACCGCCTCCTCGGCGAGCAGCGGGCCCGCGAAGGCGACGCAGGCGGCGCGTACGTCGCGATGGGTGCCCTCCCGTGCGTACGCCTCCGTGAGCAGCTCCGCCGCCCGCGGCACTGGGATGCGTACGGCGGCCAGGCGGGCGGCCTCCTTGCGGCTGGTCACTTTGGCGTCCGGTCCGAGCAGCATGGCGCGGAGTTGCTCGGCGAGGAGAGACGGCGCCGCGTACCGGGACGCCTGTGTGGCCGCGTACACCGCCACGCGCGCGTGCTCGCCGCCCGCGTGCGCGAGCAGTTCGGGCAGCGCGTCGGCGGGCCGGTCGGTGTCGGCGAGGGCGGCGAGGGCTGCCTCGGTGAGGACGTCGTCCTCGGAGTCGGTCCAGCGGCGTACGAGATCGGCGCCGATGCCCGGCACGAGCGCACTCTGCTCGACGGCCGCGGTCCGCTGGTACAGCAGGAGCCCGTCGTCCTCGGCAAGGGCCGCCAACTGTCGGGCCACCGCCTGCTGTTGACGCGGCACCCAGCGCCGGATGTCGCGGTCCACCCATACGGCCCACGGGCTGCCCTTGGTCAGGAACCGACCGTACGGCGGGGTGTCTGCCAGCAGAGGGTCGAGCAGGTCCGTACGGCACCGGGTGACGATCGCCTGGACCGTCGGCAGCGCACCGGCGGACGGCTCAAGGGCGAGGATCCGTGCCACCCTCTCGCCCTGGGTCGCGTGCGGATCGAGCCACAGGTCGACCGCCTCGCGCGCGGTCGTGTCACTGCCGTAGCGGATGGCCTGCCACAGGAGTTCCTGCAGCTCGGGCATGCCGACGGCGCGTCGGCCCACGGCTCGGGTGAGCGCGAAGGCGAGGCTGTAGTCGGACTTCTCGGCACCCGCCTCGATCCAGGGGCGCAGCGCCTCGTACACCTGGTGTTCCTGGCCACGCCGCAGCGTGTGGTCGAGGCGGCCGAGATCGGTGTCGCCGGTGTTGCCGGAGATCCGCACCAGGGTGCGCAGCGCCCAGTTCACCAACTCCCGTCGCCCGCTTGCCGCGTGCTCGCGCAGCACACCGACGGCGAGCCGGCTCAGGTGGTACCGGGTGTCGGACGAGGAGTCGGGGGCCTGGACGGCGTCGACGGCGATGCGGTCGAGGTGCGGTTCGGCGTCCTCGGTGAACAGCGCGGGCCTGACCCGGCAGAGCGCTCCGAGCGCCGCCTCGCGCACCGGGTCCTGCTCGTTGCGCAGCCGCCCCATCTCCTCCAGTACGGCGGTGACGGCCTCAGGGTCGCCGGAGCGGTCCGCGTTGCGGATCAGGAACGACCAGGCCTCGACGCGGTCCTCGGCGGCCGGACGTCGGGTGGCCTCGACGAGCCGTTCGCGCACCTCGGCGACGGGCAGGAAGGATTCGAAGCGCAGCACCTGGATCTCCCGGCTGCCGCCTTCGCGCAGCGTCGTGGCCATCCGGCGGGCCTCGTCGGCGACATGGCTGCGGGGCAGCGCTTCGAGAAGGCTCTCGTCGAGCGGCCCGGCGCCCCGGCCCTCGTACACCTCGGTGTAGAAGGCGTGCCGCTGCGCGGGCGGCAACGCCCTGAGGAGCGGGGGAAGGCTGCCGTACGGCACCAACGTCCTGCCGTACGCGACGAGTTCGGGCGCCCCGGAGCGGGCCAGCCGACGCCGCACGGTGGCGCTCATCGAGTGGACGCCGAGGACGCCGGACCAGGCGGGCGTGAGGAGCAGCCGCACCACGCGCTGTGGGTCGGCGGTGGCGAACGCGGGTACGTGGTCGCGGAGTTGGTGGGGCAGGGTCGCGGGGCCGAGGCGTTCGAGGAGGTCGAGCACGCGCAGGGGCTCGGCGGGCGCCACGGCGGCGACGGCGACCGCGTAACGGGCCCACCAGGCGCCGCGCATCGCCTCGGGCAGGCCGGTCAACTCCCGTTCCGCCACGTCGAGAAGAGCACCGGGATGCCGTCTGGCGAGCTGCCGCCATCCGGTGACCGCGTGGAACAGCTCGGGCAGCAGCCGGGCGATCGTGTCCGCCGAACAGCCGGGCAGCAGTCGGGCCGCCTCGGCGTCGCCCCAGTCACGTCGCAGACCGTCGATCAGCCGGTCGGCGAGCGTGGTGCGCCGCCCGGCCACGATCGCGCGCAGCAGCCCGCGACGGATGGCCTCGGGCGCGTCCGCGAGCGCCGACTCGTAGACGGAGTCGGCAACTTGAAGGCTGTCGGCGACGCACAGCGCGTGTCCCCGGACGTACGGATCGGGGTCGGCGACGCGTTCGGCGATCCACTCGGCGTCACGGGCGACGGACGCCGCGACGACGGCGATCCCGCGCTCGTAGGGGCCGCGGGCTTCGAGTGCCTCCAGCACGGGCCGCAGCGGGTGGCGCAAGTCCCGTACACGCGCGGCGAGTTCGCGCATACGCTGCGGATACGGAAGCGGGTCGAGGACGTTCAGCAAGCTCTCGGCCTCGTGCTGCGGGGTGCTGGGCATGCGCTGGATTCTGCATGCTCATGGCTGCCACGCGGACTGAATTCCGAGAAACGGAGGTCTACTGCCGCGTCCGCCGGAGGCTGAGCCGTTCCTTCTCGGACAGGCCGCCCCAGACGCCGAACCGTTCGTCGTTCGCGAGCGCGTACTCAAGGCAGGCGGACCGCATCTCGCACAGCCCACAGATACGCTTCGCCTCACGCACCGAACTCCCCGGTTCGGGAAAGAAGAAGTCGGCCCCGGTCTGCGCGCACAACGCCTGCTCCTGCCAGGAGAGGTCGGGTGCGGCGATGCTTTCGAAGTGCATGGCGGAGATGGTTCCGGGCAACGAAAAACGTTCGCTCAACGTGGGATCAACGGGTGCCTCCGGCGGTTGGGCGGGTGGGTTCGTTGTCGGCTGCCGGTCCGTCGTGGTTGCTCGCGCCGTTCCCCGCGGGGTGCCTCCGGCGGTTTGCCGGGTGCGGGTGCGTGGTGGTTGCTCGCGCCGTTCCCCGCGCCCCTGGGGTCCGGTGGGTGGGTCGGGGCCGTGGGCCAGTGCGTCAGCCCGTCGCAGGCCGGGCGTACGGCCCGGTGTCGGTACACGGTGCGGGTGGCCTGAGACCGAACCTACGCGACGGGCATACGACGCACCGGCCCACGGCCCCTCCCGCCGGTGGGCAGGTGCGGGTCCGTTGGGGTGCGGGCTTATTCCGGGTGCGGTCAACTTCTGAACGGAGGAAGATTCCGAGAGCGCTCTCAGTCATAACCCTTGACGCCTCAACTCCCCCTGGGGACATTGGTGCAGACCGCAGGAGCCGGGCCGATCCCCACACACATCGGCCCGCTCGGCAACCCCCCACGCCCCAGGAGACCTTCCGTGATCTCACGCAGAATGTTCCTGACCGGAGCCGCCGCCCTAGGAACCGCCGCCAGCTACCCCGCCTGGGGAAGCGCTCTCAGCCCTGCCGCCCAGGCCGCCCCCGCCACCTGCGAACTCGCCCTGCAGAACGCCTCGTTGCCGGGCACGATCCGCGCATACGTCACCGGGCACGAGCAGTCCACCGGCAACTGGGTACTACTGCGGGCCGACGGTGCCGTCTACCGGCCCGAGTCGCCCTCGGCGCCCCAGACCCCGCTGCCCGTCGACTGCGCCATCCCGCTCGGCGCCGCCGGTTCCGCACCGAAGGTGTTGACGCTGCCTCAGATGTACGGCGCCCGCGTCTACTTCGTACGCGACGACACGCTCGACTTCTTCCTCAACCCGGGTCCCGCCCTGGTCGAACCCGCCTTCGCCACGCCCACCGACGCGAACTACGGCAAGACGTGGTCGTTCTGCGAGTTCACGTTCAACCCCCAGCAGCTGTACGCCAACATCAGTTACGTCGACCTGGTGACCGCCCTGCCGATCGGCCTGACCCTGGAGGGCGATGCCACGCACACCGTCGCCCCGCTGCCCGACGGCGCCGTCGACAAGATCGCGTCGGATCTCGCGGCGCAGGCGGCGAAGGACGGACAGCCCTGGGACAAGCTCGTCATCCGGGGCGACGGCGGCAGCGTACTGCGGGTGATCTCCCCGCAGAACCTGATGGCGCCCTACTTCGACCGCCCCGCCGAAATGCCGTTCCGCGACGTCTGGAACAGCTATATCGACCAGGTCTGGGAGAAGTACCGTACGACCGATCTCAAGATCGATCTCCAGGGCGGGCGGGGCGTGTTCACCGGCCGGGTCAGCGGCGACACCCTCACCTTCAACGGCGGCCACACCTTCGCCAAGCCCACGTCGAAGGACATCTTCACCTGCAACCACGGCCCGTTCACCAACAACCCGAGCGACCCCGACGACAAGAAGGGCCTCCTCGCCCGCCTCGCCGCCGGCTTCAACCGCTCCATCATGCTCACGCACGCCTCTCAGCCGAACGGTGCGACAGCGGCCGACTACTACAAGGGTGAGATCACCAACCACTGGTCGCGTGTGGTGCACGCCAACTCCCCCATCGGCTACGCCTTTCCGTACGACGACGTCCGCCCGGACGGCGAACCGGACGTGTCGGGGGCGGCACATGACGGGAACCCGCGACGGTTCACGGTGACGGTGGGTTCTTAGCCCTGGTAGGCAGCGGTCAGGGGGCGCCCCTTCAGGGGCGCGGGGCTGTATCAATATGCGGCTCCGCCACGCGGGCGCGACCAGCCACAACGAGCCCGCGCCCTACTACCCTGCGGGGCAGACGCGTTCGCGAAACCCTACGCGGAGGCGCGCCGCACCAACGTCGTCGGCAGGACAACGCTGGAGGGCGCCCCCACCAAGCCCTCCTGCGAGCCCGCGCCGGCGGACCCGGCAGAGCTCAGCCCCCGCAACAGCAGCCGAGCCATCAACCGGCCCATCTCCTCGATGTCCTGACGAACCGTCGTAAGAGATGGGTCGGTCTGCTCCGCAACCGGCAACATGTCATCGAACCCGATCAACGCGACATCCTCGGGTACCCGAAGCCCCCGCTCCCGCAAAACCCGCAGAGCCCCCGAAGCCATCAAGTCATTCGCGGCGAACACACCGTCCAAGTCCGGGCAACCGTCCAGAAGTTGACGCATCGCGCGCTCGCCGCCCGCCGGGGTGAAGTCGCCCTCCGCGATCAGCCGGGGGTCGGCGTCCACCATGACGTCACGGAACCCGTCGAGCCGGTCGACCGCCGAGGTCTGGTCGAGGGCGCCGGTGATGTGGGCGATGCGCGTACGGCCGAGCGCGGCGAGATGGCGTACGGCCTCGCGTGCGCCACCGCGGTTGTCGCTGTCGACGTAGACCGCGCTGCGCGTCCCGCCGCCCCAGCCGGGCCGCCCGCCGAACACGGTCGGCACGCCGGCGCCATGGATCAGTTCGGGCAGCGGGTCGTCGAGGTGCAGGGAGAAGACGAGCGCGCCGTCGACATGGCCGCCGGCCAGATAGCGGCCCACCCGCGCATGGTCGTCGCGGCCCTCGGTGAGCAGCAGTACGAGCTGGGAGTCATGCGCGGTCAACTCCTTGCTGATGCCCCGGAGTTGGAGCGCGAAGAAGGGGTCGGCGAAGACCCTGGTCTCGGGTTCGGCGATCACCACGGCGACCGCGTCGTGCCGCCGGGTGACGAGGCTGCGCGCGGCCTGGTTCGGGACGTAACCGAGCTCTTCGACGGCCCGCCTGACCCGCTCGACGAGGGGCTCCCGCACCCCGTCCCCGCCGTTGACGACACGCGACGCGGTGGCCCGGGAAACCCCCGCCCGGGCCGCCACCGCCTCCAACGTGGGGCGCGACGCGGTCGACGACTCGGACACCTCGGAACTCCTCAGGGCAGCGGTTCCGGGTCAGGATAACTCCTGGTCGCCGCATCGCTGAGAGCGCTCCCTGATCCTGCTGGATCCACATCGAGTGGCCCCGTCGGGGGCAGGGTCCGATCATGACTGATGACTGGCGGAGCGACCGGATCGGCAGCGCGCTTCGGGGCGGGAATCCCACGGTGCTCCGGAGGCTGGAAGCCGGGTTCGCGGTGATCGGGGACGTTCAGTTCCTCCCGGGATACTCGGTGCTCCTCGCGGACGATCCTGCGGTGCAGCGGCTGTCGGAGCTTCCCCGGGGCAAGCGGCTGGCGTTCCTGGCCGACATGGACAGGCTGGGTGAGGCTGTCGAACGCATCTGCAAGCGGCTGGACCCGGCCTTTCGCCGCGTCAACCTGGAGATTCTGGGGAACACCGATCTGTTCCTGCATGCGCATGTGTGGCCGCGGTTCGACTGGGAGCCGGCCGATCTCGTGCGGAGGCCCGTGTGGCTGTATCCGCGAGAGTGGTGGAGCGACGAGCGGTATGCGCTTGGTCCTCAGCACGACGCCCTGTGTGAGGTGATCGGTGAGGAACTGGACGGACTGGTGTCCTGAGGCGTCGGGGTCGCCGCCCGTCCACCCGTCGGCGCTTCATGGTGATCCGCCGACTCGAGTCGTTCCACGAGGAGCATCGCCGCATCGTCCGCCAGGTAACCGCCGGTGTGGCGGATCAACCCCCGGTGCAGTTGTTCCAGGAACTCCGGCGTGCTGCACGTATGCGCCGCTTCCATGGCCTCGGGCAGGGCGAAGAAACCGTCGTCAGGGCTGCGCGCTTCGATCACGCCGTCGGTGTGCAGCAGCAGACGGTCACCGGGCGTGAACGGGTAGCTCTCCGCCTTGGCAGGAGGAACGGTGATGAATTCCTCCAGCCCCAGGGGCGGCAGGGGTGAGGCGGGCATCAAGGCCTCGACCTTGCCCCGGCGCAGCAACAGCGGTGGCGGATGGCCGCGGTTGATCACCTGGACCACGAAGCTGTCGGACACCTCGACCACGACCGCCGTGACGAAATCCTCGGCCTCGTGTTCCGCAGCGGTCGGATCGATCGCGCTCGGCACGGCGCACTCCCGTTCCAACGCGGCCGCGCAGTGGTTCACGACCTCCACCAGTTCGTCCTCGTAGTGGACGGCCTCGCGGAACGCGCCCAGGACGACGGCGGCGAGGCGCACGGCGGGCAGCCCCTTGCCGCGGACGTCGCCCATGATCATCCGGACCCCGTAGCGGGTCTGCGAGACCGCGTAGAGATCGCCGCCGATCTGGGCTCCCGCCTCCGCCGCGAGGTACAGGCTGGCCATCCGCACCGGCCCCAGCCGGGCCGGCACCCGTCTCAGCAGGACTCGTTGTGCCGCCTCGGCGATCCGGCGAACCTGGTCCAGCTCACTCTGCCTTCGCGCACGTACGGCACTACTCATCGTGACACTGGCCACTGACACCACGATGAGGGACAGGAGGTTGCTGTAGACCTGGCCACCCCAGCTCTGGTGGAGGGTGGCCGTGATCACGGTGACGGAGAGAGCTCCCGTCGCTGCCGCGAGGGTGCCTTTCGGTCCCAACGTCAGCGCCGCCAGTGCCGGGATCGCGGCGAGGATGGGACCGGTGATCACATCGTGTGCGGGCGAGAGCTCGATGCCCAGTGCGAACAGTACGATCACGAACGGCAGACACTGCCCGAGCCTGAAGAGGACCCGACTGTGACCGCCCGCTCCTGAGGGGCTGGATGAGCGGAAGAGTGACCGCATGGCCACCAGCCTGACTCACCGGAGTCGAGTGTTCCACTCAACGCCGCCGTGTCCTTAGTGCTCGTGCGGCTCGTACCCGGGAATCGTCCCGTCCGCCTTCTTCACGAGGAACAACCCCACCATCCCCATGTCCGAGTGGCTCTGGACATGGCAGTGGTACATCCACGCCCCCGCCCCGACCCCCTCCCCCGCGATCACCTGAAACCCGAACGAGTCAGCAGGCCCCGTGATCTTGTTGTCCAGCACCTGACTCGGGTCGTCGGGGCCGGTCAGCATCCCCGTGCGGTTGTCGGCCCAGCGGTGACCGTGCATATGGAACGTGTGGTAGTACTCGCCGTGCGTGATCACCACGAACTCGACCCGGTCGCCCACCGTGGCCTCGAAGTTGGGGCCACTGTGCGCCGGCTTGTTGTTGATCAGCATGTCGTTGAAGACGATCGTGTGGGTCGCGTCCGGGAGGATGTCGCCCTTGCGACGGACGATCACCGGACCGTACAGCCCTTTGCGGATGCCGCCCGTGCCGTGTTCCGTGCCGACGACATGGTCGTGGTAGTGCCAGTAACCCGCGCTGCCCGCGCGCCAGGTGCCGTCCTTGCGGCGGCCGGGTGCGTGGGTGCGCCAGGTGTACGTACGCGTCCCGCCCGGCTCTACGTCGCTCTTGTTCTGCTTCGTGCCGTCGCTGGTGATCTCGTAGTCGAGGCCGTGGACGTGCAGGCTCACCGCCACGTCCATGGTGTTCTCGAACTCGATGTGCAGTGTGTCGCCCTCGTTGAGTTCGATGAGCGGGCCGGGGATCGACGCCTTGCCCTTCTCGTAGCCGTAGCCCATCTGGCCGTCGGCGAGCTTCTCGGCGTACAGCTTGATGCGCTTGACCTCGCCGCCGGCCGGAGCGGTCTTCACCGGCTCCGCGGCACTGACGGACTCGGGAGCCAGAGACAACGATGTCGCGACGGCCGCACCGCCCAGCAGCACGCGCCTGTTGAAGCCGCGTCTGTCCATGCCGAACTCCCCACCCTGGTACGGAATTTACGGAGATGAACCGCTGAGACGGTAGCGGCACCGCATTCGTTTTTCCACACTCAGGACAAAGTTCGTGCCATTCCGGTCGTACCTATTGGCGGGACGGGCAAAGAGGTCTAGCTTCCTTGGCGCTGTTGTTGTGACCGACGAGGAGTGGATGACCCCATGCGGTTCGCGTCGCATCAAAGATCCCTGCCCTTAAGCGAGTTGACCACAAACAGACGGGTGAAGAGACGGGCCTGGGCGGCCGTTCTGACCGCCGGGTTCGTCACCGCGGGGCTGCTCTCCGGCGGTCCCGCGAGTGCGGTCCAGGCCCCCGAACCGCCACTGACAACGATGTCGATCAAGTCACCGCCGGGCGGCGCCAACGTACGGGTGCTGCTCTTCCACGGTTCCGCGGCGGCCGGGGACGAGTCGCCCGTCGTCAACGCCGGGATCGAGGCGATCGAGGAGATCGGGCTGTCCGGCCCGGCGAACCAGCGCTTCAAGGTGACGGCCACGGACGACGCCTCCGTTTTCACCAACGAGACGAAGCTCGGCCGCTTCAATTCCGTGGTCTTCCTGACCGGCGGCGGCGACGTCCTCGACGCGGAGCAGGAGGCGGGCCTGGAGGCGTACATGGAGGCGGGCGGCGGCTTCCTCGGCGTCCATGACGCGGCCCGCGCCGAGCCGTACTCGGACTGGTTCACGGGACTCGTCGGCGCCCGTCCCGCCTCCTCCAGCCCAACAGCCGTACAGCGAGCGACCGTTGAGGTCGGCGACCGGCAGCACCCCGCCACCAAGGACCTCCCGCTCCAGTGGAAGCGCCCCGACCAGTGGCCGAACTGGGTCACGAACCCGTCAGGCGATGTGCACACCGTGGCGCGAGTGCGCGAGTCGACGTACCAGCCGGGCGACAGCAAGAACGGCGCCGACCACCCGGTGTCCTGGTGCCGCGACTACGACGGCGGACGCTCCTTCTACACGGGCATGGGCGGCACGGTCGCCTCGTACGACGAAACGGACTTCCGTGCGCATCTGCGCGGGGCGCTGCTGTGGACGACACGTCTCGTGCGGGCCGACTGCAAGGCCGCGATCAACGCCAACTACAAGGCGGAGCGGCTGACCCAGCCCAACCAGCCGGGGCAGAACGACCAGATCGGCGAGCCGCACGGCCTGGTCACCGCGCCCGACGGACGTGTGCTCTACATCGGCCGCGGCGGAGCCGACTCCTCGCAACCCGTCGTCACGGACTGGAACAACCCAGACATCGGCAAGGGCAAAGGCGAGATCCACGTCTACGACCCGAAGACCAAGAAGGTCACCCTGGCCGGCGCGCTGACCGTCTTCGGCAACAAGGGCGGCGGCGATGAGCTGATCAAGGTCGAAGAGGGGTTGCTCGGCATCGAGTTGGACCCGGCGTTCCAGCAGAACGGCTGGGTGTATCTGCACTCCACACCGCATGCGCAGATCAACCGCGACACGCGGATGGCCGAGCGCCGCGTCTCCCGTTTCACGCTCGATCTCGCCACGAACAAGCTGGACTTGAGCAGTGAGAAGGTCCTGCTGAAGTGGCCGGTGCAGATCCACAGCTGCTGCCACGCGGGCGGCGGCATGGCGTGGGACTCCAAGGGCAACCTGTACATCGCGACGGGCGACAACAACTCCAGTCAGTTCAGCGAGGGTTACTCCGGCAACAACCCGCAGCCCAACTACAAGGGCGTCTCCTTCGCCGACGCGCGCCGCACGTCTGGCAACACCAACAACCTCAACGGCAAGATCCTGCGCATCCACCCGGAGCCCGACGGCACCTACACCCTGCCCCAGGGGAATCTCTTCACCGGCAAGGAGACCGACGAGGGCGGCGGCAAGACGCGCGGCGAGATCTATGTGATGGGGGTCAGGAACCCCGCGCGCATCTCCGTCGACAAGAAGACGGACACGCTGTACGCGGGCTGGGTCGGCCCGGACGCCTCGGCGCCGTCGACCACTTGGGGCCCGGCGAAGTACGACACGTTCGCCGCGATCACCAAGCCGGGCAACCACGGCTGGCCGTACTGCATGGGCAACAAGCAGCCCTACCGCGACCGCAATCTGCCGGACCCGACAAAGCCGCTCGGCTGGTACGACTGCGACGCCCCGAAGAACGAGTCGCCGAACAACGACGGTCTCGTCAACCTGCCGCCGGTCACCGGGAACACCATCTGGTACTCGCCCGCAGGCGGCGGCCCCGACTTCCCGCGCGACGCGAACGGCATCCCGTCGTACAAGGCGGAGGAGCAGAAGTTCCTGCTGCCGTGGCTGAAGGGCGGCGGTCAGGCGGCGATGAACGGACCGGTCTACCGCTATGACGCGGCATCCGCGGGTGCGGGGGCGTGGCCGTCGTACTGGGACGGCAAGTGGTTCGTCGGCGACTTCTACGACGGCGACCAGCCGCGGCACGCGGTGCTGCTCGACCCCAAGACGGCGGGCCAGGGCGGGGTTCCGGTGCACGCCGAGTCCCTGAAGAAGATCATCCCCGTCGGCAATGACGGCATCAAGAACCTCATGGACTGGAAGTTCGGCCCCGACGGCACGCTGTACGCCCTCGACTACGGCCGCGGCTTCTTCACCTCGGACGCCAAGTCGGCGCTGTGGCAGGTCACTTACAAGGGCGGCGCTCCGACGCCGGCCGCCGATCAACTGGCCAGGGAGGCACAGTGACGGGCGTACGCATACGACGGCGAAGAACCGCACGCCTGTGGACGGCGCTTCTGGCGTCACTGCTGATGGTGCTCGGGCTGACGTCCACGTCGGCTTCCGGGCAGACGGACGGAGCCGGCGCCCCGTCGGCAGCCGCCGACGCTGCCGCGCAAACGCTTACGTGGACGGCCGGCAACGACATCGACAAGTACACGTCGGCGCCCGCCACCGCGGTCGCGGGCCCGACGACGATCGTTTTCGAGAACAGCGTGGCGACCGGCAACACCACAGGTATGCCACACACGTTGACGTTCGACGTGTCCGACCCGGAGTACAACAACGACGTCCCGCTCAACATCCTGGCCAATCCGAACGACGACCAGGGCGGCAAGTACACGGCCGAGGTGACTCTGACGCCCGGCCGGTACCGCTACTACTGCACCATCCCGGGCCACGGTCAGATGCAGGGCATCCTCGTGGTCACCGAGGGCACCGGCGAGGACACGACCGCGCCCGAGACCTCGGCGGACGTGAGCGGTACGCAGAACGCGGACGGGGCGTACGTGGGTTCGGCGACGGTGACGCTGAACGCGACCGACGACGGCTCGGGCGTGGACCGGATCGAGTACGCGATCGGTGACGCGGGCGCCTGGCAGCCGTACACCACACCCCTGGTGATCGACCAGGTGGGCAGCCACAAGGTCCGCTACAGAGCGGTCGACAAGGCCGGGAACACGGCCACCGAGAAGGCGGCGGAGTTCACGGTGGTGGCGCCACCGACGGACGACACGACGGCTCCGGAGACGTCGGCTTCCGTGACCGGTGAGCAGAATCCGGAAGGTGCGTACGTCTCCATGGCGACCGTCACCGTGACGGCCTCCGACACCGGTTCCGGCGTCAACACCATCGAGTACGCGCTCGGTGACTCCGGTGCCTGGCAGCCGTACACGGCTCCGGTGATGGTCCACGAGGTGGGCACGCACAAGGTGCGGTACCGGGCCACGGACAAAGCGGGCAACGTGGCCGCGGAGAAATCCGTCTCGTTCACGGTCGTCGCGCCGCCCGCGGAGGACACGACCGCGCCGGTGACCGGGGTGACCGTCGAGGGTTCGAAGAACTCCTCCGGGGCCTACATCAACAGCGCCAAGGTGACGGTGACCGCGACGGACGAGCACCATGGTTCCGGGGTCGCCGCCATCGAGTACTCGCTGGACGGCGGGCCGTATCTCGCGTACACCGCACCCGTCATCGTCGATCGCGCGGGCGCGCACACGGTGGCGTACCGGGCGAGCGACAAGGCGGGCAACACCTCCGACGCCCGGACCGTGAGCTTCACGGTCGCCTCGGGTGGCGGGGTGCCGGCACCCGCCTGCGCCGAGTACGACGAGCGGCTGACGGTCATCGTCGGCACGGTCGACTCGGGTGTGCCGAACCGGATCACCAACAACCGGTGCCGGATCAACGAGTTGATCGAGGACGAGAAGGAGTGGACGTCGCACGCGCTGTTCCTGAAGCACGTGAAGACCGTCCTCGACGCGCTCCTCAAGGAAGGCGTCATCGTCCAGCGCGAGTACAACCTGATCAACAAGGCCGCCAAGCAGTCGGGCATCGGCAAGCCGGGCCAGACCGAGGGCTACCGCACGATCTTCGACGGCTCCGAGGAGTCGTTCGCGCAGTGGCAGCAGGTCGGCGGCGGCAGGTTCGCGGTGAACGCGGACGGTTCGATGACCAGCAGCACCACGGTGGCGGGCATGGGCATGCTGTGGTTCCCGGAGCGTAAGTACGGCGACTTCTCGCTGAAGCTCCAGTGGCGTGACGACGCGCCGGGCACCGGCAACGCCAACGCGGGTGTGTTCGCCCGCTTCCCATGGGTCCACGACCACCCGGAGGAGTCGCGTCCGGAGTGGGTCGCCATCAAGTACGGGCACGAACTGCAGATCAACGACCGCCCGGACGGCGACATGTACAAGTCGGGCTCGGTCTACGGCTTCGACCGGGTGGGCCTCGCCGGTGCGGGCGTCACCCAGAAGGGCACCTGGAACGACTACGAGATCCGCGTGGTCGACCAGCACTACTCGGTGTACCGCAACGGTGTGCTGATCAACGAGTTCGACAACATCGGCGGCCAGGACTTCACCCCGCCCCGCTCGGACGACCCGGGCACGGACGGGCGGCGGTTCGCCTCCGGTTACATCGGGCTCCAGGTGCACGGCACGACGGATGTGATCTCGTACCGGGACATCCGGATCAAGGAGTTGTAGGCCTCAAGTAGCCGGGGGTTGCTCCTTCTTCGCCCGGCTCGGCTGTACCCGCTTGGGTTCCCCCGGCATCTTCGGATACTCGGGCGGGTACAGCAGGTCGGCGAGGCCGTGGTCGTGAGGCCGCGCTCCGGGAAGAAGACCTTCCGCGGGCTGGACAGCCGCACGGTCCGCCCCGCCGCCGCCGGCTCCACTGCATCGCCCATGCGAGCCACGGCAGGCGTGCCGGGCTTGCTTCGCATGCGGGCGGAAGATTGTGGGAGCGCTCCGGACGAGGCAGGATGCTGCGGTGCCTCCGACTCCCACCGTGCGCCCGTACCGCCCCGAGGACCGAGAGTCCCTCGACGACATCTGCGTCCGCACCGCGCACAACGGCCAGGACAGCCGGCCCGTCTACGCGAATCCCGCGATCTTTCCGACGATCTTCGCGGCTCCGTATGTCCATCTGGAGCCGGAGCTGGCCTTCGTGCTGGACAACGGCCAGGGACAGGCGGTCGGCTACATCCTCGGCACCGCGGACACTCCCCGGTTCGCCGAAACCTTCCGCACGAAGTGGCTGCCCTTGGTCGCGGACCGCTTTCCGGAGCCCAGTGGCCCGCCAAGCACCCCGGACGAGGCGATGATCCGGCTGTTGCACCACCCCGAGCGGATGGTCGTCCCGGAACTCGCCGCGTATCCGGCTCACCTGCACATCGACCTACTCCCCGAATGGCAGGGCCGCGGCCACGGACGTGCACTGATGCGGAGCTTCCTGCGGGCTCTGCGGGACAGTGGCGTGCAGGCCGTCCATCTGACCATGGTGACGGCCAACACTCCGGCCAGGGCCTTCTACGACCGCCTGGGCTTCCACGAGATCGAGGTGCCGGACCCCGGGCCGGTCACCTGTCTGGGGCGCACGACGGACGAGATCGACAGGCTTTGAGTGACGGCGACTGCAGTCATCCGTTACTCGGGCTCCACGGCGCGCACGGTCCCGCAGGACATGGCTGGAAGCGATCACCTTGGTTGTCACAAGACCCGACAACGATCCGGGATGGATTCACCCAAGGTTGGTTCATGACTGAGAGCAGGGCCGGGGCCCGCCGCGCCGGATCAGCCCTCGCTCACGTCCCTGGCCTCAGCTTCCGACTTCTCGGCACCACTCCCCTGACCTGGACTTTACGGGCCTGGCACTCAACGAGCGGGCGCCCGGGACGGCTCCTGGAGTCAAAGCATGGATCTCCCTGTGATGCCACCCGTGAAGCCGATGCTCGCCAAGCCGGTGGCGGCGATTCCGCCCGGCATGCACTACGAGGCGAAGTTATGGACAGCAGCAAACCCTGTCCATAACTTCGCCTCGGGCACGGGCCTCCGTGGGGTACGGCAAGCTCACCTCCACAACGAGCGCTTCGCCCACCCGGGAGGCCGCCGCGGCGATCATCGGGAACACGTCCGCAGCAGCCCGAGGGGAGTCATCGCCGACCAGTCTCAGTGACTCTCGTGTCGGGTGGGCTCTGTGGCCGACGGCTGCGGCGCTGCCCAACTGGCGAGGAGCTTGAGCCGGTCTTCGGAAGAGGTGCCGGGCTCGGCGGTATAGACAGTCAGGTCGCACACCATGCGGTCGGACAGAGGCAGGTCCATGGATCGGTACGCCAGCTCCAGTCGGCCGACGTCGGGGTGCTGCAGCCGCTTGATGCCGTGGTGGCGGATGCGGACGTGGTGTGCGGCCCACTGGGTGCGGAACTGGGTGCTGAGCGTGGACAGTTCGCCGATGAGCTCGCGCAGGGCCCGGTCGCGGGGTTCGCGACCGGCTTCGGCGCGCATCAGCGCGACAGTGGTCACGGCGGCGGCCTCCCAGTCGACGAATAAATCGGCTGAGCCCGGATCGAGGAAGATGTAGCGGGCGATGTTCGGCCGGCCGCGCCGATCGCTGGTGTCGCTGTTGAACATCGGCGCGTGCAGAGCACGGAACAGCGCGTTATGGGCGATGACGTCCATGCGGCCGTTACGTACGAAGGCCGACGACTTCGTCATGGAGTCAAGCATCCACTGGACGGAGGGCGGTACCTCGATATCCCTGCGGCGGCGAGGCGCACGCCGGGCGGGACCGGCTGCTCGGACCAGGTCGAACAGGTAACGGCGCTCATCCTCGTCCAGTCGCAGGGCCCGGGCGACCGCTTCCAGGACGGAGACGGACGCCCGCATACGCCCCTGCTCGACCCGGGTGTAGTAGTCGGTGCTGATGGAAGCCAGCTGCGCGACCTCCTCGCGCCGCAGCCCGGGCACCCGGCGTGGGCCGCTGGTGGGCAGTCCGGCCTGCTCCGGGGTGATCCTGGCTCGTCGGCCGACGAGGAAGTCCCGGATGTCGGCGCGGTTGACGGCAAGGTGGTCGGGGCTGGGATCCCTGCGATCCGCGCCATTGGCGGATTGCCGCCCGGAAGAGCTCGGCGATGCGACAGCAGGGCGGCCTGGGGTGTCGGTCGGCCCGGGGTCGGCTTCACCAGGCATACGCCTGCGGGGCTTCCCCTGGTCCCGGCCAGATGCGGTCGAGGCGTTCCATGACCTCGTCGTCCAACTGCACGGACAGTGCACCGAGGTTGGACCGCAGTTGCTCGCTCGTCGTCGCTCCGGTGACCGTGGTGGAGACGGCAGGGTTGTGCAGCAGCCAGGCCAGCGCCACGTGCGTCGGCTTCGCGCCCAGCTCCCGGCACAGCCCTTCATATGCTTCGAGTTGGTCGCGGTGTGCTTCGATGCGCTGCTGCATCGAAGCGCTCCAGTTGTGTGGCTCGGTCGTGGATTCGAGGACGCCGGTGAGCAGACCGGCGTGCAGCGGGCTGTAGGGGATCAGGCCGATTCCGAGGTGGCGCAGCGCGGGGATGAGTTCGAGTTCCACGGCTCGCACGGCGAGGTTGTACAGGCTCTGTTCGGAGGTCAGGCCCATGAAGTGCCGTGCGGTGGCGGCTGACTGGGCGAGGGCCACGTCCCAGCCGGCGAAGTTGCTGCTGCCGACGTAGCTGACCTTGCCGTCGCGTACGAGCTGCTCCATCGCCTGCCAGATTTCCTCCCAGGGCGTGGCCCGATCGATGTGGTGCATCTGGTAGAGGTCGATGTGATCTGTCCGGAGTCGCCGCAGGCTCGCCTCGCACGCGCGCCGGATGTGGTAGGCGGACAGCCGGCGGTCGTTCGGGCCCAGTCCCATCGGCTGGTACACCTTCGTGGCCAGGACGATGTCGTCGCGGCGCCCGCTGCGCCTCAGCCACCGGCCGATGGTCTCCTCGGAAACGCCGTACCCCTTGGCCATGTCCGCTGTTTGCGGGCCGCCGTAGACGTCGGCGGTGTCGAAGAGGTTGATACCCGCCTCGATCGCGGTGTCCATGACCGCGAAACTGGTCGATTCGTCCACGGTGTATCCGAAGTCCATCGTCCCGAGGCCGATCCGGCTGACCAGCAGACCGGAGCGGCCCAAGTGGCCGTATCTCATCTCGTCGCTCATGCACGTACCGTCCTTTCGCAAGGGATGCCCGGTCCGGGCTACGGACGAGCAGAAGAGGCGGCAGCACCCGAAAGGGCTGAGGTCGTCGCAGGCATACGGGGTCCGGCCGCGTCGTACGGCCGGGCGGGCTGAGTGCCACGGCATCCAGGGAACTCTCGTTTCGCGCGGGCAACCAGTTGCTGATGAACCATGTACTGGCAGTACATCCCTATGGCCGCGCGGACGTCGTACGGTCAGAGGTGTGGACAACCGTGCTGAAGTCCGCGAGTTCCTCACCTCGCGGAGAGCCAAGATCACCCCGGAGCAGGCCGGGCTGCCGGCCGGCAGCCGGCGCCGCGTGCCCGGACTGCGCAGGAGCGAGGTCGCCACGCTGGCCGACGTCAGCGTCGACTACTACGGCAGGCTGGAGCGCGGCAACCTGGCCGGTGTCTCCCCCGCGGTGCTCGAATCGGTCGCCCGCGCACTCCAGTTGGACGAGGTCGAACGGGCGCACCTGCTCCACCTGGCCCAGGCTCAGGAAGGCTCCGACACACTTGCCCGCCCCCGGTCGCGTTCCAGCCGGCAGCGGGCCTTGCCCAAGAGCCTGCAGTGGGCCCTGGACGCCGTCATCGCCGGGCCCGCGTTCGTGACGAACGGCCGCCTGGACCTGCTCGCCGCCAACCAGATCGCCCGCGCTTTCTTCGCCGACATCTACGACAGCGACACCCAGCCGCCGAACATGGCCCGTTTCCAGTTCCTCGACCCGGCGGCCCGCCGCTTCTACCCGGACTGGGACCTCATCTCGGACATGACCGTGGACGTGCTGCGCACCGAGGCCGGCCGCAACCCCCACGACAAGGACCTCCACGACCTGGTGGGTGAGCTGTCCACCCGCAGTGACGCCTTCCGCACCCGCTGGGGCGCCCACAACGTGCGCCGTCACGGCACCGGCGTCAAACGCTTCCATCACCGGGTCGTCGGCGACCTCACCCTTGCCTGGCACGGCTCAAGCGTGGACGACGAACCCGGCCTCACCCTCCTCATCTACACCGCCGAACCCGGCTCACCCTCCGAAGAAGCCCTGCGCCTCCTCGCCTCCTGGGCTGCCTCCCAGGACGGTGCCGCCCCTGCCGACCGCCTCTAGCGACATAGCTGATCTCGCCGGAGGCGTCGGTCAGGCGGTGGAGGGCGGCGCCTGCTGCTGTGGCTGCCATGACGACCCGCATGGCAGCCCGTTCCGCGATGCCATGACTGCAGGCATCCACCAGCGGCCGCGCCCCCGACGCCTATAGCTATAGCAAGCAGGCGGATGCCCGGCCGGGTCGCCATAGCGCATGGCCGACTGACCGCACCTGGTGATGAGGACGACAGACCACCCAACTTGCATCTGACGTTAGCGTCAGGTTTTAGCGTGGTGGCTGTTGGTGCTCCGCAGCTCACTGCGGACATCGTTTCCCTAGATCAAAGATCTTCTGCGCCTGCTGCGAGCAGGTGCGGCTTACCGGAGGAAGACTCATGCGAGCAGTCGTTTACCGTTCGCTCGGCGGCCCGGACGTTGTCGAGGTCGCCGAGGTCGACAAGCCGGTTCCGGGCCTGAGCGAGATTCGCATCAAGGTTCAAGCCGCCGCGCTCAACCCGACCGATGTGGGGGCCTGGAGCGGGGGCTTCTTCCCGGCTCCGCCGGAGGGGAGCGCCTATGGCCTCGGCTGGGACATCGCCGGCGTTGTCGACGCCGTCGGTCCGGGGAGCCACTGGACGCCCGGACAGCCTGTCATCGCGTTCAGCTATGGCGTGCCCCTGGGGCTGAACCGGGGGCAGGCCGAGTACGTCGTGGTTCCTTCCCATTCGATCGCCGCGGCGCCCGCGGGTGTCGACCCGGTCCACGCCGCCACCATCCCTCTCAACGGCCTGACCGCGGCCCAGTCCGTCGAGTTGCTCGGTATCCAGGCGGGCCAGACCGTGCTCATCACCGGTGCGGAGGGGGCGGTCGGTGGCTACGCGGTGCAGCTGGCGAAGCGCCGGGGAGCCGTGGTCATCGCGAGTGACCTGTCGCCCGATGGCGAGTTCGCGACCAAGGTGGCAGGGGCCGACGTGTACGTGCCGGCGTCGCAGGCGCCGGCCGAGGCCGTCCGCAAGGTGCGTCCCGAAGGGGTCGACGCCGTTCTGGACACGGCCGTGCTGGGGCAGGCGCTCATCGGGGCGGTGGCGGACGGCGGCAGGTTCGTGACCACGCGGCTCGACGCTCTGCCTCAGACCGAGCGGGGCATCCGGGTGCTGCTGACGCAGGTCGGCCCGGACGGAGCGATGCTCACGACGCTGTCCGATCTGGCTGCGGCAGGAGACCTGGCGTTGCGCGTGGCCGAGACCTATCCGCTGCAGGAGGCCGCGCAGGCTTACGCGCGCATGACCAGGGGTGGGTTCCAGGGGCGCGTCGTCCTCACCATGGAGTGAGCACGGCACCCTTTCGTACGGCTGATTGACGCGGCAGACCGGCGTGGAGGCTGATCGTCGGTCGGTGCCGGTTGCACCGCGCGGCGGGACCGTGCACGTAGCGGACGAGGCGCCGGCGCGTCCGGCCCTGAGGTCGCGGTGAGGTCGCTGAGGCGGCCTGCCGCATACGGCTTGTGAGCGGGGTGCGGCAGGCCGCCTCAGGCGGTACCGGGGAGGCCGGAGCGTACGGGGTGGCAGTGGTGGGGGTGGTTGGGGTCCGTCGCCGCAGCGATGATCTCGTCGAGGCGGGTGCGCACTTCCGTCAGGTCGTTGATCTGGCGGTCGATGCGGGCCCGTTCGGTGATGATGTTCTCGGTGAACTCGTAGGTCACGTCGCCCTCGTTCATGCACCGCGGCAGGACCTCGCGAACGAGCCTGCTCGACAGGCCGGCGGCGTACAGCTGCTGGATCATCCTGACCCGCTCGACCGCGCCGTCCGGGTACTGCCGCTGTCCCCCGCTGGTGCGGGTGGAGGCGAGCAGCCGCTGCTCTTCGTAGTAACGCAGCGCCCGAACGCTGACCCCCGCCTGTTCGGCGACCTCTCCGATCCGCATGGCTGCTCCTTGCCGGTCTCGCGTCCCGTCAGAGTTGCACCTGACGTCAGTGTGAGGTTTTAGCGTAGCTGATGTTGATATCAGCGGCCCTGTGTCTCCTTCCGCTCTCCCGGCGTGCCTACCGCGACCTGGTCGTGCGCGCCCACCTCCAGCTCCACGTCCCCATCGTCCTGATCCGGGGCAGTCCCAATACGCCCCGGGCCGCATGGATGCGCGACTACGCCGCCGCACACGACTGGCTCAGCGTCGTGCAACTGCCCTCTCATGCACCGGACGTGAACCCGGTGCACGGCGTCTGGTCGCTCTTTCGGCGCGGTCCGCCGGCCGACACCGCCTTCTCCGAGGACGACCACCTCGAACACACTCTCCGATCGGGGCTTGCGGCATATCCGGTTACGGCCCGACTGGATCGACGGCTGGTTTGTCGGCACCGGACGCACGCTTCCGTCAGCCGACAGCAACCCGAAGAAGTCAGTAGGAAGCCCAGCAGCGCCTCGGCGCGCCAAGGACGGGGTGAGTCGAACCGGATCTTGTGGCCGACCTGGTCTGACCGGTGCGGCAACCAGCCGCGCGGCGTCAGTCCAGGAGGGGACGCCCCGCGCGACCCTCGCTGAAGCGAGGACAGCCGGTCTCGTCCACTTCCACTGAGACCGCGGGTTCCACTGAGATCGCGGGCCTTCGTGATCACCGGCATGAGGGAGAGTCTCGGGCGATCTCTTGTCGTCGGCCGGGTGGCGTCGTGTTGTCCTCACGCGTCGATCGCGAGGTCTTCCAGCGGTTTTGAGCAGCAGAGCAGGATCTTGTTCTGGGTGATCTCGCGTGGCCGGATGCCTCCGTTGTGCTGCATGTCGACGGAGCCGGAGAGCAGGGTCGTCTTGCAGGTGCCGCACATGCCCTGCGCGCACGAGGCCGGCAGGCTGAGGCCGGCTCGGGACGCGGCGGCGAGGAGCGAGGTGTCGGCGTCGCACTCGATGGTGCGTCCGCTGCGGGTGAACTCGACCTTGAAACCGGCACTCATGTCGGCGTCGGGCGAGGCGCCGACCGACGCGGTCGGCGCCTCGAAGGTGAAGCTCTCCTCGTGGTAGTGGTCCATGTTGAGGTCCGCGTCCGACAGCATGTGCCGTACGGCGGCCATGTAGGGGGCGGGTCCGCAAGTGAAGACCTCCCGTTCGTGGAGGTCCGGCGCGACCTGTCGAAGCGTCTCGATCGTCAGTCGGCCGCGGTATCCGCCCCAGGGGGCGTACGGGCGGTCCTCCTCGCAGATGTGGACCACTCGGATGTTGGGTGCGGTCGCGGCGATGAGGTCGAGTTCATGGCGGAAGACGATGTCCGCCGGGGTGCGGGCGCTGTGCACGAACACCACGTCGGCGGGGTCGGCCAGGTCGTACAGCGTCCTGGTCATCGCCATCGAGGGCGTCACTCCGACGCCCCCGGACAGGAAGAGGTACTTGGGCGCGGGATGCCGGGCCGTGGAGAACTCGCCGAGCGGTCCGTGCGCCCGCACGGTGTCGCCGGGCTTCAGGTGGTCGTGCAGCCAGTTCGACACGAGTCCGCCCGGTACGCGCTTCACTGTGATCGAGAGCAGGAAGGGGCGGGTGGGCGGGGAGGAGATGGTGTAGCAGCGCTGAACCGGCCGGCCGTCGATGTCGAGGGCCAGTGTCAGGAACTGGCCCGGGTCGTGCCGGAACAGCCGGGGTTCGACGTACTCGAACACGAACGTGGTGACGTCGTGCGTGAGCGGATGAACCTGACGGCACACCAGCAGTTCTTCGGTCTCGGTCATCGCTGCCGCTCCAGGTGTGACAGGTGTGCCTTGAGCCGGGTCACGTACCAGTTCACGAACGCCTCGACCTGCTCCTCGGTCGGGCCGTACGGGCCCGGCTGGTAGGCCGGGCTGCTGATGCCCTGGTGGGCGCGGGCGACGAACACCGCGTCCTGGTCGTTCGTGGCCTTCCACACCTTCGTCAGCGTGTCGAGGTCGTAGTCGACCCCCTCGACGGCGTCGGCGTGCACGAGCCAGGTGGTGCGGACGAGTGTGCGGTCCGGGGCGAGCGGGATCGCGGTGAACGTGATCGCGTGGTCGGCCATGAGATGGAACCAGGCGTTGGGCTGCGTATGGAAGGACAGCCGACCCAGGCGGGCGGTGGGGAAGTCCGCCAGCGGGCGCTTGCAGGCGGCCGTGCCGTCCTGGGTGTAGGACTCCCCGGCCCCGTCGAGGGGCTCGCGCTGGACACGGAAACCCGTGGTACGGGTGTCCAGTTCCTCGATCGCGGCATACGGCAGGCCGAGCGACTCGTAGGTCTTGCGGGCGTCCGCGTCGGCCCGCAGGTAGCGCTCGTAGGCCGGCCGCAGCGCCGGAGGGAGGGTGTGCTCCTCGTAGCCGTAGGTGGGGAAATAGCAGGCCTGGAGTTCGGGATGGCCGCCCACGCAGTGGTAGCATTCCCGGTTGTTCTCCATGGTCAGCTTCCAGTTGCCGTTCTCGACCAGGTCGATCTGCGTGGCGACCTTCGCCTTGGCCAGGTTGTGCGGTGCGAGGTACGGCTCGACGCGGGCGGCGACCTCGTCGAAGTCGTCGGGCGGCGTCTCGGCCAGGCAGATGAAGACCAGCCCGGCCACCGTGCGCACGTGCACGGACCGCAGCCCGAAGCACGACGGGTCGAAGCCGGGCGTCTGGGACTCGGCGTGCAGCAGTCTGCCGTCCACGCCGTACGTCCACCGGTGGTACCCGCAGACGATGTTGCCCACCGAGCCGCGCTCCTCGTTCAGGATGCGCGCGCCGCGGTGGCGGCAGACGTTGTGGAAGGCCCGTACGTCCTCGTCGTCGTCGCGGACGACGATGACCGAGTACGGCCCGATGGTGACCGTGACATAGTCGCCGGGCTCGGGAAGCTCTGCCTCGGCGGCGACAAACAGCCAGTGCTGGGCGAAGACGGCCTCGATGTCGAGGCCGAAGAACTCCTCGCCGACGTAGAACGGGGCTTCGAGGCTCTGTCCGACAGTACGCCGGGCAATGAGGTCGGCTGGGGAGCGCACCTCGGCGGCGGGTGTCACTGGGTTCATCTCATCTCTCCGACAGGACTCGGAAGTTGACGTGAGGTCATGGGGTCAGGGAGTTCAGACCGGCAGACACAGCCGCAGCGCGTCGTAGATCGCGGCGTGGATGTTGCGGGCTGCGACGGCGTCGCCGATGCGGAACAACTGGTAGCGGCCCGCCTCGTTGCGGACCACCGCTTGTTCCTCGTGCGCCAGCAGGGCGCGGTGGTCGACCTCGCCGAGGTTGGTCGAGTCGGGGAGGAGCTCGAAGTACAGCTCGTCCATGGGAAGCGTTCCGTGCTCCACGATCACGTGGTCCACGATCCGTTCGGTCTCGGCCTCGGTGTACTCGCTGTAGAGGGTCGCGGCGAGCCGTCCGTCCCCGGTTCGGCGTACGGAGCGCAGCCGCTGGGCGAGCGTGGTGATGACGTCGTGTGCGGTGAACGCCCGCAGGTAGGCGGGGGAGTTCATGCTGCCGACGTCGGGGGCGAGGGTGCGCTCCGGAGTGACGTACTCGATCCAGGCGCCGGATGTCGTGAGGACCTCCACGGCGTCCATGGCCGGGTAGCCGCCGTGATCGTCGTAGACCAGGATCTCGCCCCGCGGGCGCCGCAACGAGCCCGTCATCACGTCCCAGGTGTCGAAGACCAGCCCCTCGCCCTTGGCGAGGAAGCTGCGGTTGGGCGTGCCGCCGGTGGCGACGATCACGAGGTCGGGGTGTTCGGCGAGGACGTCGTCGGCTTCGGCATACGTTCCCAGGCGCAGGTCGACGCCGAGGTGTTTGCACTCGGCGAGGCGCCAGTCGACGATCTGGATCAGGTCGCCCCGGCGCGGGTTCGACGCGGCGAGCCTGATCTGCCCGCCGGGCTGGTCGCTCGCCTCGAACAGGACGACATCGTGGCCGCGTTCACCCAGCACGCGGGCCGCTTCCAGACCGGCCGGACCGCCCCCGACGACCACTGCCTTCCTGCGGCGGCCGATGGTGGGGGAGATGACGTGGGGTACGTGGAGTTCCCGGCCGGCAGCCGGGTTGTGAACGCACTTGGTGTCGCCGGAGTCGTAGATCGCGTCAAGGCAGTAACTCGCCCCGACGCAGGGCCGGATGCGGTCCTCCTGGCCGGCCTTCACCTTGGCGACCAGGTGCGGATCGGCGATCTGCGCGCGGGTCATGCCGACCAGGTCGAGCAGCCCTTCGCGCAGGGCGTGCCGTGCGGTGGCGACGTCGGCGATGCGTGCCGAGTGCATCACGGGGATGGAGAGCCGTCGCTTGATCTCGCCGGTGAAGTCCAGGTACGGCCCGAGCGGGGTGCCGATGGACGGGATGGTCTTCGCCAGGGAGGCGTCGCTCTCGAGGGAGCCGTGGATGGCACTGACGAAGTCGATGCCGTCGGCGGCGTACTGCTCGGCGGCGGTGAGCGCCTCGTCGAAGGTGAGACCGGGGAGGCCGCCGGGGTGCGCCTCGTCGAGCGACATCCGGATGCCGACGACGAAATCCGGGCCGACGGCTTCGCGGACGGCCCGGATCACCCGGCGCGGGAACGCCATGCGGTTCTCCAGGCTGCCGCCCCACTCGTCGTCGCGGTGGTTGGTCGCGGGGGACAGAAAGCTGTCCAGGAAGTGGCCGTACGCCATCAGTTCGATGCCGTCGAGGCCGCCCTCCCGGCAGCGAACCGCCGCGGCGGCGTAGTCGGTGACGATCCGGTCCAGGTCCCACGCCTCGGCGGCTTTCGGGAATGAACGGTGCGCGGGTTCGCGCAGTGGTGAGGCGGACACCACCGGGAGCCAGTCGCCGGTGAAGTTGCTGGTGCGGCGGCCGAGATGGGTGACCTGGCACATGACCGCGGCGCCGGCTTCGTGCAGGTCGTCGGCGAGCCGGCGCAGCCACGGCACGATCTCGTCGCGGTACAGGAGCAGATTGCCGAACGCGGGCGGGCTGTCGGGCGAGACCACCGCCGAGCCGCCGATCATCGTCAGACCGACCCCGCCGCGCGCCTTCTCCAGGTGGTAGGCCCGGTAGCGGTCCTTGGGCATGCCCTCTTCGCCGAACGCGGGTTCGTGGGAGGTGCTGACCACGCGGTTGCGCAGGGTGAGGTGCTTGAGCTGGAAGGGCTGGAGCAGGGGATCCAGGGTGGTTGAGGGCACAGCCGCTCCTCAGGGACGCGCCGGACGGTAGTAGTTTCGCTATGCGAAACGACACCATGATACGAGACAGATAGTGAAGCTGGGAATCCCCGGCCGTCAAGAGCCCCTGCCTGTCTCGCTTATCTGTCTCGCTGCGTGGCCCGGATCGGCGCCGGGCTCAGCCGCGCTTCACGTACCCCCGGCGCCAGGAGATCTTCGCGCCGGCCTTCATCACCTGTTCCGCGAGGTCGGGAATGGTGTCCTCGTTGATCCGGAAGGTCGGCCCGGACAGCGTCACGGCCGCGATGACCTGGCCGTTCAGGGAGTGGATCGGGGCGGCGATGGCGGCCAGTCCGATCTCGTGCTCCTCGCTGGTGGTGGCGTAACCGCGCTCGCGGACCGCTTCGAGCTCCGCCGCGAGACGCACCGGGTCGACGATGGTGTGCGGGGTGTACTGCTTCGGCCGCTTCGCGAAGATATCCGCGATCTCGTCGGGGGTCATGTGCGCCATGAAGAGCTTGCCTGCCGAAGTGGCGTGCATCGGGGAGCGCCGGCCGACCCAGTCGATGCTCATGATCGCCGAACCGATCGCCTGGTCGATGCTGATCACGTCGTCGCCGTCCTGGATCGCTACGTTCACGGTGTCGCCCACGGCCGCGGCCAACTCCTGGCAGACGGGGTGGCTCAGCACAGCCAGGTCGTTCACCTTGCTCGCGCCGCCCGCGAGTTCGACCATCGTGTACCCGATGCGGTACCGCCCGCGCTCGGTGTCCTGCTCGACCATGCCCCGTGACTCCAGGGTCGCCAGCAGCCGGAACACGGTCGACTTGTGGATGGCCAGTTCCTCGGCGATCTCGGTCACGCCGCTGGGGCCCCGCTTGGCCAGCACCTGCAGGATCGATACCGCCCGGTCGACGGACTGCACCGAGTGATCACGTGGGCGGCTGCCGTTGCTGGTCATGGCGGAAGAGTAGTCGAGCGGCAGGCGCTGTCGGCGAGCCCCTGGCCGCCTGGTTTCACCCCGGTGCCGCGGCCGCATGGTGCGCCTTCCCGTGACGGTCGTCCGGGGTTAATTCGCCGTTTCCTTCCTCCGAGGGCCTTGACGGGTCGCCCGGCACGGGGACATGGTTCGTACCGCATTGCACATTAGTTTCGCATTGCGAAACAACCTCGACCTTTCCGCCCCGCGCGGACCCCGGAGGTGGGGCACGGTGATTGAGGCATCTCGGCTGGAAAAGGTGTACGGCTCGGCATCCGACGGAGTGCACGCGGTCGACGGCGTGACGTTCGACGTGGCACCAGGAGAGCTCTTCGTGATCATGGGGCTGTCGGGCTCCGGCAAGTCGACCCTGCTCCGCATGCTCAACCGGCTGGTGGAGCCGACATCCGGTGAACTCCGCATCGACGGCCGCGATGTGCTGGCGATGGGCGACGCGGACCTCCGGGAGCTGCGCAACCGCAAGGTCAACATGGTCTTCCAGCACTTCGCGCTGTTCCCGCACCGCACGGTCCGCGAGAACGCCGCCTACGGCATGCGTCTACGGGGAGTCGCCGAGTCCGAGCGGCTCGATCGCGCCGACTGGGCGCTGCGGACGGTCGGCCTCGGCGACCGGGGCGACGCCTACCCAGGTGAACTGTCCGGTGGTCAGCGGCAGCGTGTGGGTCTGGCCCGCGCGCTGGCCACGGACGCCGAGATCCTGCTCATGGACGAGCCGTTCAGCGCGCTCGACCCGCTGATCCGCCGCGACATGCAGGACCTGCTGCTGACGCTGCAGCGAGACCTGCGCCGCACGATCGTCTTCGTCACCCACGACCTCAACGAGGCGATGCGGCTGGGCGACCGGATCATGGTCATGCGGGACGGGCGCGTCGTACAGCTCGGAACCGCGACCGACATCCTCCACACGCCCGCCGACGACTACGTCCGCGACTTCGTCTCCGACGTCGACCGTTCACGCGTGCTGACCGCGAGCGCCATCATGCGCGAGCCGCTGATGACGGCGAGCGCGGACGACGATCCCCAGGACGTCCTGAGGAGGCTGTCGAACGTCGAGGCCGCGGGCGTCTACGTACGGGATTCCGACGGGCGCATCGCCGGAGTGGCGCGCGACGACCTGCTCGCCCAGGCGGTCCGGGTTGGCCGTACGTCCGTGCGCGAATGCCTGGTCGAGGAGTACGAGCGGACCAGCCCTGACACCCTGCTCGTCGACCTGTGCCCGCGGGTCGGACGGCACGCCGTGCCCCTTGCCGTCACCGACGACGACGGCCGGCTCCTCGGCGTCGTCCCCCGTGCGGCACTCCTCACGGCGCTGTCCGACCCCCGGAAGACGGACGCGACCGACCCCCGGAAGGAGGCGGCCCATGTCTAGCCCCTTGTTCACCATCGACCTCGGTACGCCGGTCAGTTCCGCCGTCGACTGGCTCACGCAGCACCTGGGTGGCCTCTTCGACGCCATCTCCTCGGTGATGACCGAGCTGGTCAACGCCGTGCTCTTCGTCCTCACCGCACCGCATCCGCTCGTCGTGACAGCGGTGTTCACGGCACTCGCGTTCCTCGCCCGCAAGTGGGGCTTCGCCGCCTTCACCGTCGTCGCCTTCCTGCTCATCCAGGGCATGGGCCTGTGGACCGAGGCGATGCAGTCCCTTGCAGTCGTACTCGTCGCCTCCGTCCTCGCCGTGGCCATCGGAGTGCCGATCGGCGTGTGGGCCGCCCGGGGCCCGGTGGCCAGCGCCGTCGTCCGACCGGTGCTCGACTTCATGCAGACCCTGCCGGTGTTCGTCTACCTCATCCCGGCCGTCTTCTTCTTCGGCATCGGCCTCGTCCCCGGAGTCGTCGCGACCACCGTCTTCGCTGTCCCGCCCGCCGTCCGCCTCACCGAACTGGGCATCCGGCAGGTCGACAAGGAGGTCGTCGAGGCCGCGCACGCCTTCGGCGCCAAGCCCCGCCAGATCCTGCGCGAGGTCCAACTCCCGCTCGCCCTGCCCTCGATCATGGCCGGCGTCAACCAAGTGATCATGCTGGCCCTGTCCATGGTGGTCATCGCCGGCATGGTCGGCGCCGCCGGCCTCGGCACCGTCGTCGTCCGCGGCATCAGCCAACTCGACGTGGGCGTCGGCTTCCAGGGCGGACTCGCCGTCGTCTTCCTCGCCATCTTCCTCGACCGCGTCACCAGCGCCCTGGCCGCACCGAGGCGACGCAGGCGCCGCAAGAACAGCACCCGGCCCGCCCCGGGCGCCGACGCCACATCCGCTCCCGTCCCCGCCCTCGAACCCGCCGTCGCCGCTTCGGCGTGAAGACTGCCCAAGAACAGGAAAACCGCTCATGAACCACACCTCACGCCGCTCCCGCGGCGCGCTCCTCGTCGGCTGTATCGCCGCCGTACTCACCCTGGTCACCACCGCGTGCAGCGGAGAGACCGCAAGCGTGGACTCCGGCTCCGGCGGGGGGAGCGGCGACTCGAAAACGGTGAAGATCGCCGTCGTCGAGGGCTGGGACGAGGGCACCTCCGCCACGTACCTGTGGAAGGAGATCCTCGAAGACCGTGGTTACAAGGTCGATGTCCAGTCACTGGACATCGCCAGCGCTTTCACCGGCGTCGCCAACAAGCAGGTCGACCTCTACCTTGACGCCTGGCTGCCCAGCACCCATGAGTCGTACTGGAAGAAACTCGGCTCCAAGCTGGAGGTCACCTCCACCTGGTACGAACCGGCCGACCTCAATCTGACCGTCCCCACATACGTCAAGGACGTCAACTCGATCGCCGACCTCAAGACGCACGCCTCCGAGTTCGGCGGCCAGATCGTCGGCATCGAGGCGGGATCCGGCCTGATGCGGCTCACGCGTGAGAGCGTCATGCCCGCCTACGGCCTCGAGGACGACTACCAGCTCACCGAGAGCAGCAGCTCCGCCATGCTCTCCGCGCTGCAGAACGCCATCGCGAAGAAGAAGCCGATCCTGGTCACCCTGTGGCGACCGCACTGGGCGTACGCCAAGCTGCCGCTGAAGGTCCTCAAGGACCCCAAGGGCGCATACGGCGACCCCGACAAAGTCCAGGCCATCGCCCCCAGGGGCTTCGCAGCCGACCACCCCGAACTGGCCGGATGGCTCAAGGACTTCAAGCTCACCTCGGCCCAACTGGGCAGCCTCGAACTGCTGCTCCAGAAGAAGGGCTCGGGCCATGAGCAGGAAGCCGCGAAGGAGTGGATCGGTGAAAACAAGACGCTGGTCGACTCCTGGCTGAAGTGAGCCGCACAGGGAGACCGTGACGGGTGGTTCGGGCCGGTCTTCCTCAACGGAGCACAGGGGGAGCCGAGCCACGGAGTACGGCACCATCCAGGGCTTCGGCGTAGTCGCGTGACGTCCGTTTCGTGATCATCCGAGGCCGAGGAGTGCGAGGGCGCGACGCGGGTCGCGGGCGTTGCGGCGGAGGCCGGCCGCGATGTTCTTCACTCCGGCGGATCTCTGAGCGGCCGTGGCCGATCCCCCGGGTGCGCCCCTGAAGCGGGATGTCCTTCCAGGGAAGGGACCCCAGCTGCCGGCGTAGCTTCTTCTGGTTGCCCTTGACGATCACGATGTAGTGGGCACCCCGACCGAGGAGGTAGCCGGCGTGCTCGCGCTGGGTGTGCATCGCGTCGCCGTCGATGCGGGCCAGCAGCTGGCGGACCGTTGTCTCGGCGGGCAGGACCCGCCTGGGCAGAAGCGGATCGGGCTGGGCGCCGACCTGTTCCAGCACGTACGCCGGGGCATCAACGATCCACTCGCTCACCACCGGCAGCGAGGTCGCCCCGGCCGGCACGGCACACGCGGTGAGTGCGAGCACCACGGCCAGGCGCTGGCGCACCCCGCGCGGAACCCGCGGGTCCAACACCTCGGCCAGCCGCCCCAACAGGCCGGGACCTCCTCGGGAACGACATCGGAATGCTCGCGGAGCTGGTCAAGGCCAGTCGGGATCAGCGTGACGCGTCGGCAGGCACGGTCTTCCACTCGGATCACGAGGCGTAGAGAACTCCATGATCTTGAAGCCGTGCCTGCCACACTCCGGGGCCCCGCTGAGCTGACGGATCGCCACGACCGTGGCATCGCGCGACAACGCCGAAGCCTTGCCCCCGAAGAAGCTCATTGAGTGCCGGGAATCAGCAAGATGACTCCATCAGACCCGGGACACATCACAGCCTCCACCAGCCCCGGGGCAAGCGGTTCACGAGCCACTCCGGCCGGCGCCCTGCAGCACGCTACGGGCAGCAAACCCGACCACGCGCCACTACCGCACATACAAGTCAGCGGTTCAATGAGCGAGTGCGTCCGGGCATCGCCTCACTTACGCGGAAATCGCTCGTCCGAGACTTCCATGGCCTGGATGAGCGCGCCGTCGGGGTCGTAGAACAGGAAGGAACGGGTTCCGGCGTATGGGGACCAGATGTAGTCGGTCTGAAGCTCGCAACCAGCGGCCTTGACGCGCTGAAAGAGGTCATCGATGTCGGGCACATCGATCGCCAGCTCCGTGATGCCTGTCTTGCCGTAGCGCAGGTACTCGTCTGGAGCCTTGGTGGAGAGCGGGTTGGCCGCCTACTGCAGTTCCAGCGCCGCGCCAGAGTCGTCGGCGACGACCACGATCCGGGTCGCCGCGTCCTTCACGCCCAGAATGTCGTCGAGCGTCGAGGAGTCGAACCAGTTTCCGGGCTCGGTACTCTCCGCTATCACGTTCTTGAATCCCAGGAGGTCTTGATAGAAGGGCAGCGATCGGTCCAGATTGCTCACGATGATGCAGATGTGATTGAAGCTCACGATTTTCCTCTGTGGACGGGGGGGAGCGGTCGCCGCAGGCATTGGTCCGGCGGCACTGATGCAGACCGGTCGGCGGCCAACTCCCGCCGCTGGTGAGTAACTTCAGCCAGAACGGTAGAACCTGACGCTAGTGTCAGGTGCAAGTCATTCGGGGTGAGACCCCCGCGAGGAGGCGGGCCGAGGCGACGGCCGGATCGGTGAGTGACCGCCCACCACTCAGGTGCCCCCTGGCGGCCCGTCCTCCCCCTGCGGCGACGGCAACCGCCGAGTACAAGTGGTTACGAAGAGGCTCGTGATCGCGGGTGAAGCAGAGGCTGTCGGCCGGCGGAACCGCCCTGCCCGAGAGACAGCTCCGGCCGGACCCCAGTCGGCCGGGCCGGCCAACGAGGTTCGCCGCGCCGCCGACTGGCGCTGTCGCCCGCTGTGCATCCTGCTGACCTGCTGTCCGCGTACGGCCGAGTTCCGCTGAGGTCAGAGCTCGGCCAACGCCGACGGTCCCGGCTTGTGCCCCGCCATCACGGTCTGGGCGGTCGCGGTGAGGCGGGAGGCGGCCGGGCGGGCGTCCGGGAGCCAGGCCAGCACAAGTTGGGTGGGCGGGTATCCGTGGACGGGCACTGTCCGTACGGATTTGCCGAGGCGGTCGCGGATGCTTTCGCCGATGACGATCACGAGTTGTCCGAGCGCGACGCGGTCGACCATGGTGTCCAGTGCCTCGTTCGGCAGTTGCGGCTCGTAGCCCGGCAGCGCCTCGACCTCGGTGAGGGTCAGGAACGGGCGCTCCGCCAGGGGGTGGCCCGCCGGGAGCAGGACGACCGGCTCTTCCGGGCCGAGCTCGATCATTTCGAGGCCGGGGGTGGCAACCGTCTGGCACATGAGGGCGACGTCCGCGGTGCCGTCTTGAAGGGCGCCGATCTCGTCGTAGGTGAACACGACGTCCGTGAGCACGCCATCCGCGCCGTCTGCGCCGGCGGCGAGCAGGGCGGGCAGGACGCCGGGGCCGGAGCCGGGGCGTGCCGCGATGCTGACCCGCTGCTCGGCGGCTTTGCGCGCCTTGCGTACGGCGGTGTCCATGGCCGCCAGGATGGTGCGGCACTCGGCCAGGAAGACCTCGCCCGCGGCGGTCAGCGTCACCTTCCGCGTGGTGCGTTCCAGCAGCGGGGCGCCCACGCGCCTCTCCAGGTGGGCGATGGCCCGGGACAGAGGTGGCTGGGTGATGCCGAGGCGTTCCGCGGCTTGGCTGAAGTGCAGCGTCTCGGCCACGGCCACGAAGTAGGTGAGTTCCCGGGTCTCCAGTTGATTCATGCCTCCAGGGTATTACCTGATGCCCAGACAGTCATTGCTCCGCCGTAGCCGTCCTGGTCAGCTTGGTTGTGCGCCCCGGGCCCCGGCCGGATGAGGTGCTTGCGCCGTGCCGACCCGCACGCAACAGGAAAGGCAGAGCTGTGAGAGCCGTTCAGTACCAGAGCTTCGGCGGACCCGAAGTCCTAGAAGTCGTCGATGTTCCGGATCCGAAGATGTTCAACGATCTCGTTCTGGTGAGAATCGAGGCCGCCGCGCTCAACCCGGCGGACCTGGCATTCCAGAGCGGAGCCCCGGATCTCCTCGTGGACTCCCTCTTCCCCGTGACCCCCGGGTGGGATCTGGCCGGGGTCATCGAGCAGGCTGGAGCCGCGACGACGGGATTCCGGCCGGGCGACGAGGTGATCGGCTTCGTCCGCGACAAGGCCATGCACTACGGCACCTACGCCGAGAAGATCTCGGCCGAACCCCGCCAGCTGGTGCGCAAGCCCAGGAACCTGAGCTGGGCCCAGGCCGCCGGGCTGCCGCTCGCCGGACTCACCGCCTACCAGGCCATTGTGCACAGCCTTGAGGTGACCGCCGGCGACACCGTCCTGGTGCACGGGGCGGCGGGCGGCGTCGGACACCTCGCCGTCCAGATCGCCGCCGCGCGCGGCGCCCGCGTGATCGGGACGGGCTCCGAGGCCAGCCAGGCGTTCATCGAGTCCCTGGGCGCGACGCCGGTGCGCTACGGCGACGAGCTCGTCGAGCAGGTACGCAAGATCGCCCCGGACGGGGTCGACGCGGTCCTCGACACCGCCGGACGTGGCTCCCTGGCCACGACGCACGCGATCGCCGCCCTCGGGGCGCGGGTCGCTTCCATCACGCAGTCCGCCGCCGAGTACCCGGGGACCATCGACGTCTTCCTCCACCTCGACGGCGATGACCTGACCCGGCTGGTGGAGCTCGCCGAGGAGGGCAAGCTCACCGTCCACGTCGGCCAAACCTTCCCCCTCGCCCAGGCGGCGCAGGCCCAGCAGCTGCTGGCCGGCGGCCACGCCCGGGGCAAGATCATCCTCGAAAACCGCATGGAGGTCTGAGAAACATGGACAACAATCCCGTCATCAGCACGGTCACCGACATCGCCGCTTCCCCCGAGGAGGTGTGGAAGGTCCTGACCGACTTCGCCGGATACGCACAGTGGCACCCCGACCTGAGCTTCGTCGATGTGCCCACCGAAGTCCTGCCCGGCACCAAGCTGCGGGCCCGTCTGTCGAATGGATCCGAGATGGACGGGGAGTACGACTTCACGGTCCTCCACTACGAGGCACCGCGACGGCTTGCCTGGGAGGGCGGCATCCCCGGCGTCGTCACGGGGGACCATTCCTTCCTCCTCGACCCCCATGACGGCGGAACGCGCTACACGGAATCCGAGGTCTTCACCGGCCCGGCCGCCGTGGAAGCCGTGGAGCCCAACCGGGCCAAAATGGAGGAGAGCTCCGCAAGCTACGGCAGGGCTCTGAAGGAACGACTCGAATCCGGCCACTGACCACCCCGCGCAGCCCACACACCGGACATCCGTCCGCGCACCGGAACACTTCCGCGCCCGCAGACCACACGGTCTGCGGGCGCGGGTGTGCCCGAAAACGCAGACCCGTCACCACAAGGAACAGCAATGAACGACACGCTCGGCATCATCGGAAGCGGCCGCCTCGGCGGCGCGGTGGCGCGCCTGGCCGTCAACGCGGGGATCGACGTGGTGCTCAGCAACTCGCGCGGTCCCCAGACCCTGCGCGCTCTCACCGACCGCCTGGGCCCCCGGGCGCGCGCGGCCACTCCGGCGGAGGCCGCCGCGGCCGGCGACTGGACGGTCGTCGCGGTCCCCTTCAGCGCCGTGCCCCACCTGCCCGCGGACGCCCTGGCCGGGAAGACCGTCATCGACGCGAACAACTACTACCGACCGCGGGACGGCGTCATCGCCGATCTGCTGGCGGGCGGCCTGACCGCGGGAGAGCTGTTCCAGCGGTCCGTGCCGGGCGCGCGGACGGTCAAGACGTTCAGCACCATCTACTTCGAGCACCTCCTCTCCCTCGCCCGTCCCGCCGGATCCCCCGACCGCAGCGCGCTCCCGATCGCCGGCGACGACGACGCGGCCAAAAAGTCCGTCACCGCTCTGCTCGACCGTCTCGGCTACGACAGCGTCGACGCAGGCACCACGGCGGAGAGCCGGCGCATCCAGGAGGGCAGCCCCGCCTACGTCCTCCCCTACCTGTCCGACCCCCGACTGCCCTGGCCCCGCGACCCGGGAAAGCCGGCCGGTGTCAAGGAGGTTCGTACAGCCCTGGAACAGGCGCGCAGCAGGTCTTGACAAGGACGAACCAGACCAGCGGACGCACCTCAACTCCGGGCCGCCGAGCCCGGACGGGCACGACCGGACAGCGCGACGACCGTGGCGCCCTGGCGCAGGGCGGCGTTCTCGATGAAGCGGCGCGAGGAGCTGGTCGGGGAGCTGGAGCCGCTGCGCATGGAGTCGGCCGAGAGGCATCCGTGGGCGGCCTGGGCCGAGGAGGCGGCGCACGAAACGGCACGGCTGCCGGGTGCGCCCAGCCGCTGGTCGGGCAAGAAGGATCTGTCCTGGGTGCCGCTGAGGCCGGAGCGGGTGTGCGAGGTGGCGTACGACCACATGGAGAACGGGCAACGCTTCCGGCACACGGCCCGCTTCCGCCGCTGGCGCCCCGACCGGACACCCGAGAGCTGCACGTACGCGCAGCTGGAGGAGCCGGTTCGCTACAACCTCGAGGAGATCCTGGGGCCGTGGGACCGACAGGACCGCCCATCCGCGCCTGTTCCCCGTTCCCCGCATGGCCGAGTAAACCGCCTTCGATCTTGGCCGATTGGGTAGGACCTGATTGAATCCCAAATCGAAAAAGCGGCGAAACGGGGCACAGTGGACAGCGTAGGCGTGAGGCGGACGGGGCTGAAGGGTCGAACGAGGCGCACCACGCTGGTGACGGCACTATTGGCCGCCCTGTCGGCGGGCTCCGTCATGGCGGGCTGTACGCCCGACGAGACCGACGACGGCCGCGGGCCGGACGACGGCACGGGCGCCGGTTCCGTACTCGCCGTGAAGATCGACAACGTGAGCCGTGCCCGACCGCACACGGGCATCGACGCGGCGGACATCGTGTACGCCGAGCAGGTGGAGGGCGGCCTCAGCCGGCTGATGGCGGTGTACGCGACCAGGTTCCCGAAGGCGATCGGGCCGGTGCGCAGCGCGCGTGAATCCGACCTGGAGCTGCTGCGCCAGTTCGACGAGCCGACACTCGCCTTCTCGGGAGCGCAGGGCAAGTTGCTGCCGCTGATCGACAAGGCCCCGCTGAACGCGGCACTGCCGGAGTCGGACTCGAAGGCGTACTACCGGGGCACCGACAAACCCGCCCCGCACAACCTGTATCTGCGCCCCGAACGGCTGCTGAAGTCCGCCCCCGGAGCGGACGCGCTGACCACCGGCTTCGAGTACGGCGCGCTACCCGCGGGCGGCAAGGCCGAGACCTCGCACACCGTGCGCTTCCCCGCGGCCCGCTTCACCTTCACCTGGTCCCAGAGCCGGGACCGCTGGCTGGTGTCGATGGACGGCAGGCCGACCGAGACGACCGACGGACCGCAGATGGCCGCCGCGACGGTGGTCGTGCAGTACGTGAAGATCCGCAAGTCCCAGTTCAAGGACTTCCTGGGCAACAACACCCCGTACACCGAGACCGTGGGCTCGGGCACGGCGACGGTCCTGCGCGACGGCCGCGCTTTCGACGCCCGCTGGAAGCGCGCGTCGCCCGAGGACGGAACGCGCTTCACAACGCAGGACGGCAATGAGATGCCGTTCGCCCGCGGGCAGGTGTGGGTGGTGTACGCGAAGGCGTGACCGTGACGCCTCAACGCTGCGCAACGAGAGGTTCTCCCGGATTGCGCAGCCCCTCCGCCGCATCCGAGACCCGCTGAAGCAGATCGAAGAACACGGCCTGCTCCTCCGCCGACAAGGGCGCCAGGAACACCTGGTTCATCCGAGCCGTCCGCACCGTCAGCTTGCGATGCGTACGCGCCCCCTCGTCCGTGAGGCGGAGCAGGAAGCGACGGCCGTCCTGCGGGTCGCGGACCTTGTCGAGGAGGCCGCGGCGGCCGAGCCGGCTGATCACCTCGGCGATGGTGGACCGGTCCAGCCCCACCCGCTCCCCCACGGTGCGCTGATCCAGCCCCGGCTCGGCGACAAGCGCGTTCAGCACCGCGAACTGCGGCGAGGTGATCTCCTCGGAGACCATCGTGTTCCACAGCAGGTAGTGCGCCTGCTGCAGCCGCCGGGCCAGGTGCCCGGGGTGGGTGGTGAGGTCCACCGCGGCCATATGCGCTCCTCGGATTCGTCGGTGCACTGAACGATACCGCTCACGACATACGACTGTCTGCTGAGTGAGCTCCGTATCTCACCTGCCAGTACGTAGGAAACCTTGACGACCGAACCGGCGGGTGGCAGCGTGAGGGAAACCTCGCAGAAATAGTCAGTGCCCTGAGCAATAGGGGCGCTGGCCGCTCGGAAGAGATGGGGCTTCACGGATGGACAAGGTGGTCGCCACAGCCGCCGAGGCGGTGGCCGATGTGCCGGACGGCGCGTCGCTCGCGGTGGGCGGTTTCGGGCTGAGCGGTGTGCCGAACGTTCTGATCCAGGCTCTGTACGAGCGGGAGGTCTCCGGTCTGAGCGTGGTCTCCAACAACTGCGGGGCGATGGAGTCGGGGCTCGCGATACTCCTGGCGGCGGGCCGCATCGCCCGCGTCACGGGGTCGTACATCGGCGCGAACAAGGAGTTCGCCCGGCAGTACCTGGCCGGTGAGCTGGAGGTCGAGATGATCCCGCAGGGCACGCTGGCCGAGCGGCTGCGGGCAGGTGGCGCCGGCATCCCCGCCTTCTACACCCCGGCCGGTGTCGGCACCCAGGTCGCGGACGGCGGACTGCCCTGGCGGTACGACGGTGAGGGCGGCGTCGCGCTCGCCTCGCCGCCGAAGGAGGTGCGGGAGTTCGACGGCACGGAGTACGTGCTGGAGCACGGCATCCGTACCGACTTCGCCCTCGTACGGGCCGCGAAAGGCGACCGGCACGGGAACCTGGTCTTCAACAAGTCGTCCCGCAACTTCAACCCGCTGGCCGCGATGGCCGGCCGGGTGACGATCGCCGAGGTCGAGGAACTCGTCGAGCCGGGCGAGATCGACCCGGACGCGGTGCATCTGCCGGGGATCTTCGTACAGCGGATGATCGCCCTGACCCTCGAGCAGGCGAACGCCAAGATGATCGAGCAGCGGACGGTGAGTTCCTGATGGCCTGGACGCGTAACGAGATGGCGGCCCGCGCCGCGCGCGAGCTGGAGGATGGCCAGTACGTGAACCTCGGCATCGGACTGCCGACGCTGATCCCCAACTACCTCCCGCCCGGCGTCGAGGTGATCCTGGAGTCCGAGAACGGCATCCTGGGCACCGGCCCGTACCCGACCGAGGACCAGGTCGACCCCGACCTCATCAACGCCGGCAAGGAGACCGTCACGGTCCTGCCCGGCGCCTCGTACTTCGACTCCTCCCTCTCCTTCGGGATGATCCGCGGCGGCCACATCGATGTCGCCGTACTCGGCGCCATGCAGGTGTCCGCCCGCGGGGACCTCGCCAACTGGGCCATCCCCGGAAAGATGATCACCGGCATCGGCGGCGCCATGGACCTGGTGCACGGCGCCCGCAGGGTGATCGTCGTGATGACGCACACCGCCAAGGACGGCTCACCGAAGATCCTTGAGGAGTGCGCGCTGCCGCTGACCGGCAAGACGTGTGTGAACCGGATCATCACCGACCTCGGCGTCCTGGATGTCACCGACGACGGACTCGTCCTCGTCGAGGCAGCGCCGGGTGTCGAGACCGAGGAGATCGTCACGAAGACCGCCGCGAAGGTTCGCACTCCGGAGGAGATCGCATGAGGGACGTCTACATCGTCGATGCCGTCCGCACCCCGTTCGGCAGGTACAACGGCTCGCTGGCAGGCGTACGCCCGGACGATCTCGGCGCGCACGCCATCCGTGAACTCCTCGCCCGTACGCCCGACTTGGACCCGTCCCGGATCGAGGACGTGTACTTCGGCAACGCGAACGGCGCGGGCGAGGAGAACCGCAACGTCGGCCGTATGGCCGCCCTTCTCGCGGGCCTGCCCACATCCGTGCCCGGCGTGACCGTCAACCGGCTGTGCGCCTCCGGCCTCGAAGCCGTCATCCAGGCCGCGCGGGCCATCGCGCTCGGTGACGCCTCCATCGCCCTGGCCGGCGGCGTGGAGTCGATGACCCGCGCCCCGTACGTGCTGCCGAAGAGCGACAAGCCCTTCCCGGCCGGTCACACCGAGCTGTACTCGACGACGCTCGGCTGGCGCATGGTCAACCCGAAGATGGATCCGCAGTGGACCGTCCCGCTGGGCGAGAGCGCGGAGTTGATCGCCGAGAAGCACAAGATCGGCCGGGAGCAGCAGGACGAGTTCGCGCTGGCCTCCCATCAGAAGGCGGCCCGTGCCCAGGCCGACGGCCTCTTCGACGCCGAGCTCGCCCCTGTGTCGATCCCGCAGCGCAAGGGCGACCCGGTCGTCTTCGGCGCCGACGAATGCGTACGCGCAGACGCGTCCCTCGCCGCGATGGCCAAGCTCAAGCCGTCCTTCCGCAAGGAGAACGGGACGGTGACGGCGGGCAACGCGTCGCCTCTCAACGATGGTGCCGCGGCCCTGCTGCTCGTCGACGAGGAGGGCCTGCGAGCCACCGGCCGCGAGCCGCTCGCCCGGGTCTCCGCCTCCGGTGTCTCCGCGATCGACCCGCACTACTTCGGGCTCGCCCCGGTCGAGGCCGTCAACCGCGCACTCGCCAAGGCGGGCAAGGGATTTGGCGATCTGTCGACTCTCGAACTCAACGAGGCGTTCGCCGCCCAGGTCCTCGGCTGCGTAGCCGAGTGGCCCGAGTTCGACCCGGCGATCCTCAACCCGCAGGGCGGCGCGACCGCGCTCGGCCACCCGCTGGGCGCCTCCGGTGCCCGGCTCGCCGGGACCGTCGCGCACCAACTCGCCCGCCGTGGCTCGGGAGTTGGCGTCGCCACCCTCTGCATCGGCGTCGGCCAGGGCCTGGCCCTCGTCCTCGAACGCTAAGACCGCCCAGGACCCGTAGGAATCGGAATCCTCATGACGCTCACCCAGTCGGACATCGACATCGAGATCAACGACCTCCAGAACGCGTACGACAAGGCCGTCGCCGGCGGCGCCCCGGTCAAGCACCATCCGCCGCGCGACTACGCCCCGTACCGCAGCTCCGTGCTGCGTCACCCCAAGCAGCCGCTGGTCGCGGTGAACAGCGGCGACCCGGAGACGGTCGAGCTGTCCGGTCCGGTGTTCGGTCCGACCGACATCACCGACATCGACAACGACCTCACCGTGCAGCACCAGGGCGAGCCGCTCGGCGAGCGCATCACCGTCTCCGGGCGGCTGCTCGACCGCGACGGGCGCCCGGTGCGCGGCCAGCTCATCGAGCTGTGGCAGGCCAATGCCTCTGGCCGGTACGCGCATCTGCGCGACCAGCACCCGGCACCGCTCGACCCCAACTTCACCGGTGTGGGACGGGCTCTGACGGACGATCAGGGACGGTACTTCTTCCGGACGATCAAGCCGGGCGCGTACCCGTGGCGCAACCACACCAACGCGTGGCGCCCCGCGCACATCCACTTCTCGATGTTCGGCACGGCGTTCACGCAGCGGCTCGTGACACAGATGTACTTCCCGAACGACCCGCTCTTCCCGTACGACCCGATCCTGCGCTCGGTGACCGACGAGTCGGCCCGCAACCGCCTGGTCGCGCAGTACAACCACGACCTTTCGCAGCCCGAGTTCTCGCTCGGCTACGAGTGGGACATCGTTCTCGACGGTCCCTCCGCCACCTGGATCGAGGAAGGTCGCTGAGCATGACCGAGAACACCACGGGGCAAGTCCTCCCCACCCCCTCCCACACCGTCGGCCCGTTCTACGGGTACGCGCTGCCCTTCCCCGAGGGCGAGCAGGTGGCGCCGAAGGGGCACCCCGACCAGATCACGCTGCACGGGTATGTCCTGGACGGCGAGGGCAAGCCGATCCCGGACGCCATCCTGGAGTTCTGGCAGGCGGCTCCGGACGGCTCCCTCAAAGGCGCCCCCGGTTCGATGCGCCGTAACCCGGTGACCGGCGGCTATCTCGGCCGCAACGGCACGGACTTCACCGGTTTCGGGCGGGTAGCCACGGACGCCGACGGGCACTACGCGCTGTACACGCTGCCGCCGGGCAACGCCGGGCTGCCGTACATCAGCGTGTGCGTGTTCGCGCGCGGTCTGCTGCACCACCTGTACACGCGGGCGTATCTGGCCGACGGCGCCGACCCGTTGCTCGACTCGCTGCCGGCCGAGCGCCGGGCCACGCTGGTCGCACAGCCCGGCGAGCGGCGCACGTACCGTTTCGACATCCGCCTTCAGGGCGAAGGCGAAACGGTCTTCCTGGAGTTCCAGTGACCCTCGGCGACACCGACAGCCTGCTCGCCCCCGGGTGGGCAGGCTCCCCCGCCGCGTCCGCGACCGGCGACACCGCCTTTCTCCAGGCGCTGCTGGACGCGGAGGCGGCGCTCACGCGTGCGCAGGCGTCGCTCGGCCTCGCGCCTTCAGAGGCCGCAGCGGCTGTGGACGCGGCGGCCGACGCGGCGCGCTTCGACGTCCATGACCTCGCGCTGCGTGCGCGGGGCGGCGGCAATCCGGTGATCCCGCTGGTCGCGGATCTGACCGCGGCGGTCGGGACGGTGGACGAGGAGTACGCCCCGTACGTCCACCGGGGCGCGACCAGCCAGGACATCATGGACACGGCCACGATGCTGGTGGCCGCGCGGACCCTTGACCTCGTCCTGGCGGACCTGGCCCGTACGGAGCGTGCGCTGGCCCGGCACGCTCGGGAGCACCGGGACACGGCCATGCCTGGGCGGACGCTGACGCAGCACGCGGTGCCGACGACCTTCGGTCTGAAGGCGGCGGGGTGGCGATCCCTGGTGCTGGACGCACGGGATCGCGTCCAGGGTGTACGCGACGGTCTCCCGGCCCAACTCGGGGGTGCGGCGGGCACGTTGGCAGCCTTCGCCGCGTACGGGGCTGCGGACACCGGCGCGCTCGTCGAGGCGTACGCGCGTGAAGTCGGCCTCGCTGCACCGGTGTTGCCCTGGCACACCCTGCGCACTCCGGTCGCCGATCTCGCGGGCGCCCTCGCGTTCACGGCGGGCGCCCTCGGCAAGACGGCGGCGGACGTGCTCACGCTCAGCCGTACGGAGATCCGCGAGCTGAGCGAGGGCTCCGGTGGCGGTTCCTCCGCGATGCCGCACAAGGCGAACCCCGTGCGCGCCACGCTGATCGCCGCCGCGGCCCGCCGTGCGCCGCAGTTTGCCGCGACGCTGTACGGCTCGCTGGCAGCCGAGGACGAACGCCCCGCCGGTGCCTGGCATGCCGAGTGGGAGCCCCTGCGCGAACTGCTCCGCCTGGTAGGCGGCGCGGCGCGGGACACGGCCGAGCTGGCCGAAGGCCTCCAGGTGCACGCGGATGTGATGCGCGCCCACCTTGACCTCACGCATGGCCTGATCGTCTCCGAGCGGCTGTCCGCCGAACTCGCGCCGGTGCTCGGGCGGGCCCGCGCGAAGGAGCTGCTCACCCGGGCGGCCGAGCGAGCCACCGCGGAGAACCGGCCGCTCGTCGAACTCCTCGCCGAGGAGCCCGAGTTGAAGGAACTCGACCTGGCAGTCCTCACGGACCCGACCGAGTACACCGGCTCCGCGGGAGCCCTCACCGACCGTGCCCTGGAGCGACGTTGACCACCCAGCCGACCCCGACCGGTAAGCAGCTGCACCACCGCGCCGAGGGACCCGCCACCGCTCCCCCACTGCTCCTCGGCCCATCCCTCGGCACGTCGACGGCCCTGTGGGACAAGGTCGCGCCCGAACTCTCCATCACCCACCGGGTCGTACGCTGGGACCTCCCCGGCCACGGCCGCTCCCCCGCCGACCTGATCGCTCCCGGCGCGACCGTCGCCGAACTGGCCGAACTCGTCCTCTCCCTCGCGGACTCCCTCGGCATCGACCGCTTCTCGTACGCGGGGGTCTCGCTCGGCGGCGCGGTGGGCTTGCAGCTCGCGGCGTACCACCCGGAGCGGATCGAGCGCCTCGCCGTGATCTGCTCCTCGGCCCACTTCAACGGGGCCAAGCCGTGGGAGGAGCGGGCCGCGCTCGTCCGCGCGGAGGGTCTTGTCGAGCTCGCGGCGAACGCGAACTCCCGTTGGTTCACGCCCGGTTTCACCGTTCCGGAACTCGTCGAGGACCACCGCAGGGCGGACCCGGAGGCGTACGCCGCCTGCTGTGACGCGCTCGCGGCCTTCGACATCCGTGACCGGCTGCCGCGGATCAGCGCGCCGACTCTGCTCGTCGCCGGCCGCGAGGACCCGGCGACTCCGCCCGCGCATCTACGGGAGATCGCCGACGCCGTGCCCGGTGCCGCGCTCACCGAGATCCCGCACGCCTCGCATCTCGCCCCCGCCGAGCGGCCGGAGGCCGTACTCACCGCCCTGCGCGGGCACTTCGACGGTGGCGCGAAGCGGGGCATGGAGGTACGGCGGCAGGTGCTCGGCGACGCGCATGTGGATCGCGCGCAGGCCCGGCAGTCTCCGTTCACGGCCCGGTTCCAGGACTTCATCTCGCGTTACGCGTGGGGGGAGATCTGGACGGACGACACGCTGTCGCGCCGCGAGCGCAGCCTGATAACGCTCACCGCGCTGGTCGCCCACGGGCACTACGACGAACTGACCATGCACGTCCGCGCGGCCCGCCGCAACGGGCTCTCGCCCGAGGAGATCGGCGCCGTGCTGCTGCAGACGGCTGTGTACTGCGGCGTTCCGGCGGCCAACTCGGCGTTTGCGGTGGCGCAGGAGGTGTTGGCCGAGGAGGACGGGGTGGGGTGATCCAGGCGGATTGGCCCCGCCCCGAGCGGGAACCCCCACCGGGGCTTCGCCCTGGATCCCCGCCCCTCAAGCTCCCCGAGGGGTTGATTGTTCGCGGCGCGGGCCGAATCCGCAGCTGGAGTCGCGCCGAAGCACGACGCAACGGCCGGGACAGTGACACGCGAAGGGCCTCGGCTGGTTCAGGGAAGCACGGATGCTGTTGCCCAACGGCAGTGCGGGCTTTCCGGCCGACGCCGCTGGCCCCGGCGGGAGGCGGTCGCAGGAAAATGTGACAGAGCGGCACTCGACTGTCACATTCCCGCGACCAGCCACCTGGCCGGGGAGGATGCGCCGGGAACGTACTGGCGGGCCAGCCTCACCCGAGACCGTGACGCCGTCGACCGGCTCATCGACCAGGCGAGCGGACTCCTCGGCCGCGTCGACGATGACCTGCCGTGGGGCAACGCGTGCCGTCGCACACCCGGCTACCTCGAAGTACAGCGTGCCACCTGCTACGGCCGACTCGGCCTTGGCGCCGAGGCTGTCTCCTTGTGGGATCAGGTGCTCGACATCGTCCCCGAGACGGCACGCAGGGACCGCGGCGTGTACCTCGCCCGGCACGCCACACCGGCGGCCGGCGCGGGCGAACCGGAACAGGCGCTGGAGATCGCCCGCACGGTCGCCGACATCGCGGCCGAGACCCGCCCGCCGACTCGCGGGAGGGGTCCCCGGCCACACGGCTATGGTGGCGCGCCATGACGAATGAATCGCACTTTCCGACTTACCGAGCTGGATCGGCGACTCGGCGCATGTATCCGGTGTGGCTGTTCGGAGGCATCATCTTCGGTATGGGCCTGCTCGCCAACCTGTTCGTGATGGTGGAACACGGGGACGGCTCCGTCCTCGGGATGCTGTTCAGCCTGGCCGTCGTAGCCTCGGTGGCCTTTGGCTACGCCTCGACCAAGCGGAGCGCGACCATCACGACCCCCGATTACATCGAGGTCCGCACCCTCTTCGGGACCCGACAGACGGCGTGGGGGGACATCCAGGAGATCGGGACCAAGGGCTCCAAGAAGATGGCCCAAAGAGTCGTGATCTACGACAGCTCCGGCCGCCAGATCGGCCTCCCGTTCGTCAACCCCCGCGACATCACCTCGTTCTCGGAGGAGGTACGCGTCCTGCGCGGGCTGTGGGAGCGACTCCGTGGCCCCGACTGGAGGCCACAACGGCACGGGCAGGAGTCGAGGGGATCCGAGTAGGACATTCTCCAATAGGACTCGTTCACAGAGTTCTCGATCCACTGAAGGCATCGCGGTGCGCCGTGAGTGATCGGCACAGCGATCACTTCTGGGTTGTCCCACAGATGGTGCCCAAGCAGATGCTGCTCCAGCTCGGGCCCGGCGCCGTGTGGACCGTCGGCGACAACGCCGACACCTTCGCTCTGAGCCTGTGGCAGGAAAAAGCGTTAGTTGCCGCGAAGAAAGCCTTCAATCAACTCGGCGTCCGCCTCGCTGAGCAGAAAAGGACAGAGCCGAGCCACAAACCGACAGGAAGGGTCAGCCACATAGGGCCTGCAACAAGCAGTACGACGAGGCACACTCCCGGCCATATGAGAATCCCGTACCAAGCGTCGCGAAACACCTTCTTCCAACCCACGCGCAATCCTAGTGTGATGCGCCTGAAATCGCGGGCTTAAGTCTCTCGCTGATTATCGGTGGCCGGCGGAGTGACT
>NZ_BAAGPS010000091.1:0-30334 GCF_054783935.1 Streptomyces pseudoechinosporeus
AAGGGACGCCTCGACAAACGCGAGGACGTACCCCGCCTCGTCGCCATGGAACTCCAAGTACCCGACCTGAGTGGCGCCGGGGAGGCGCCCGTGGTCCGGCTTGGCATGCTCGAAGCCCAGGTCAGCCCGGAAGCCGTCCGGCAGTTGAAGGAAGTCCTCGCCGCGCATCCCGGTTCCGCCGAGGTACGTCTGAGCGTGCGCGGCCGGACCCGTACGACGGTGTACCGCCTCGGATACCGGGTCGACGCGCGACCGGAGTTCTGGGCCGACGTCAAAGCGGCGCTCGCGGTGACCCGGGTCCCGGGTACGCCTGGCGCTCCGGGGCTGTGAAAGCCCCTCTCCAGGTCGACTCCAGGTCGAGCGACTTCGTCATCCAGGAGCCGTCGGATCACGGGGCCAGGAGGAGCTTGCCGACCGTGTCCCGGGAGGCGAGAGCACGGTGGGCGCCCTGCGCGTCCACCAGGGGGTAGTGCCCGTGAATGTGCAGGTGCAGCCGTCCTTCCATGAGCCAGTCGAGGAGATCCTGGAAGCGGCTTTCCAGCTCGGCACGGTCGACGACGAAGTCGCGGAGAGTGGGGCGCTTCAGCGTGAGCGAGCCGCCCTCGGTCAGACGAAGCGGGTCGACTGAGGCCACGTGCCCGCTGGAGCCGCCATAGAGCACAAGTGTGCCGCGCCGACGCAGTGCTTTCAGTGATCGTTCGAAGGTGCTCCTGCCGACCCCGTCGTACACGGCGTGGGCGCCCTGCTCGCTCAGTTCCTCATGGAAGTCGTCGTATCCGAGCACCTGATCCGCGCCCGCCGCGCGTGAGGCTTCCGCTTTGCCGGGGGTGGAGACGGTCGTGATGACGGTGGCGCCGCGGATCTTGGCGATCTGGGTCAGCAGGAGCCCCACCCCGCCCGCGCCCGCATGGATGAGGACGGTGTCTCCGGGGTGGATGGCGTATGAGCTGGTGGCCAGATAGTGGGCGGTCAGTCCCTGGAGGGGAAGTGCCGCAGCCTGCTCGTCGGTCACCTCGTCGGGGATCCGGAGCAGTTGGGAGGCCGGGACCGACACGTACCGGGCGTAGGCGCCCGGCGCGCCTTGCCACGCGACCCTGTCGCCAGGGCTCAGTCCGGACACCTCGGCACCGGCCTCCAGGACTCGGCCCGCCCCCTCACTGCCGGGCACGAAGGGGACCTGGCGGGGGTAGACGCCCTCGCGCTGGTAGATGTCCACATAGTTGACCCCGGCGTAGGCAACCTCCACCAGCACCTGGTCAACAGCCGCCTCGGGAAGATCGAGGTTGTGGACTTCGAGCACGTCCGGCCCGCCATGCTCGCCGACGACCACCGCCGGGCCGCGGCGCGTCATCGGATCTCCCGGTGGAAGTGTTCGACCAGGTGCTGCACCCGCAAGCCGGCGGCGAAGTCGGCCAGCGTGGAGCCCTCACCCCGGACAGCCCGAGCGAACTCGGTCAGCCGGGTCTCCTCACTGCCGCGCGGACTGTCCAATTCGACGCGGGTCCAGCCGGAGTGGTCGCCGAGCCACAAGTCTCCCCAGTCGTTGATCCGGTACGAGCGATCGGATCCGTGCAGTGTCCACTCGTAGGTCTCCGGAGCAGCAGCGACCTGCCCTGAGAGCCTGACCGGCACGTCGCCCGCGAGGAACAGACCCGAGGCTGCGTTCTCTCCTGCCACGCCGTAGGTCACGTGTGTGTGGACGGGCGCGAGGGGGCCCAAGAGCCGGTCGGTGAGGAAGAGGTAGTGCGAGGCGACCTCACGCAGGAACCCGCCCTGCGCATGTCCGGCCACCCAATGAGCGTCTTGCTGGAACTCCCTCGGCCATTGCGGAAAGCCGAACCGCATCTCCACACCGAGGACTGTCCCGACTTCGCCGTCCCGCAACGCCCGGCCGACCGCCAACGCGGCGCTGCGATCGGACATCACGAAGTTCAGCGCGTTCACAGCCCCGGTCGCCGTGGCCACCGTGACCATCTCTTCGCCTTCGGCCAGATCCACCGCGAGCGGCTTCTCGGCGAAGACCGCCTTGCCCGCTTTCATGGCGCGTACCGCGAAGCCCGCGTGCGTGGCGGGCGGCGAGGCGATGTAGACCGCGTCGAGCCCGTCATGGTCGAGCAGTTCCTCCGCATCCTGGATGCAGGGCACCTGCGGATGCGCCGCTCGTGCCCGCTCAACGGCCTGAGCGCTGGGGTCTGCGGCCAGGACAACCTCGAACTCGGGGTGCCGCCCTGCGACATCGAGCATCTCGCTGCCCATCGCCCCCAGACCCACGATGCCCAGCCGAATGTTTCTCTTCTTCTCCATGCTCGGATTCTGGAGGCGCCGAAAGGACAGAACAAGCGATGTTTTCTTAAGAACCATGAAGCAGGACTGTATTATCCGCCTATGCTTGATGTTCGCCGTCTCGTGGTGCTCCGCTCGGTCGTCGAGACCGGCTCGATCCAAGCCGCGGCCACCCTCCTCGGCTACACCCCATCGGCGATCAGCCAGCACATCGCCGCGCTGCAGCGGGAGACCGACACCGCGCTGTTCGAACGCCATGGCAGAGGCATCCGCCCCACCGAGGCGGGACGGCTCCTGGCCACGCATGCACAACAGATCCAGACACAGATCGCCGACGCGGAGACGGCCCTCTCCGACCTGCGTGCGGGGAAGTCGCGCCGGTTGACCGTCCGCTACTTCGCCACGGCCGGTGCGGTACTGATCCCGCCCATCATCGCCGAGTTCGGCCGCCGCTTCCCCGAGGTCCGGGTGGAGCTGAGGCTGGGCAAGGGGCTGACCGGCGAGGCGGCGGACGCCGAGATCATGGTGTTGGACGACACCGTCCCGGTGCCCCCCGGGCTACGCGCGATCCATCTGCTGGACGACCCTTTCGTCGTGGTCCTGCCGCCGGAGCACCCTCTCGCCGCCGAAGAGACCGTTGAACTGGGCAGGCTGAGCAACGAGCCATGGATTGACAACGAGTGGCCGAGCAGCATCTGCCGGGAGACCATCCTCGACGCGTGCGGCGCGGCCGGCTTCAGCCCCAACTTCGTCGTGGAGGCCCACGACTACGCCACCGCCGTCGCCTTCGTCGCCACCGGGCTTGGCGTGACCATGGTCCCCAAGCTCGCGCTCACCGCCATCCCCACCACCGCAGTGACCTGCCTGCCGGTCACCCGGCCCGCAGCCGCACGCTCGATCTTCGCCGTGGTGAGGGAGGCGACCGAGGACCAACCGGCCCTGTCCGCGTTTCTGAACCTCCTCCGCGAAGTCGCCGCTTCCCACGCCTCAAGGCCAGTTGACTGAGCGCGATCCTCAAAGTGGTCAGCTACGCACCGTCACACAAGGCTGTCCCAGGTGCTGCGCGAACCCTTGCTGCCCCAACTCCCATACTGTAGACAATATTCCGTCGACAGATTTCGACGCCTTAGTTCACCTCCGCGGTATCCCTCGACCGAACGGAGCCCCTCAGTGAAAGTCGCAGTTCTCGGCGCCGGTGCGATCGGCGCCTACGTCGGCGCCGCCTTGCATCGCGCGGGCGCCGACGTGCATCTCATCGCCCGTGGACCGCATCTGGCGGCCATGAGGCAGCACGGAGTGCAAGTGCTCAGCCCGCGCGGGGACTTCACCGCCCGGGCCCACGTCACCGACGACCCGGCCGAGATCGGCCCGGCCGACTTCGTCTTCCTGGGGCTGAAGGCCAACTCGTACGCGGCGTGCGGGCCGCTGATCGAGCCTCTCCTTCACGACACGACAGCGGTGGTCGCCGCCCAGAACGGCATCCCCTGGTGGTACTTCCACCGGCACGGCGGCCCGTACGACGGCCATCGCGTGGAGAGCGTGGACCCGGACGGCGCGGTCAGTGCGGTGCTCGCGCCCGAACGGGCCGTAGGCTGCGTGGTCTATGCCGCAACTGAGCTGGCGGGACCGGGAGTTGTACGCCATCTCGAAGGCACCCGGTTCTCCATCGGTGAGCCCGACCGCTCGGTCTCGGCGCGTTGCGTCGCGTTCAGCGAGGCCATGCGAGCCGGCGGGCTCAAGTGCCCGATCGAGCCGGATCTGCGCAACGACGTGTGGATCAAGCTGCTCGGCAACATCTCCTTCAACCCGATCAGCGCCCTCGCCCGCGCGACCATGCGGCAGATGTGCCTGCACGGCGGCACCCGCAAGGTCATCGAGATCATGATGACCGAGACGCTGGCGGTCGCCCGGGCGCTGGGCTGCGAGGTCGGGGTCTCCATCGAACGGCGGCTGGCCGGCGCGGAGCGCGTCGGCGATCACCGCACCTCGACCCTTCAGGACCTGGAGCGTGGCAAACCGCTCGAACTCGACGTACTCCTCGCCGCCGTCGTCGAGTTGGCGGAGATCACCGGGGTCGAGGTGCCGACGCTCCGCACCGTCCACGCCATCTCGGATCTGCTCGCATTGAGGACCGCCGCATGAGCCGTACAAGGAAACGCGACCGAACTCCGAAGACGTACACACGACTTACTCATCCGCTGGTCCGCGACTCGCGTGACGAGCCCTTCCGGCAGGCGACCTGGGACGAGGCGCTGGACCGTGCCGCTCGCGGGCTCTCCGCCGCGCGTGGCGCGTTCGGGATGTTCTCCTGCGCCCGCGCGACCAACGAAATGAACTACGTGGCGCAGAAGTTCGCGCGCGTCGTCATGGGGACCAACAACGTCGACTCCTGCAACCGCACCTGCCACGCTCCGAGCGTCGCCGGTCTCTCGGCCGCCTTCGGCTCGGGCGGCGGGACGTCCTCGTACGGGGAGGTCGAGCACACCGACCTCATCGTGATGTGGGGCTCCAACGCCCGTTTCGCACACCCGATCTTCTTCCAGCACGTGTTGAAGGGGATCAGGAACGGCGCCCGTATGTACGCCGTCGATCCGCGCCGCACCTCCACGGCCGAGTGGGCGGAGAGCTGGCTCGGGCTGAACGTCGGCACGGACATCCCGATGGCGCACGCGATCGGCCGCGAGATCATCCACGCAGGGCTGGCGAACGAGGCCTTCATCGAGCGGGCGACCACCGGCTTCGAGGAGTACAAGCAACTCGTCGAGCCCTGGACGCTCTCGCTCGCCGAGAAGGTGACGGGCGTACCGGCCGCCGCGATACGGGAGTTGGCGCACGCGTACGCCCGCGCCGAGCGCGCCCAGCTGTGCTGGACCCTCGGCATCACCGAGCACCACAACGGCACGGACAACGTACGCGCGCTCATCAACCTGTCCCTGCTGACGGGTCATGTGGGGCGTTACGGCTCGGGGTTGCAGCCCCTGCGCGGCCAGAACAACGTGCAGGGCGGCGGTGACATGGGGGCGATTCCGAACCGGCTCCCCGGCTTTCAGGACATCCTGGACCCGGACACACGGCTCAAGTTCGAGTCCGCCTGGGACACCGTCATCCAGCCGCACTACGGGCTGAACCTGACGGAGATGTTCGAGGCCATGGAGGAGGGCACGCTCAAGGCCGTCTACTGCATCGGCGAGAACCCGGCGCAGTCCGAGGCCGACAGCGAGCAGGCGATACGGCGCCTGCGGGCCCTGGACTTCCTCGTCGTGCAGGACATCTTCCTGACGAAGACCGCCGAGCTGGCGGACGTGGTGCTGCCCGCGACCGCCGGGTGGGCCGAGACGGACGGCACAACGACCAACAGTGAGCGGCGAGTTCAGCGCGTCCGGGCGGCGGTCACTCCGCCCGGTGAGGCCCGCGAGGACATCGACATCATCTGCGAGCTGGCCGCCCGGCTCGGCCACGACTGGAAGTACGCGGACTCCGAGGCCGTATGGAACGAGCTGCGGTCGGTGTCGCCGGACCACTACGGGATGACGTACGAGCGCCTGGAGGAGCACCAGGGCATCCAGTGGCCGTGCCCGGACCCGGAACGGCTCGAACCCACTTATCTGCACGGCCGGTTGTGGGACGCGGATCCCGCTCGTCGCGGCCGTCTCGCGCCCTTCGGGCTCGTCCAGCACGATCCGCCGGTCGACCTGACGGACGAGGAGTACCCGATCCGTCTGACCACCGGGCGGCGGCTCGACTCGTACAACACCGGTGTGCAGAGCGGCGGTTTCGCGTCGCCGATGCGGCGCGGGGAGTACGTCGAGCTGTGTCCGGAGGACGCGGAGCGCTACGGGGTCGTGGTGGGCGAGGAGGTCCAGGTGTCGTCCCGGCGCGGGGCGGTGGTGGCGCCGGTGTGGGTCGATCCGGCGCTGCGGCCCGGGCTCGCGTTCATGACCATGCACTTTCCCGACGAGGTGGACACCAACCAGCTGACGATCGAGGCGAATTGCCCGATCGCGGGGACGGCGGAGTTCAAGGCGTCGGCGATCCGGATCGAGAAGCTTCCGGTTGCGACTCAGGTGAGGTGATCTGGTGGATCTGCACTTCGGTGACAGCAAGCCCACGGACGAGGAACGGGCGGCGGTCGACGCACTGCTCGGCCCGCCGGAGTCGTCGTGGGAGGGCGCGGACCGGTCCGACGCCGACCTGAGGTGGGCACGCGGGGGCCGTGCGGCGCGGGACCGCCGTGACCTGCTGTTGCCGGGGCTGCACGCGATCAACGATCGCGTCGGGTGGATCAGCGAGGGTGCCCTGGACTACCTGTGCCGACGGCTGACGGTGCCGCCGTCGGAGGCGTACGGGGTCGCCACGTTCTACGCCATGTTCTCGGTGAAGCCGCGGCCCGCGACGGTGCTGCATGTGTGCACGGATCTTGCGTGCGCGGCTGCGGGGGCGGCGGAGTTGTGCGCGGGGGTCGAGGCGCGGCTGGGGCTCGGGAGCGGGGTTTCGGTGGAGCGGAGTCCGTGTCTGGGGTTGTGTGAGCGGGCGCCGGCGGCGTTGGTGGTGCGGGCGGGGGAGCCTGCGGCGGGCTTTTTCCCCACCCCGCCCCTTCCCGAAACCGGGGGTGCGCCCCGGACCCCTTCGGGGGCCAGCCCCCGGACCCCCGCTCCTCAAACGCCGGAGGGGCTGATTATTTCAGCCCGTCCGGCGTTTGAGGACGAGGCCGCCAGGCCGACAGTGGGGGTTCGGGGGCGGAGCCCCCAAGGGATGGGAATGGGAAGGGGCGGCGGGGGCGAAACTCTCAGGGCCACCGCCGTAGCCGCCCCCGCCACCATCGAATCCGCCGTCCTCGCGGCCACCGCTCCCGGTGCGGCACCCGACGAGCCACCCGCAGCGACGGCCGTACCCCAAGCAGGCCAAAGCGACCTGCTCCTCCTCCACCGCATCGGCGCAGTAGACCCCACCTCCCTCGACGACTACCGCGCCCACAACGGCTACACGGCCCTCCGCCAAGCCTTCGCGCTCGGCCCCGCCGGAGTCATCCGCGAAGTCACCGACGCCGGACTCGTCGGCCGAGGCGGCGCCGCCTTCCCCACCGGCCGCAAATGGCAGGCCACGGCATCGCAGCCCGACCACCCCCACTACCTCGTCTGCAACGCCGACGAATCCGAACCGGGCACCTTCAAGGACCGCGTGATCATGGAGGGCGACCCGTACTCCCTCGTAGAGGCAATGACGATCGCGGGCTACGCGATCGGTGCGCACAAGGGCTACGTGTACCTGCGCGGCGAGTACCCACGCGCCCTCGAGCGCCTGGAGCACGCGATCGCGCAGGCACGCGCGCGCGGCCTGCTCGGCGACGACATCCTCGGCCAGGGCTACGCCTTCGACATCGAGATCCGGCGCGGCGCGGGAGCGTACATCTGCGGCGAGGAGACGGCCCTTTTCAACTCGATCGAGGGCTACCGGGGAGAGCCGCGCTCGAAACCGCCCTTCCCCGTAGAGAAGGGTTTGTTCGGCAAACCCACTGCCGAGAACAATGTCGAGACGCTGGTCAACGTACTGCCGATCCTCACGATGGGGGCCCAGGCGTACGCGGCGATCGGCACCGGGAAATCCACCGGCCCCAAGCTGTTCTGCGTATCGGGAAGCGTGGACCGCCCCGGCATCTACGAGCTCCCGTTCGGCGCGACACTCGGCGAACTGCTGGACCTGGCAGGCGTACGTAAACGATTGCGCGCCGTCCTCCTCGGCGGCGCGGCCGGCGGCTTCGTACGCCCCGACGAGCTGGACATCCCGCTCACCTTCGAGGGGACGAGGGAGGCGGGCACGACGCTCGGCTCGGGTGTCGTGATGGCCTTCGACGACACCGTTCCCCTCCCCCGCCTGCTGCTCCGTATCGCCGAGTTCTTCCGCGACGAGTCGTGCGGCCAGTGCGTGCCGTGCCGGGTCGGGACCGTGCGGCAGGAGGAAGCCCTGCACCGCATCGTCGAGCGCACGAGCGCGGACGCGGCCGACGACATCGCCCTCCTTCGCGAGGTGGGCCGCGCCATGCGGGACGCCTCGATCTGCGGTCTCGGGCAGACCGCGTGGAACGCCGTGGAATCCGCCATCGACCGTCTGGGGGCGTACGAATGACCGTGACACCGCTGGGGATTCCCCGCCGTCTGCTGGAGTTCACCATCGACGGTGAACCGGTGCGGGCGCCCGAGGGCTCGACGATCCTCGACGCCTGCCGGGCCACCGGCAAGGACATCCCAACCCTCTGCCAGGGTGACACCCTCACCCCCAAGAACGCCTGCCGCGTCTGCGTCGTCGAGGTCGAGGGCTCGCGCACGCTCGTCCCGGCCTGTTCCCGCAAGGCCGAGCCCGGCATGGAAGTGCGGACCGACACCGAACGCGCCCGTCACAGCCGCAAGATCGTCCTCGAACTCCTCGCCTCCTCGGTCGACTTGTCGACCACACCGCAAGTCGCCGAGTGGCTCAAGGAGTACGAGGCGAAGCCGGACCGCTTCGGACCGGACGCGGCCCGCCTGAACGAGGAACCGAAGATCGACAACGACCTCTACGTCCGCGACTACGACAAGTGCATCCTCTGCTACAAGTGCGTGGACGCCTGCGGCGACCAGTGGCAGAACACCTTCGCGATCTCCGTCGCCGGGCGCGGCTTCGACGCCCGGATTGCAGTGGAGCACGACGCCCCGCTCACCGACTCCGCGTGCGTGTACTGCGGCAACTGCATCGAGGTGTGCCCGACCGGCGCCCTGTCCTTCAAGTCGGAGTTCGACATGCGGGCGGCCGGTACGTGGGACGAGTCGGCGCAGAGCGAGACGACCACGGTGTGCGCGTACTGCGGAGTGGGCTGCAATCTGACCCTGCACGTGCAGGACAATGAGATCGTGAAGGTCACCTCGCCGCACGACAACCCGGTGACCCACGGCAACCTCTGCATCAAGGGCCGTTTCGGCTACCAGCACGTACAGAACCGGGGCTGATCAGAACATGGGACGAGTCACGGAACGACGCAAGGTGATCCGCATCAGGGACGGGGCCATCTCCACCCGCCCGGACACGCTCGTCGCCGAGGAACCCCTGGAGATCCGGCTGAACGGCAAGCCGCTCGCGATCACGATGCGCACCCCGGGGGACGACTTCGCGCTGGCCGCCGGCTTCCTGGTCAGTGAGGGGGTACTCGGCGAGGCCCATGAACTGCAGAACATCGTGTACTGCGCGGGCGCGACGGTGGACGGGTCCAACACATACAACATCGTCGATGTGAAGACGGCGCGCGGCGTCGTGATCCCGGACATCACCCTCGAACGCAACGTCTACACGACCTCCTCCTGCGGCTTGTGCGGCAAGGCAAGCCTCGATGCCGTCCGTACGACGGCACGGTGGGTCATCGACGACGGCGAAGCCGCCCCGGTCCGGCTCGAACCCGAGCTGCTCGCGAGCCTCCCCGACCGGCTGCGCGCGGCCCAGCGGGTCTTCGACCGGACCGGGGGCCTGCACGCGGCGGCCCTGTTCACCGAGGACGGCGAGCTGCTCGACATCCGCGAGGACGTGGGCCGGCACAACGCGGTCGACAAGCTGGTCGGCCGCGCCCTGCAGAACGGCACGCTTCCGCTCTCCCGGACGATCCTGCTGGTCTCGGGCCGGGCCTCCTTCGAGCTCGCCCAGAAGGCGGTGATGGCGGGCATACCCGTCCTGGCCGCGGTCTCGGCGCCCTCGTCCCTCGCGGTGGACCTGGCGGCGGAGTCGGGTCTGACCCTCGTCGGCTTCCTCAGGGGCGCCTCCATGAACGTGTACGCGGGCGAACACCGGATCGCCCTGCGGACCGCGGCCGCCCACGGCTGACCGGCTCCCCGCGACACGGCGGCGGGGCCCCGACCGGCGGGGAGCGCCCCCTGCGCCGTGATGGGGCTCCGCCTCAGTCACGCCGCGACTGGGGGCTCCGCCCCCAGGCCCCCGTATCGGCCTGAACGGCCTCGTCCTCAAACGCCGGACGGGCTCACTTTGCCTGGACCAGCGTTTGCATCGCAGCCGCGGCCAGTAACGATCCACCCTGTTCATCTGTTGCTCCGTCAGAATGAACTCCCCCAGCCACAGCACCCGACCTCCCCCATCCGTGGCCCCGAACGTTTCACAGTCGCTGCACGGGCATTCATGATCACGGAACGGACGGAACGACCGCTGCACGCTTCTTGTGGGCTGCCTGAGAGCCCAAGTAGCGTGCGTGGCGCGCACGTTGGACGTGGGATGTCCAGATGTCCGGACGGATGAAGGGCAGGTCGCACCATGCCGTCAAGTGTTCGCACACGTCTCAGAACCACCGTCACCGCAGTCGTCACCACCACCGCCGCGCTGCTCGCGCTGTCGCCACAGCCGGATCCCGACCGGGTCCAACCGGCCGCCGAAACCACCGGGTTCGAGCAGCAGGTGCTCTTCAAAGCCTCTCAGGATCCCGGATACGCGTGCTTTCGGATCCCCGCCGTCGTGAAAACGACGCAAGGCACGCTGCTGGCGTTCGCCGAAGGCAGGGTGAACGACTGCAGTGACGCCGGCGATATAGACATCGTGCTCAAGCGCTCCACGGACGGCGGGCGCACCTGGGGCCCCCTCCAGGTCGTCAACGAGGGCGGAGGCGACACCCACGGCAACCCCGCCCCGATCGTGGACCGCGAAACCGGCCGCATCGTGCTGGCGGAGACGTACAACACGGGCCGTACGGACGGTCGCAACTGCGATGTGCCGTGCGACCGCACGCCCCATATGCAGCACAGCGACGACGACGGGCGCACCTGGTCCGAGCCGCGCGACCTCAGCGACGAGATCCTGCCCGACCACTGGAACTCCTGGTACGCGACCGGGCCCGTGCACGGCATCCAGCTGAGCCGTGGCAGGCACGCGGGCCGGCTCGTCTTCGGTGTCAACGCCGAGACGTGGAACGGCAGTCGGGTCTCCGCCAACCACGCCGCGCTCATCGTCAGCGATGACGGCGGTGACAGCTGGCGGATCGGGGCGACGGACTCCTATCCGATACCGGCAGGCGGCACGTTCCGCCAGAAACCGTCCGAGATGACCATGACCGAGCGCGCCGACGGGGTGATCCTGATCAGCGGCCGTGAGCAGGACGGAACCGATCTCGGCCACCGCACGCAGACGTTCAGCCGCGACGGCGGCGACAGTTTCACCTCGCCCTTCCGTACCTTGCCGGACCTCTACACGCCCCAAGTCCAGGGTTCCAGCCTGCGGTTGGGCGACCGGATCCTGCTCGCCTGCCCCGCCGATCCGGACCGGCGCCGGACGATGATGATCCGCTCCTCGTACGACGGCGGGCGCACCTGGGACAGCGTGGACCGCGGCACGGTCGTCACGACGGACTGGTCCGGCTACTCGGACATGGTGGGCATCGAGGGCGACACGGTCGGCCTGATGTACGAGGGCGGGGCGGTAGACGCGCGCGACGAGATCCGTTTCGCGCGGTTCACCGAGAACTGGCTGCAACCGCGTCGCGGACCCGACCCGACCACCACCGACCTGGCCTCCCTCACGCGTCCCGCGGCGGTCCTCGGCGGCGCGCGCACGACGGACGGTGTGTTCGGCCGCGCGATGGAGTTCGACGGCGCCGACGACGCCGTAAGGCTGCCGTATCACAGTGAACTGCCGCTGGAGACAAAGGACTTCACGGCGTCGCTGTGGTTCCGCTACACGGCCACCACCGGTGAGCAGCCACTGCTGTGGATGGGCGGGGTCGGCACCACGCAGCCGCAGGTGTGGCTGCGCGGCGAGCCCGCTTCGAACCGCCTCCAAGGGCTGATCACGGTCCGGGACGGCGCGGCGGCCCCGCGGTCCGCCGCGGTCAGCACGAGTGGCGCGTACAACGACGGGCAGTGGCACCATCTGGCGCTGCGTCGGGGCGGTGGGCAGCTCACGCTGTTCATCGACGGCACGCCGATCAGTACGGCGGACGTGCCGGGTTCCGTGAGCCGTAACTCGCCGTTCGGCGTACACATCGGCCAGAAGCTGGACAGCCGGGCGCATTTCGCGGGCGCGATCGACGATGTTCGCGTCTACGACCGGGCGCTCAGCGACACGGAGTTGACCGGCGTCAGGACCAGGGGTTCTGTGACGCGGGACACCGTCCTGTGGCTTCCCATGGACCGAGTGAGCGGCAGCAACTAACGTCCCGTGCCGTGCCCGACGACTCACGAGTACGACGCCATACGGGGACCGGGCTGGGACTGCTCCTTGCCCTGGTCCTCGGAGCGGTGCTGCTCACCGCCCTCCCGGAGGAAGACGACGACCGGGAGGGCGGCTGCGCGCCTCGTACGGTCTCGTCCTGGGCGGCGGAGCCGGACCTCACGGGCGAGTTCGCGCGGTACGGCGACGACGCCTCGCGGGCCGACGACTGGACCGGCGGCGACGGCACCCACTCCGTGCGGCTACCGGACGGCCGGGTGCTGTGGCTGTTCTCGGACACGTATCTGGGCAACGTGTACAGCCCGCCGAACCCGGTGGGCGAGTCGTACGCCTGGCGGGACCAGAACACGCCCCTGGTGCGGAACTCGGCCGTGGTCATGTCCGACGGCCGCCTCCAGAGCACCCTGCCTGCGCCGCTGTTCCCGGACCCGGCCCCCGGGCAGTGGCGCTGGCCCGTCGCGGCCAAGGTCGAGGCCCGCTCCCCCGGGTCCTCGGACAAGGTCGTACGCGTCCTGCTGTGGACCCGTGCGAACGGCACGTACCCCTGGATCTACGGCGTCCCCACCGCCACGGAGGTCGCCACGCTCTCGCTGCCCGATCTGCGGGTCGAGGGCATCGTCAAGGTCCTCGACCAGCAGCAGGTGCGGGAGCCGGAGCGGCGGGTGCTGTTCGGCACGACGGCGGTGACCGAGGACGAGGACTGGACGTATGTGTTCGGCGGCGACGACGCGCAGGCCGCCTCCCGGCCGGCCTCGAAGGCGTACGTGGCGCGGGTGCCCCGCGACCGGCTGGCGGAGCCTGACGCGTGGGAGTACTGGGACGGCGGGCGGTGGTCCGCCATCTCCTCGCGGATGAAGCCCGTGCTCGGAGACGGGCAGCGCAAAGGCGTGGGCAGCGCGTTCACGGTCGTGCGGGACGGCGACACCTGGGTGCTGTTCACGATGGCGGCGGGCGCCGAGGGGCTGACGACCGTCACCTCGTACTGGGCATGCTCGCCCACCGGCCCCTGGTACGGGCCCACCAAGGGCTTCAGCCCGCCGCTGCCCGAGCAGAAGGGGGAAGTCGCGGCGTACAACCCGCAGGTGCACCCGGCGCTCGGCGGGCGGCTCGTGCTCAGTTACGACGTCAACTGGCTGGACGCGACGGGGACCGCGGCGCAGGCGAATCTCAGTCGGAACGTGTCCCTGTACCGACCGCGATTCGTGACGCTGAAGCTGGGCTCGGGCTGAGGTCCGGTTCGGGGTCGCGGGAGCGGCGCTTGGCGATCACCGCGCAGACCATGAGCTGCATCTGGTGGAAGAGCATCAGCGGCAGCACGGCCAGCGAGGCCTGCGCCCCGAACAGCACGCTCGCCATGGGCAGTCCGGCCGCGAGGGACTTCTTCGACCCGGCGAACTGGATGGCGATCCGGTCCTCGCGGCTGAAGCGCAGCGCCTTCGAGCCGTACCAGGTGAGCGTGAGCATCACGGCGAGCAGCACCGCCTCGACCCCGAGCAGACCGGCCAGCCGCAGCGGGCTGACCTGCTGCCAGACGCCCTGGACCATGCCTTCGCTGAACGCGGCGTAGACGACCAGGAGTATCGAGCCGCGGTCGACGAGGCCGGTGATGCGTTTGTGGCGTGTGATGAACTCCCCGATCCAGCGTTGCAGCACCTGCCCGGCCGCGAACGGTACGAGCAGTTGCAGCACGATCTTGAGGATCGAGTCCGCGGAGAAGCCGCCGCCGGTGCTGCCGAGGAGCGTCGCCGCGAGCAGCGGGGTGATCACGATGCCCGCGAGGGAGGAGAAGGAGCCCGCGCAGATCGCGGCGGGCACATTGCCGCGTGCGATGGACGTGAACGCGATCGACGACTGGACCGTCGACGGAACCAGCGTCAGGAAGAGCAGTCCGATGTAGAGCGAGTGCGTCAGGAACACCGGTTCAAGTCCGCGGGCAGCCAGACCGAGCAGCGGAAACACCACGAACGTGCAGGCCAGGACTGTGACATGGAGCCGCCAGTGGCGCAGCCCGTCCAGGGCCTCGCGGGTCGACAGGCGTGCCCCGTACAGGAAGAAGAGGAGAGCGATCGCGCCCGTCGACACCCCGGACGCGACATCGGCCGCCGTCCCCCGGGCGGGCAGCAGCGCCGCGAGGCCCACCGTCCCGAGCAAGAGCAGGATGTACGGGTCGATCGGCAGCCAGGACGGCCACGTCAGGCGTTTCACGGTGCTCCGTTGCTGAGTCGGTTCTATGTACGTCGGTCTGTCGGCTGTCGGTCCGGACGCAGGATCGTGCCCTCTCCATGGTCCTCCTCCGGACCGTGATCGGGAATCCGGCATACGGCTCTGACTGTCATCGCGGATCGCGATAACCTGAGGACGTGTACGACCCTTCACACCTGCGTACGTTCCTGGCCGTGGCCCAGACGCTGAGCTTCACACAGGCCGCCCGGCGTCTCGGTCTGCGTCAGTCGACGGTCAGCCAGCATGTGCGCCGGCTGGAGAGCACGGCGGGGCGGCAGCTGTTCTCGCGGGACACCCACTCCGTGGAGCTGACGGAGGACGGCGAGGCCATGCTCGGCTTCGCGCGCCGCATCCTGGAGGCGCACGAGCAGGCGGCGGCGTTCTTCACGGGGACACGGCTGCGCGGCCGGCTGCGCTTCGGCGCCTCCGAGGACTTCGTACTGACCCGCCTCCCGGAGATCCTGGAGGGCTTCCGGCACGACCACCCCGAGGTCGACCTGGAGCTGACGGTCGAGCTCTCAGGCACATTGCACGAGCAACTATCCGACGGAAAACTCGACTTGGTCCTGGCCAAACGCCGCCCCGAGGATCCCCACGGCGAACTCGTCTGGCACGACCGCCTGGTCTGGATCGGCGCGGAACGCCTCCGGCTGGATGCCGCGAGTCCGGTGCCGCTGATCGTCTATCCCCCGCCGGGCATCACCCGCGCCCTGGCCCTGGAGGCCCTGGAACGCGAGGGCCGCCCCTGGCGCATAGCCTGCACCAGCGGTAGCCTGAGCGGCCTGATCGCAGCAGCTCGAGCAGGCCTGGGCGTCATGGCCCACTCCCAGGGCCTGATCCCCCCGGGCCTGGTCCGGGTCCCACCCCGAGCAGCCCTCCCCGAACTGGGCAAGGTCGACTTCGTCCTAACCCACGCGACCCGCCACACCCCAGCACAGGGCTCAGCAAATGCCCTGGCGAACCGAATCCTGCAAGGCGGAGTGAGCCTGCACACCGGCCGCTGAAGCGGGCGTTCGGCCACTATGCGGGGGGAGCCTCTATCAGCGGACGCGCGGGGAAGCGCCCCTGAAAGGGGCGCGGGGAACTGCGCGACCAGCCACAGACAACCCGCAGGGAACCCACCCCCCAAGGGGCACCCACCCCACCGCACACCTTCCGGAGGAGATTCCGTGGAGATTGCTAGCCGGAAACCTACGCACCCGTAAGAATTGTGTCCCGACCGATCCCATTGAAGCCGCAAATAAGCTCGTGACCAGCACATATAACACAGCGAACTGACAAGCCACCGCCCCTCCCGCGGCAGCGCAACGTGGGGTAGCTTTCACGGCGCTGTGCGGAGCGCCACAAGGAGCGGGGATTGCGCGAGTTCACCAACCCTCCGTTGGCGTCGGCGCCGCCGGTGGGCGGCCTGGCCGATGCCGTCTACGACCATGCCCGGGAGGACCCGCTCTACGTCGCGCTCGGCCGCAAGGACGAGCACGGCCAGTGGCGCGATGTGACGTCCGCGGAGTTCCGCGACGAAGTGCTGGCTCTCGCCAAGGGATTGCTTGCCCAAGGCATCCGGTTCGGCGACCGGGTCGCGATCATGTCCCGTACGCGCTACGAGTGGACCCTCTTCGACTACGCCCTGTGGTCCATCGGCGCCCAGGTCGTGCCGATCTACCCCACGAGCTCGGCCGAGCAGGTCTTCTGGACGCTGCACGACTCGCAGGTGTCGGCCGCGATGGTGGAGCACGAGGACCACGCGATGACGATGGCCACGGTCATCGACCGGCTGCCGATGCTGCGCCGGCTCTGGCAGCTGGACGTGGGCGCGGTGCAGGAGCTGTACGAGGCGGGTGCGCACCTCGACGACGAGGTGGTGCACCGGCACCGGCGCGCGGTCACGCCCGAGTCGATCGCGACGATCATCTACACCTCAGGAACCACCGGCCGCCCCAAGGGCTGTGTCATCACGCACGGCAACTTCATGTTCGAGGCGGACACGGCCATCGAGCGCTGGGAGCCGCTGTTCCACTCGAAGAAGGGCGACGAGGCGGCCACCCTTCTGTTCCTGCCGCTGGCGCATGTCTTCGGGCGGATGGTGCAGGTCGCCGCCATCCGCGGCCGGGTCAAGTTCGGCCACCAGCCCCAGCTCAGCGCGGCAGCCCTGCTGCCCGATCTGGCAGCCTTCCAGCCGACGTTCTTCCTCGCGGTGCCGTACATCTTCGAGAAGGTCTTCAACGCGGCCCGCAGGAAGGCCGAGCGGGAGGGCAAGGCAGGCCCGTTCGAGAAGGCCGTCGAGGTCGCCGTACGGTACGCGGACGCCGTGGAGGCGAAGGCCTGGGGCATCGGGCCCGGTCCCTCGGCGGCCCTGCGCGTGCAGCACCAGCTCTTCGACAAGCTCGTCTACTCCAAGATCCGCGAGGCGATGGGCGGCCGGATGAAGCACGCCATGTCCGGCGGTTCGGCGATGGACCGGCGGCTCGGGCTGTTCTTCGCGGGCGCGGGCGTCCAGATCTACGAGGGGTACGGCCTCACCGAGACCACCGCCGCGGCGACCGCCAACCCGCCCGAGCGCACCCGGTACGGCACCGTGGGGCAGCCGTTCCCCGGCACCACCGTGCACATCGCGGACGACGGCGAGATCTGGCTGCGCGGTCCCAACGTCTTCCAGGGCTACCTCAACGACCCCAAGTCCACTGACGCGGCCCTGCACGACGGCTGGCTGGCCACCGGTGACCTGGGCTCGCTCGACGAGGACGGCTACCTCACCATCACCGGGCGCAAGAAGGAGATCCTGGTGACGTCCGGCGGCAAGAGCGTCTCGCCCGCGCAGCTGGAGGAGCGGGTGCGGGACCATCCGCTGGTCGCGCAGTGCATCCTCGTCGGCAATGACCGGCCGTACATCGCGGCGCTCGTCACGCTGGACGGGGAGGCCGTCGAGCACTGGCTCCAGATGCGCGGCAAGCCGAAGCTGACCCCGGCCGAGCTGGTGCGCGACCCGGACCTGGAGACCGAGGTACGCCGGGCGGTGGTCGCCGCGAACACGCTGGTGTCGCAGGCCGAGTCGATCCGTACGTTCCGGATACTGGCTCACCAATTCACCGAGGAGCACGGGCTGTTGACGCCGTCGCTGAAACTGAAGCGGAAGGCGATCGAGAAGGCGTACGCGTCGGAGGTCGAGGCGCTGTACCGGGCGTAGCGCTCCGCGGGAGCCGCCGGGGGCCTGCGAGTTCGCGTTACACCAGTTGGTAGCCCCGCAGGTTCGTCAGCAGGAGATGGCAGTCCTGGAGGGAGCCGGAAGTGTCGCCCAGGGAGCGGTAGATGCCCCACTTGGGGCGTACGCGGTCGGCGAGGAAGGTGTCGACGCCCGTTCTCGACTTGTCAATGACCGTCGTGGAGCCGTTCTTGAGGATCCAGCGGACCGAGCCAGCCGAGCCGTTGCCGACCTTGATCTGGAAGTCGACGTCGATCCACTTGTTGTGCAGCGGCTCCAAGTCGGTGCGGCCGACGAGGATGTCGTCGCTGAAGAGCTTCAGTTCGATGGTCTGCACGCCGTTCACCCGGCGCAGCGACTGCACGACGATCGGCGAGCTACCGGCGCCGGGCTGCTTCATCTGCATGATGTGCGTGAAGGTGGTGGTCGCCTTGAGTGAGCTCGGAATGTACATCGAGTACGTGAGCCGCCAGGTCTGCCCCTCAGTCCACCTGAGGTAGTTGTTGCCGCTGCCGTTGCGCAAGCCGGTGACCTCATGGCGCTGGCGGTCGGTCGAGGTGTCCCGGTCGACGGTGTGCATGTTGAAGCGCCAGTTGTTGCCGGTGGCGTAAATGTGCGGGGAGGCGGCGGGGTGCGAGTCGGCGCGGTCGTCCTCCAGGGTCTCGAAGGCGCCGAGCCCGTCGTCGCTCGCCGACGGGGACCACTTCAGCTGCCAGGAGGCAGCGGCGTTCGTGCCGGTGGCGTGCGCGCCGGTGGCCGGCAGACCGATGGCGGCCGCGCCGCCGAGCGCCGCCCCGAGCAGGTTTCTTCGTGTGGTGCTCACTGGTCTCTCACCTCGTCCTCGATGGGGGTCATATACGTGCACCAAGTTCAGTAACCTGGGACAGAGTTGCGTCATGACAGGCCACGGTCAATGGTCTGTACCGATAGGATCGAAGGGACGATCGACATCTGGCCAATCCCCGATTCCGTCGGCGATGACGGCGCAGGAATGAATGACGGCCTGTGATCGTTGACGATGGGATTACCAACGACGACTGAAGGATCGAGAGCTCGTGAGCAAGGTCCCCCCGATCATCCTGAACAACGGCGTCGAGATGCCGCAGCTGGGTTTCGGTGTCTGGCAGATCCCGGACGCCGAGGCGGAGCAGGCGGTCACCACCGCTCTGGAGGCCGGGTACCGCAGCGTCGACACCGCCGCCATCTACGGCAACGAAGAGGGCACGGGCAAGGCTCTGGGCGCCTCCGGCATCGCCCGCGAGGACCTCTTCGTCACCACCAAGCTCTGGAACGGCGACCAGGGTTACGACTCGACGCTGCGTGCCTTCGACACCTCCCTGGCCAAGCTCGGCCTCGACTACGTGGATCTGTATCTGATCCACTGGCCGATGCCGGCGAGGGACAGGTACGTGGACACGTACAAGGCGTTCGAGAAGCTGCTGGCCGACGGTCGCGTCAAGTCGATCGGCGTCTCCAACTTCTTCCCGGAGCACCTGGACCGGCTGATCGAGGCGACGTCCGTCATCCCGGCCGTCAACCAGATCGAGCTGCACCCGCACTTGCAGCAGCTCGCCGCGCGTGAGTACCACGCGGAGCAGGGCATCGCCACCGAGGCCTGGTCACCGCTCGGCCAGGGCAAGGGCCTTCTCGAGGTCCCGGCGATCGTGGCCATCGCCCAGAAGCACGGCCGTACGCCCGCGCAGATCGTCCTGCGCTGGCACATCCAGCTCGGCAACGTGGTGATCCCCAAGTCCGTGACCCCGTCCCGGATCAAGGAGAACATCGAGGTCTTCGACTTCTCCCTCGACACCGAGGACATCGCCGCGATCAGCGCCCTCAACGAGGACCGCCGCATCGGCCCGGACCCGGCAACCCTCAACTGACCGCACATCCCTGGCCCATTGGAAGCCGCCGCCCGATGCCGCACTTGGGCGGCGGCTTCCGGCTGAGTCGGACCGTACGCCACATACTCGACAAGTAACGCTCCGCCGTGCGGCGTAAGACCGGGCGCGGCTTCCTCGCCACCTGGATCAGGGTCGGTCAGGGTCGTCCGAAAGCGACTTCCCGGACAGAAGGGCCCCACAGTGCGTATGCGAACGCAGACCCTCGCCGTTGCCGCCGGAGCCGCGCTACTCGCCGCCGGGACGCTCTCTGTCGGCGCGACCGGCAGCTCCACCAAGGCGCGGGAGGGCACGGTCGGTGCGGCCGACCTGCTGGCCGAGGTGGCGTCCTGCTCGCGGATCTCGGACGGCCTGTACCGCACCGACGAGGGGGCGCCGCCCTCCGTCCCCGTCTGCGGCAAGGAGGGCGCGGTGTTCTGGAAGGCCGACATGGACATCACCTGCGACGGTCAGGCCACCGCCCGCTGCAACGGTGACACCGACCCGTGGTTCCACCCCGCCACGGCCTTCCCCCAGTCCGACGGCAGACCACTCAACTCCCAGACGCTGCCCTACGTCGTCGTGCCCGGCCCCAGCGACATCTGGAACTACGCGAACGCCGGTATCAAGGGCGGCAGCGTGGCCGCCGTCATCCACGACGACCAGGTCCAGTACGCCGTCGTCGGCGACACCGGTCCCAGGAACATCATCGGCGAGGCCTCGTACGCCACTGCCGAGGCCCTCGGCATCGACCCGGAGCCGTCAACCGGCGGCACCGCCTCGGACGTGACCTACATCCTGTTCACGCACTCACGCGTCTCCCCCATCGAGAGCCACAGCGCGGCGGTGTCCCTCGGCGAGTCGCTGGCAAAGCGGTTCCTCCAGAACAACTGAACCTCCGGATCACGGTGTACGCGCGCCCGGGCGCCTGCTGACCCGTCACTGGTTACACCGCCTTCATCCCGACGTACACCGTCTGCGCCGCCAGTACGAACACGTCCGGGCGATGGTGGACGCTCGCCTTGTCGTCCGGGTCGAGGAGGCGGTCGAGGGTGGCCAGGTCGTCGGCGTCGAGACCGTCGGCCAGGCCCTCGCGGCGGTGGGCGATAGTGGTGGCCACGAAGGTTCGGGCCTCGTCCGGGGCGGGGGCGGGGATGTCGAGGAGGAAGGTACGGGTCGCGGTGTGGCGGAGCCCGGCGGCGGTCAGCAGGGCGGGCCAGTCCTCGGTCTCCTCCACCGCACCGGGCAGCTCGGCCCGCATCTTGGCGAACCACTCCTCCTGCACCGCGTCCATGCGTGACTGCAGGCCGGGGCGGCCGATGCCGATGTCGCGCGGGAGGTAGCGCGAGGGAAGGCCGCCTTCGAGGAGGGCTAGAACGCCGCCGGGCGCAAGGCGACGGGCGAAGTCGGTGAGGGCGGCGCGCTGGTCGCCGACGTGGTGCAGAGACCTGCTGGCCCAGATCAGGTCGGCCGGGTACTCCAAGTCCCCCAGTCCATCGGCCAGTTCGGCCTCCAGGGTGCTGAACCGGTCGGCGATCCCGTGCTCGGCGGCACGGGACCGGGCGGCTTCCAGGAGGGGCGCGGCCCCGTCCACGGCGACGACCCGCGCCTGCGGAAACGCGTCGGCGAGAAGGCAGGAGATGACACCGGGCCCACTGCCCACGTCCGCAATCAGCTCCGGCTCCGGCTTCCACTCCCGCAACCAGTCCGCCGCCTGCCGGTACACCGGAGCGAACAGCTCGGCCTCCTGCTCCAGCATGGGCAGCCACTCGGCGAAGTCGATCTGTGTGTGATCGTGCTGATGCGCCATGATTCATGACCTCTCATTCGACTTGCGTCCAGAGTGCGACGCGAATCCCCGAAACGGCCATTCGCATTGCCGAAACAGCAAGCCGAACTTGTACATGAACTGGCCCCGGGGGCTGCGCCCCGGACCCCCGCGAGGGGGTGGGGGGTGACACGTCGTGTCGCGGCTGCGGGTGCGTTGTGGCTGGTCGCGCAGTTCCCCGCGCCCCTAAAAAGCCTGCGACTGCCCGCGCCCCGAAGACCCCGCGTCCCGAACAAGCCCGGGCCCCGAACAACCCCGCGCTCCCAAAAGTCCGAGCCCCGGAAAGCCCGCACCCCCAACCACCCGCACTTGCCCGCCGGCGGGAGGGGTCGTGGGCCGGTGCGTCGTATGCCCGTCGCGTAGGTTCTGTCTCAGGAAACCAGGACCGTGTACCAGGCCAGGGTCGTATGCCCGGCCTGCGACGGGCTGACGCACCGGCCCGCGGCCCCGCACCCCCACGAACCCAGGGGCGCGGGGAACGGCGCGAGCAACCACAACGCACCCGCAGCGTCGAACTGCTCAACCAGCGGAGCTACAACGCCGGGTACGCGTTCTTCATCAGCTCCTGGAACTGCGCCGAGAACCAGTGCCCCGACAGCGGAGCATCCGGCAACGCACCCGACATGTTGAAGTTGTTACGAGGATTGCCCTCGTACGTCGGGTCGCACATCCGGTCAAACCCCTTGCCCTCGTCGTTCGGGATCTCCTTGCTGGCCCCGTCGGACTCACCCGGCGGCTTCATCCACACGTACGCGTCGATGCCGGAGGCCGGCGCGGCCTGCGGGCGCTCGCCAAGGCCGGCGCCGGACTGGTTGCACCAGTTGCCGGCGTTGAGGCGGCGGTCGTAACGGCCGCCGTCGACGTACGTGTCCACGCTGGTCGTCGCGCCAGGGCCGGTGGGCCGGGCCGTGCCGCCCCAGCCGTTGCGGGAGGTATCGATCAGCATGCCGATGTCCGAGTTGAAGCCGACCGTGACGAGCTGGTTGCGGAAGGCCTGGGCGAAGGACAGCTCGTCGACGTAGCGGTTCCAGTCGATCCACTTCGACTCACGGACCGACTTGCCGGCCACGTTGTCGTTGATCGTGAAGTGGTCCTCCTTCAGCGCGCTGTAGTTGGCGGTGTTGGTGATGAAGCCGTGGACGTCGTTCACCGTGGCGCCCTCGGCGGTCGCCGCCTGCTTGAACACGTCCGCCGACGGGCCGAAGTTGTCGTCCCAGCCGATCCAGCCGTGGTGCCCGGCGTCCACGTAGTTGTAGACGTTCTCCGTGTCGCCGAGCTTGTTCAGCGCGTAGCCGACGCCCTTGACGTAGTTGCCGTTGGCCTTCATCACGTCGCACTCGGGTGTGGCCGTGGGACGGCTGCCGGTGTTGGTGACGAGGTTGGGCAGCGAGTCGATCTCGACCGTGGTGACGATGCGCAGGTCCGCGTACTTCGGGTCGGCGAGGATCGCCGCGATCGGGTCGATGTACTCGGTCTTGTACTTGTCGATCTCCGTCGGGCCGAGCTCGCCGTTGGAGGCGAGGGCGGCGCAGTCACGGCCCGGCAGGTTGTAGATGACGAGCTGGACGACCAGTTCGTCCGAGCCCTTCTGCTCCAGCGCCTCATCGAGGTGGTCGCTCAGACCCATGCCGCCGTTCACGCCGTTGATGGCGGCGATCCGGTCCAGCCACACACCGGTGGGCTGGTTGGCGATGCGGCTGCCGCCTGGTTCGGCGGCGGCCTTCGCGGACCACTCCGGGTTCACGTACACCTTGGCGCCCGAGTACGGGTTGTCGACCTTGGGTGCCGCCGCTTCGCGGACGGCGGCCGTGCCGGCGTCCGGGGGTATCGCCGCGACAGCGGTGCCCGTTCCTCCGACGAGCAGCGCTAACGCTGCCAGCAGTGCTGTTCTGGTACGGCTCATGATGTGCGGGTTCCTATCCGTCGAGGGAGCGCAGGTGATCGCGCAGCCCGATGCCGAACGACGTGGGGGTACCGTCGTAGTTGGAGATGAGGGCCGGACCCGAGTTGCAGTTCCAGGTGTTCCAGGTCCAGCCGAGGTAGGACTGCTCGCGCTCGTCGAACCACGCCATGACGCGGTCGATGAAGGAGTGCGCGCAGGTGTTCTCGCCGATCTCGCCCGCCACGAGCGGCACTTGGGCGGCGACCGGGCCGAGCGTGGAGTCCCAGCAGCTCTCGTTGGAGCAGGTGTTGAAGTTGTAGACGTGCCAGGCCGCGGCGAGATTGCCCGCCGGATCAGTCGGCTTGTACGTCAGCCACTGGCTCAGATCGTTCGAGTACGCGAGCCCGCCCGCCAGGATCACGTTGGTGGCACCGGTCTCGCGGATCGTGTCGATCAGGTCCTGCATCCCGGCGACCTCGTAGCCGATGCCGGGGCAGGTGCCGCCGTCCCGCCAACAGGTCCATGCCTGTTCGGCGGTGGACGTCGCGCGGTCCGGGTAGGGCTCGTTGAACAGGTCGAAGACGACGGTCGGGTCGTCCTTGAAGGTGCTCGCTACCGAGGCCCAGAACGACGGCGTGTACTGCGCGTTGGGCATCGGCTTCTGGCAGGTAGCGTGCACATCGGCGCAGCCCGCCGAGTTGCCCGTGTACTGGCCGTGGGACCAGTGCAGTTCGAGCATGGGCGTCATGCCGTGCGCCTCGACCTTCGCCACCAGGTCCTTGACGGCGTTGATGTAGTTGGCGCCGGCGTACTCGGGCTTGATGTTGGACAGCCCGAGCCAGCACTCCTCGTTGAGCGGAATGCGGACCGTGTTGGCGTTCCAGTCGGCGATCGCCTTGACCGAGGCGTCGTCCACCGGTCCGTCCCAGATGCCGTAGCCCTGCACGCACGCGAACTCGCCGCCTGAGCGGTTGACGCCAAGCAGTCGCCGGGTGGCGCCGGTCTCGTCGACGAGCTTGTTGCCGGAGACCTTCAGCACGGGCGGATCGGCCGCCCGCGCCGACGGATCCGTCGGTGCGGGCGAGGGCTCGGCGTCCACGTACGCGGGCGCCGCTGCGGAAGCCGTGCCGACCGGCGCGATGGTGCTCGCCACGAGGGCGACCGCCGCACCGGCCACTAAAAGACATAAACGCGGGGGGTGTCGCATGAGCGACTCCTTGCAGCTTGTCGCGTCGTGACCGACGCGTCGACTGATGGAATCGCTCCCACTGGTGCGGATGAAGGTAGCGCCAAGTGATGGTAAAGAACAGAGGAGTAACAAAGGAGTTGACATGTTTCCTACAGATGTCCGCATCGAATCTTTTCGACTCTTCAAGCACCTTGACCCTTGACACCCCCCTCCCCAAGCTGGGAGCGCTCCCACTGGTTCAAGGCTTGTTGCTCCTCCCCCCACATCTCCGAGCCGCAAGGAGAGGAACCAGAACATGGCACGCACAAAGAGACGCCGTGCCCGGCGGTTGTGGACCGCTGTCGTGGCGGCCCTCGCGCTCCCCCTCACCACGCTGGCGACGGGCTCAACTCCCGTACAAGCGGCGGCAGTTCAGTGCAGCGTCGACTACAAGACCAACGACTGGGGTTCCGGTTTCACCGCGGAACTGACCCTCACCAACCGCGGCTCCGAGACCGTCGACGACTGGACGCTGACGTACGACCACGCGGGCAACCAGAAGCTCAGCAACGGGTGGAGCGGCAGCTGGTCCCAGTCCGGCAAGACCGTCACGGTGAAGAGCGCCTCCGTCAACGGGAGGATCGCCGCCGGAGCCGCCGTCAGCACCGGCGCGCAGTTCACGTACAGCGGGACCAACGCGGCACCGACCGACTTCGCCGTGAACGGCACCCCTTGCGCCGGCGCGCACCAACCGCCGATCACCGTGTCGACCAGCCCCGCCGCGGGCGCCGTCTACACGCAGGGCGACGAGGTTCCGCTGGCCGCCACCGCCGCTGCCGCCGACGAAGCGACGATCAGCAAGGTCGAGTTCTACGACGACACGAAGCTGCTCGGTACGGACACCACGTCGCCGTTCACGCTCTCGGCCAACAGCTTGACCGTGGGCAGTCATTCCCTGGTGGCCAAGGCGTACGACAGCCTGGGCGCCTCGGCGGATTCCACCCCGGTCGGCATCACGGTCGCCTCGGGTCCCGCCGTGGTGGCCTCGTCGGCCCAACTCGGCGTCCAGCAGGGCAGGACGAGCACCTTCGACGTGAAGCTGTCGACGCGGCCGAGCGCGAACGTGACGGTCTCCACCGCCCGCACGGACGGCAACAAGGGCCTGACCGCCACCGGCGGATCGTCGCTCACCTTCACACCGTCGAACTGGAGCACGGCCCAGAAGGTGACCGTCACCGCCGACACCTCCGGCACCGGTTCCGCGACCTTCGAGGTGGCGGCCACCGGGCACGCCAAGGCCACGGTCACGGCCACCCAGCTCGCCGCGTCGAAGGCGTACGACGACCGCTTCCTGGAGCTCTACGGCAAGATCACCGATCCGGCGAACGGCTACTTCTCCCCCGAGGGCATCCCGTACCACTCGGTCGAGACGCTGATCGTCGAGGCGCCGGACCACGGCCATGAGACGACGTCGGAGGCGTACAGCTATCTGATCTGGCTGCAGGCGATGTACGGCAAGGTCACCGGCGACTGGACCAGGTTCAACGCCGCGTGGGAGACCATGGAGAAGTTCATGATCCCCACGCACGCCGACCAGCCGACGAACTCCTTCTACAACGCCTCCAAGCCCGCCACGTACGCGCCCGAGCTGGACACCCCGAACGAGTACCCGGCGAAGCTCGACCCCGGCGTCTCGGTCGGCCCGGACCCGATCGCCTCGGAGCTGAAGAGCGCGTACGGCACGGACGACATCTACGGCATGCACTGGCTCCAGGACGTCGACAACGTCTACGGCTACGGCAACTCGCCGGGCCAGTGCGAGGCGGGCCCGAGCGACACCGGCCCCTCGTACATCAACACCTTCCAACGCGGCTCGCAGGAATCGGTGTGGGAGACGGTGCCGCAGCCGACCTGCGACGCCTTCAAGTACGGCGGCCCGAACGGGTACTTGGACCTGTTCACCGGTGACGCCTCCTACGCGAAGCAGTGGAAGTTCACCAACGCGCCGGACGCCGACGCGCGTGCCGTGCAGGCCGCGTACTGGGCCGATGTCTGGGCCGAGGAGCAGGGCAAGGGCTCCGAGGTCTCGGCGACGCTCGGCAAGGCCGCGAAGATGGGCGACTATCTGCGCTACGCCATGTACGACAAGTACTTCAAGAAAATCGGCAACTGCCAGGGCCCGTCGACGTGTGCACCCGGGACCGGCAAGGACGCCTCGCACTACCTGCTGAACTGGTACTACGCCTGGGGCGGCGCCACCGACACCGCGGCGGGCTGGGCCTGGCGCATCGGCTCCAGCCACACCCACGGCGGCTACCAGAACCCCCTGGCCGCGTACGCGCTCAGCTCGTACGCCGACCTGAAGCCCAAGTCGGCCACGGGGCAGGCGGATTGGGCCAAGTCGCTCGACCGGCAGCTGGAGTTCTACCGCTGGCTCCAGTCGGACGAGGGCGCCATCGCGGGCGGTGCCACCAACAGCTGGAAGGGCCACTACGCGACCCCGCCGGCCGGCACGCCGACCTTCTACGGCATGTACTACGACGAGAAGCCGGTGTACCACGACCCGCCGTCCAACCAGTGGTTCGGCTTCCAGGCGTGGTCCATGGAGCGGGTCGCCGAGTACTACCAGCAGACGGGTGACGCGGACGCCAAGGTCGTGCTCGACAAGTGGGTCGACTGGGCGCTGGCCAACACCACGGTCAACCCGGACGGCAGCTTCCGCATCCCGAACACGCTCCAGTGGTCGGGTGCGCCCGACACCTGGAACGCGTCAAGTCCCGGCTCCAACAGCGGACTTCATGTCACCGTCGCCGACTACACGAACGATGTCGGTGTGGCGGCCGCGTACGCCAAGACCCTGACGTACTACGCCGACAAGTCCGGGGACACCGAGGCCGCGTCGACCGCCAAGGCGCTGCTCGACGGTATGTGGGCGAACAACCAGGACGCGCTGGGCATCGCGGTCCCGGAGACCCGCGCCGACTACAACCGCTTCGACGACGGCGTCTACATCCCCAGCGGCTGGACCGGCACGATGCCGAACGGTGACGCGATCAACTCCTCGTCCACCTTCGACTCGATCCGCTCCTTCTACCAGGACGACCCGGCGTGGTCGAAGATCGAGAGCTATCTCGCGGGCGGCGCCGCGCCCACGTTCACGTATCACCGGTTCTGGGCCCAGGCGGACATAGCGCTTGCCATGGGCTCGTACGCGGAGCTCCTCGAATAGCCCCCGTCGCTCCGTGTACAGGGCCCTGACCGACCAGGGCCCACGGGCCGGGCGGGCCCCCCTCCTCCTGGGGGTCCGCCCGGCTCCGCCGCGCCTTTCCTCCATCCCCCGCTCCAGGAGAGGACCCCCACCGTGCGAAGAACCGTCAGAAGGGGCCGCGTTCTCACGGCCGTACTCGCGCTCGCGGCCGGTCTCCTCGCGGGCAGTCCGTCCGCGATGGCGGCCGAGCCGGCCGAGAGGCCGGTGAGCGTCGCCGCCGACCCGTACACCTGGAAGAACGCCCGGATCGACGGCGGTGGCTTCGTGCCCGGCATCGTCTTCAACCGGAGTGAGAAGAACCTCGCGTACGCCCGCACCGACATCGGCGGCGCCTACCGCTGGCAGGAGTCCTCGAAGACCTGGACCCCGCTGCTCGACTCCATCGGCTGGGACGACTGGGGCCACACCGGCGTCGTCAGCCTCGCCTCGGACTCGGTCGACCCTGACCGGGTGTACGCGGCCGTCGGCACGTACACGAACAGCTGGGACCCGGGGAACGGTGCCGTGCTCAGGTCCGCCGACCGGGGCGCAAGCTGGCAGAAGGCCGACCTGCCGTTCAAGCTGGGCGGCAACATGCCCGGGCGCGGCATGGGCGAGCGGCTCGCCGTGGACCCGCACAGGAACAGCGTGCTGTATCTGGGCGCCCCGAGCGGCAAGGGCCTGTGGCGGTCCACGGACTCGGGCGCCTCCTGGTCGCAGGTGACGAACTTCCCCAACGTCGGCAACTACGTGCAGGACCCGAGCGACACCAGCGGCTACGCCTCCGACAACCAGGGCATCGCCTGGGTCACCTTCGACGAGTCGACGGGCAGCGGTACCAACGCCACGCAGACGATCTATGTCGGGGTCGCCGACAAGGAGAACTCCGTCTACCGTTCGACCGACGCGGGCGCCACCTGGTCCCGGCTGCCCGGCCAGCCCACCGGCTACCTCGCCCACAAGGGCGTCCTTGACGCCGAGAACGGCCACCTCTATCTCGCGTACAGCGACAAGGGCGGCCCGTACGACGGCGGCAAGGGACAGCTGTGGCGGTACGCGACCGGGTCCGGGACCTGGACAAACATCAGCCCGGTGGCCGAGGCCGACACGTACTACGGCTTCAGCGGGCTGACCGTGGACCGGCAGAACCCGGGCACGGTGATGGCGACCGCGTACAGCTCCTGGTGGCCCGACACCCAGATCTTCCGCTCCACCGACAGCGGCGGCACCTGGACCAAGGCCTGGGACTACAGCCCGTATCCCACCCGCTCGAACCGCTACACGATGGACGTCACCTCCTCGCCCTGGCTGACCTGGGGCGCGAATCCCTCACCGCCCGAACAGAGCCCCAAACTCGGCTGGATGACCGAGGCGTTGGAGATCGACCCGTTCAACCCGGACCGGATGATGTACGGGACGGGCGCCACGATCTACGGCACCGAGGATCTGTCGAAGTGGGACAGCGGAGGCCAGTTCACCATCAAGCCGATGGTGCAGGGCCTGGAGGAGACGGCCGTCAACGACCTCGCCGCTCCCCCGTCCGGCGGGGCCCAGCTCTTCAGCGCGCTCGGTGACATCGGCGGCTTCCGGCACACGGACCTCACCAAAGTGCCCTCGGTGATGTTCACTTCGCCGAACTTCACCACGACCACGAGCCTCGACTTCGCCGAGACGAACCCCGGGACCGTGGTGCGGGCCGGGAATCTCGACTCGGGTCCGCATATCGCCTTCTCCACCGACAACGGCGCCAACTGGTTCGCGGGGACGGACCCTTCGGGCGTCTCGGGCGGCGGAACCGTCGCCGCGGCCTCCGACGGCAGCCGCTTCGTGTGGAGCCCGGAGGGTGCGGGCGTGCACTACGCGACCGGGTTCGGCTCGTCGTGGTCCGCGTCGAGCGGGATTCCGGCGGGCGCGATCGTGGAGTCCGACCGGGTTGATCCGATGACCTTCTACGGCTTCAAGTCCGGGAATTTCTACGTCAGTTCGGACGGCGGGGCGACCTTCACGGCGTCGGCCGCGACCGGTCTGCCGAGCGGCGACAGCGTGCGCTTCAAGGCGCTTCCCGGTACGAAGGGCGACATCTGGCTGGCGGGCGGTGCGAGCGACGGCGCGTACGGGCTGTGGCACTCGACGGACGGCGGCGCGAGCTTCACCAAGCTGTCAGGGGTCGAGCAGGCCGACACCATCGGCTTCGGCAAGGCCGCAACCGGCGCCTCGTACCAGACGCTCTACACCAGCGCCAAGATCGACGGCGTACGCGGTATCTTCCGCTCCACGGACCAGGGTTCGACCTGGACGCGTATCAACGACGATGCGCATCAGTGGGGTTGGACGGGTGCGGCCATCACCGGGGATCCGCGGGTGTACGGGCGGGTGTACGTGTCGACGAACGGGCGCGGGGTCATCTACGGGGACACGGCGGGATAGTGGCCGCGT
>NZ_BAAGPS010000091.1:30368-123532 GCF_054783935.1 Streptomyces pseudoechinosporeus
CCTGCGCGGTGTGCGCGGGCCAGGCCGGGCGGTGAGCCGGCGGTCTCGCTACTCCGCGGACTGGGACAGGTGGGCCTTGGCCTCTTCATAGCCGCCCTCGCCGGTGGACTCGGCCCGGGTGTAAACCAGGTGCAGTACGCCGGACCCGAAGGTCTTCGAAGAGAGCAGGCGCAGCGGGATCGTGGTCTCGGCCTCGTCGAAGAGCCGCATTCCGTGGCGTACGGCGATCGGGTGGACCAGCAGGTGCAGCTCGTCCAGGAGGCCGGCGGCCAGCAGTTGGCGGACGACGGAGATCGAGCCGCTCAGGGAGATGACCCCGCCCTGCTCGTTCTTCAGCGCGGTGACGCTCTCGATGAGGTCGCCCTGGAGCTGCTCGGAGTTCCGCCAGGTGAACTCGAGCTTCTGGTGCGAAGCCACGATCTTGCGTGTGTCGCCGAGGATCTTGGCGAAGCCGGCGTCTTCCCCGCCCTCTGCCTCACGCTCGGGCCACGCCCCGGCGAAGCTGTCGTACGTCTTGCGACCGAACAGGATGGTGTCGACCCCGTCGAACAGCGAGCCGACGGCGGCCCCCATGTCGTCGTCGAAGTACGGGAAGTGCCACTGGTCGGGGGCCTCTACGACGCCGTCGAGCGAGATGAACAGGCCTGCGGTGATCTTCCTCATCATGTTCCTTCCGAAGAGGTGGTCGGTGGTGATCGGTGAAGTTCAGTTGTCTCTTAGACGGCTGGAGCCGGAGGAAATCATCGGTGCTCAGCGTGCCGATGTCAGGCGATGGGTGCCGGAGCCCAGCTCGCGCATCCGTTCTCCGGGCAGCGTGACCTCCGCGACCGCGTTGACCGGGACCCGTACGCGCAGTTCTATGCCGTCGTCGCGGCGGGTCCAGGCCGCCTCGATCCGGCCGCGGACGGTGTCGAGCGCCAGCCGGGCGCCGGGAAGGTCACCGAACGCCTTGGGGGCGACCTTGAAGCGGGCCCAGCCGGGCTCGACGGGCTCCACGCCGAGGACGCGTTCCACCAGCCAGGACACCGGTGAGCTGAGTGTGGAGTCGTTGTGCGCGCGTGCGGTGCGCTCCCAGTTCTCCCAGAAGGTCGTGGCGCCGAGGCTGCGCCAGTAGCCGTAACCCGGGTAGGTCTCCTGGGCGAGCGCAGCGAGTGCCAGGCCGGCATGGCCGTGGTCGGTCAGGGCGTACGGCAGCGTTGCCGTGCCGATCGAGCCGGTGTTCAGATGCCGGTCCTTCGCCTCCACGTCGGCGGCGAGGTGCGCGGCGATCTCGGCGACGTTCTTCTCGGGCACAAGCCCCATCGCGAGCGGCACCGCGTTGCTGGTCTGCCGGTATCCGGCGGGCACGTCGGTGCGGTAGACACCGGCCGAGGTGTCCAGGAACGCCGAGTTGAACCGGCGTACGAGCTGACGCGTGCGCATCCGCCAGGCACGCGCCTGCTGGTCCCGGCCCAGCAGTTCGGCGAGCTCGGTCGCCTCGCGCAGGGCGTGGATCACCGCCGCGGTGGCCACCAGCTGAGACCCTTCCGGCCCGCGGGGGTCCTGGATGCGCCCCGGCGCGTACCAGTCGCCGAACTGGTCGTCTGCGAGTCCGTCCTCCAGCTGGCCCAGCTGCCAAGCGAGATAGCGGGCCACCGCCTCGAAGTGCTTCTCCGGGACGGTCCTGTCCCCGTACATGAGCCAGTAGCGGCGGACCAGATACGGGTACACGCCGGTGTACGTCGGCACCTGCACCGCCCCGCCGGCCACCGTGCCCTGCGGCGCGACCATCGGGAGCTCCCCGCTGTCGGCCTGGCCGAGGCGGATGTCGTCCAGCCACTTGGCGTACACCCCGGCCATGCCGAAGCGGTAGAGCATCGGCTGCGCCGACAGGTGGTTCGCGCCCAGCCAGCCCATCTTGCTGAACGGCGTGATGTCGGGATGCCCGTGCAGTCCGTTGCGTGCGGTCCGCGTGAAGGCGTCGGCGATCCACTGGAGCACGGGCTGGTCCAGTTCGATGTCCATGGTGTCCGGGACGTCGCTGTAGACCGGGACCGCGACGATCTCCAGCGGGCTGTCCGTCCCGCTCACCTCGGCGTACCGGAAGCCCTTGTAGGTGAAGGACGGCTCCCAGGTCTCCGTGCCGCTCCCAGCCGCGGTGAACCCGTCCACCTGGAAACGGCCGACCACCGACGGGTTGTTGATCCCTCCGGGTGGGCCATGGTCGATACGGCCCTCAGGGCTGAGCTTCTCGCCGTAGGAGATCCGCACGGTCGTGCCGACCGGCAGTCGTCCATGCAGCCTGACCCAGCCTGCGACGACCTCTCCGAAGTCGAACAGCCGCACCCCGTCGGCCGGTTGGCTCACCGCGACCGGCTTGACCGGCTCGTGCGCCCTGATCGGCTCGACGGCGTACGCCTGCAAGCGCCCGCCGGGTCCTTTCACCACCTTCGCGGTCCGCCAGCCCTCGGCGGCGAAGCCCGGCTCGGTCCAGCCCGCGAGCCGCTGGGCGCGGCGGGCGTCGTACGACTCTCCGGTGTAGACGCCGTCGTACGTCGTCGGTCCCTCGGTGAGCGACCACTCCGCGTCGCTGCCGACGGTGACCGTGCGTCCGCCCTCCAGACGTACCTCCAACCGTGCCCTCAGCCGGGGTTCGGCGATCCAGCGGGCGAGGTTGCTGCCGTCCGAGTCGGCCTCGCGGGTGGCGAAGAAACCGCGGCCGAGGGCGATCCCGAGGGCGTTGCGGCCTTCGCGGACGTGGTCGGTGATGTCGTGGGCGGTGTAGAGCGCGCGGATGTCGTAGTCGGTGGCGGCCGGGGACAGCACGGCGTCGCCGACGCGTTTCCCGTTCACCCACGCCACCGCGTGCCCGAGGCCCACGAGGTACAGCCTGGCGGAGACCACCCGGCCCGGCACCTCGAACTCCCGGCGCAGCAGCGGGTCGGCGGGCGGGTCCGGCGGCAGCCCGTAGACCCAGCGGTCGCCGGGGACCGCCTTGCCGTCGGTGTACGCCGTGCCGTCCGGGTACACGTCGTCGGCCACTGACTGCCACTCCACGGTGCCGCTCGGGGTCGACAGTTCGACGTAGTACGTACCGGGGTCCGCCGGTGCGTCGAGGTCGAGCCGCCCCTGTGTCTCGCCGCCGATGCCCGACACGGTGCGGTGGCCGATCACTTCACCCGTCGGCCCTTCGCGGCGCAGGGTCATGGTGCAGCCGCCGGGGCGTTCGTCGTCCCCGGTCAGATAGACGGCCACCGCTGCCAGGGGTCCCGCCGTCGCGAAGGTCTGGCCGAGCGTGTGCCCGGTCTTGAGCTCGGCTGCTGTGAAGCGCATGGGCGACAGTGTCCGTGTCGGCTTGGGGATCTCGACTCCTGAGCCGATCCACCGGGCGCCTGCCCAGTCCTTCTCGGCGAGCATCGCGGTCTCGAACCGGGCGACCTCGCTCCACGGCCCGGGCCGCCCGGACTCGTCCCATGCCTGGACGGCCCAGAAGTAGCGCGTACGGGACTTCAGGGGCGGCCCGGCGTACTTCCGCGCCGACTGCTCCGGGGACTCGACCCGGCCCGAGTCCCAGACATCTCCCCGCCCCCGGGCCGCCGACTCCCGGCTGCCGGCGACCACGATCCGGTACGCCGTCTGCCGTCGGCCCTGGCCCGCCGCCTCAAGCCTCCACCCCAGGCGTGGCGCGGCGACATCGATGCCGAGTGGGTCGGCCAGATGCTCGGTGGTCAGCGCGACAGGCCGGATGCCCTGCCCCTCGTCGGCCCGGGCGGTACCGGCGGTCCCTAACGGGACGGCGGACAGCGCGGCGGCGCCGGCCGCCGTGCCCAGGACGGTTCTGCGACGGATTCCCGTCATGGTGATCCTCCCCGATTGCAGTGGTCTCCGCAGCAGATGATTGCCACGTGCGCTCCGTGCCGCGTCCGGTCGGGGAAGGCTTCGTGCGTACGCCGTGGGGAGTATTCCGGCAGTACGGAAGGGGTCCCGCGGCGGTTGCGGGACCCCTCCGATGCTTCAGGTGTGCCGGGCCGTCAGGGTGCGTGGACGGTCGGGCGAGGAGCTGTCGCCATGCCGCTGCCGATGTGGAAGCTGGGGTGCGGCGGCTGGTTGTAGGCGGTGTTCTGCCAGGCCAGCGCGACGCGGTACATCGGGTCGTGCAGCAAGGTGGTGATCTTCGTACTGGTCTCGTGTGGGGTCGAGTAGATCCTCAGCGCCGTGTTGTCCGCGGTGCGCCAGACGACCTCCTCGCGCCAGTCGCCGAGGATGTCGCCGGAGAGCGCCGGTGTCGCCTTGGTGCCGTTGTTGGAGGCGACGGAGGCGCCGGTCAGCAGCCGGGTCTCACCGCTCGTGCCGTACTTGTCGATGCGGGTGCCGTCGAGGAGTTCGCGGGTGGTGTCGCCGTCCCACCAGTTCACGAAGTTGATGCTGGACGGCTCGCGGCCGAGCGAGGCTCCGCTGGGTGAGCGGAGCGTGGTGTCGGCCGCGGACCAGGACTCGGCGCCGGCCGAGCCCGCGTGGATGTCGGCGGAGACGCCGCGGCCGTTGTCGGAGCCGGAGGCGGTCTGCCACAGGATCTGTCCGGTGCGCGCGTCGGCCATCCAGGAACCGGGCTTGGAGCTGTCCTCGGACACCTTGAAGTACTCAAGCCCCGAGCGGGACGGGTTGAGATCGCCGACATGGCCCGCGTCACCGTGGCCCAGCTTCGTCGTCCACAGCCCGTAGCCGTTGTCGTCCACGGTCATCGCGCCGTACACGATCTCGTCCTTGCCGTCGGCGTCCACGTCCGCGATGGACAGGCTGTGGTTGCCCTGGCCGTCGTAGCCCTTGCCGGTGTTGGTCGAGGAGTTGGTGTCGAAGGTCCAGCGGCGCGTGAACTGGCCGTTGCGCCAGTCCCAGGCCGCGATCACGCTACGTGTGTAGTAGCCGCGGGCCATGATCAGCGAGGGCCGCTCGCCGTCCAGGTAGGCCGTGCCGGCGAGGAAGCGGTCTACGCGGTTGCCGTACGAGTCGCCCCACGAGGCGACGTTGCCGCGCGCCGGGACGTAGTCGACCGACTGCATCGCCTTGCCGGTCTGGCCGTTGAACATGGTCAGGAACTCGGGCCCGGACAGGACGTACCCGCCGGAGTTGCGATGGTCGGCGGACGCGCTGCCGATCACCGCGCCGGTGCCGTCCCGCGTGCCGTCCGCGGTCTTCATGGCGACCTCGGCCTTGCCGTCACCGTCGTAGTCGTACACCTGGAACTGCGTGTAGTGCGCGCCCGAGCGGATGTTGCGGCCCAGGTCGATACGCCACAGGCGGGTGCCGTCCATCTTGATGCCGTCGACGATGGTGTTGCCGGTGACGCCGGACTGCGAGTTGTCCTTGGCGTTGGTCGGCTGCCACTTCAGTACGAAGTCGAGGGCGCCGTCGCCGTCCAGGTCGCCGACGGAGGCGTCGTTCGCCTCGTAGGTGTAGCCGTCACCGCCCGCCGGGGGCGTGATCGGCACGTCCTTGTATCCGCTGCGGAACTGGATGGCGTGCACGGAGTCGCCCTGCTCCACTCCGTCCACGATCGCGCGGACCGTGTAGTCGGCGGAGTTGGGGGCGCCGGAGTGGAAGTAGTTCGTGGAGCCGGTGATCGGGGTCGAGTTGACCTTCGTACCGCCCCGGTAGACGTTGAAGGACACGTTGCCCGGGTCGGTGCCGAGCCAGCGCCAGCTGACCAGATTGCCGCTGCCGGTGTGGACGCTGACGACGCCCCGGTCGAGTCCCTCGACCTGTCGGGCGACCGCGGCCTCGGCCGAACTTACGTTGAACGCGGTGATCCCGGCGGCGGCCAGGGTCCCGGTGACGACGGTGGCGAGCAGCAGGCGGATCTTCTTGCGTCTGCGATGCGGGTACCGCACGGTGACGTACCTCCTGGGTGGGGGCAGAGGGGTTCCACTTCCTCAGTCGCCGCCGGGGGTACGGGAGTTGCCGCCTTTGGGCAAGCGCTCTCTACAGGTACGTGCGGGCCAGTGCGGTGACCGTCCGCGCGATGTGTTCCCGCAGCTCGGCCGGTTCGAGGACCTCGATGTCCGCGCCGAGGCGCAGGAACTCGCCGTGGGCGTGGTCGATCGACTCGATGGGGAGGGTGGCACGGGTCCAGCCGTTCGCGTCGGTACGGCCGGTGGTCTTGACGGCACGGCCCGCGGCGCCGGTCAGCCGCACTCCCGGAGCCAGCCGGACCACCGCTTCGCCACGGTGCAGCCGGTCGTGGAAGTCCCTTTGGTACGCGGTCCAGTACGCGGCAAGGTCGAAACCCTCGGGGCGGGTGAACTCCTCGCCGGATACGGCCAGTTCGAGGATCTGGTCGACGCGGTACGTACGCGGTCCCGGGCCGGCGACCACGTACCAGCGACCCGCCTTGAGGACGAGTCCGTACGGTTCGAGGCGGCGTTCCACGTCGGTGGGCTCGCGCCAGCGGCGGTAGCGGACGTGCAGGACGTGGCTGTTCCAGACGGCGTCGGCGACGGCGGGGAGGTACGGGGCCTCGTCGTCCTCCGCGTACCAGCCGGGCGCGTCCAGGTGGAAGCGGCCGCTGATGCGGTCGGCGTGCTCGCGCAATTCGTGCGGGAGGGCCGCGCGGACCTTCAGCTGGGCGGCGGCGAGGACCGAGCCGAGCCCGAGTTCGGCGGCGGGGCCGGGGACGCCGGCGAGGAACAGGGCCTCGGCCTCTTCGGTGGTGAGTCCGGTGAGGCGGGTGCGGTAGCCGTCGAGGAGTCGGTATCCGCCCGCGTGGCCGGCGTCGCCGTACAGCGGGACACCGGCGGCGCTCAGCGACTCGACGTCCCGGTAGATCGTGCGCACCGAAACCTCGAGCTCCTCGGCGAGCTGAGCGGCAGTGAGCCGTCCTCGTGTTTGGAGGAGCAGGAGGATGGAGACGAGCCGGGCCGATTTCACTCGGTCACGATCTCAGACTTCACTGACAGAAGGTGTCAGTGAAGCGGGTCTAGCTTCCTGCCATGACACCTTCTGTGGCCTTCGCGGAGAAGCTTCTGACCGTGCCGCCGCCGATCGAGGTGGTGGGGCGGCGGATCAAGCGTTACCACGTCACCGCGGACCCGGCGGGCATCGCGCCCGACGTCGCGGAGGCGGCGTACATGATCCTGCCGAAGCTGCTTCCTGAGCCGGACAACACACCGCCCGCGACGTTCGTCGTGCTGCACCGGGGCGGCGACGACGGCGCGTACCTCAACGCGTACAGCTGGGTGTGGGACAACGTTCTGCACTTCCGGGGCGCCTCGGCGGGCCAGCCGGTCCTCGGCTGTCCGGACCGCGACCCGACGCACTTCGTCACCCCCGACCTGCCGTGGATCGGCTGTGTGTGGGAGCTGCCACCGATCCTGCACGAACGCGACGCCTGGGTACGCCACGTGCTCATGCCCGATACCCCTGACCTGGACGGATACCTCGCGGACTCACTGCCCGAGGGCACGACTGGAGACCTCTCATGAGCAGCGCGCACGACTTCGACTTCTTCCACGGCGAGTGGCAGGTCCTCAACCGCCGCCGAACCGACTTCCTCGACCCGGACAGCGACTGGGAGGAGTTTCCGGCGACAAACCGCTGCTGGAGCTTGTTCGACGGAGCCGCCAACATCGACGAGATGGACATACCGAGCCAGGGCTGGAAGGGGCTGACACTGCGGCTGTTCGACCAGGAGACCAGGGAGTGGTCGTTGAACTGGTCGGCCAGCCGCACGGGCAGGCTGTTTCCGCCGGTGATCGGTCACTTCCTCGGCGGGCGGGGCGAGTTCTTCGGGGACGACAGGCACGACGGCAAGGACGTGCGTGTGCGGTTCGTGTGGTCGGGGCTCTCCGGCACCACCGCCCGCTGGGAACAGGCGTTCTCGGTGGACGGCGAGAAGACGTGGGTGACCAACTGGGTCATGGACTTCACACGGTGTGCGGCCCCGGCTTTCGGAACGAGCGGAGCTTGAACTCCGGTTCAGGGCGCGGGACATGCTGGTCCGGCAGTTCCTCCAGGCGGGACGCGAACTGTTCGGTGAGGGGGGCGCCGGGGCGGAGGAGCATGTACCAGCCGCGGCGTACGTCGGCGGCGGCCTGGGCCGGGGTGCGGCCCTGGCCGCGGCCTCGGAAGGTCGAGCGAGCCGCCGGGATCAGGCCGCTGTCGGTGGCGAAGCGCGACACCAGGCCGGGCTCGTCGAGGGCGACGCGGCGGGGGCGGGGGGCCATGACGGCGTCGATGTCGCTGCCCACGTCGTGGGCGGCGGCCTTGTCAACGGTGGTGACGAAGACGCCGCCCGGCCGCAGGACACGGGCCACCTCGGCTACCACGAGGGCCGCGTCGTCCAGCAGATGCAGCAGCCAGATCGCCGAGACCGCATCGAACGAGGCGTCGGGGAAAGGGAGTTGGCGGCAGTCGGCGCGTACGAGGCGGCCGGGTACCTGTGCGGCGGCCCGGCTCAGCATTCCGTTCGCGGCGTCGACTCCCGTCACGTCGAGGCCGGCCGCCGCCAGGCGCCGGGTCACGGTGCCGGTGCCGCAGGCGAGGTCGAGGAGGCTGCGCGCGGACTCGGGGAGCAGGCCGAGTGCGGCACTCGCGGCCTCGGCGGCACGCGGCTCGCCGCCACGGGAGGCGTCGTACCGCTCGGCCTCCTCGTTGTAGTCGAACACCAGGTTGCTCAACGCGCACCGTGCCCGGCGGCGAGCTCCTCGACCCGGCGCGCCAGCTCGAAGTCCCGTTCGGTGACCTTGCCGCCCACGCTGTGCGTGTTCACGGTGAGCGAGACGGAGTGGTAGCCGAGGGTGAGGTCGGAGTGGTGGTCCAGCTCGTCCTGCACCTGCGCGATGTGCACGACCATCGCGGCCGCCGCGAAATGCGAGCCGAGCCGGTACGAGCGGGCGATCCGGTCCCCGTCGAGCGACCAGCCCGGCAGCTCGGCGAGCCGTTCCTCGATGTCCTTCTGCGAGAGCGGTTCGAGGGGCATGGCTGTGCTCCGTTCCGTCGTCCCGTAACGTCCGGTTCTCTCAGCGTGCCACAGCCGGACTATTCCGGGCCTGGTCAGGCGGTTGCCCGGCGGTCGGCGGCGTATACATTCGGCCGTGAGATCACCGGCGGGCAGCGCCCTGTCGTACTCGTCCCTCCATTCTCTCGCGTCACTCCGATGTCGGCCCGGGACCGGGCCTCGACTACGGTCGTCGTATGGCCACTGCCCCGAACGCCAACGCCTCCGCCGACCGTGGGATCGGGCCGCTGTTGCGCGGCTGGCGCGAGCAGCGCCGGGTGAGTCAGCTGGAGCTGGCGCTGCGGGCCGGGTCCTCGGCGCGGCACATCAGCTTCATCGAGACGGGCCGCTCCCGCCCGAGCGAGGAGATGGTGCTGCGCCTCGCCGAGCATCTCGACGTCCCCGTACGGGAGCGCAACTCCCTTCTGCTGGCGGCCGGTTACGCACCCCACTATCCGGAGACCCCGCTGGACGACCCGGCGATGGACGCGCTGCGGGAGGGCCTGGAGCGGTTGATCCAGGGCTACGAGCCCTACCCGGCGTTCGTCGTGGACGCCACGTACAACGTGGTCGCCGCCAACCGGGGCATCGCGATGCTGTTCGACGGCCTCCCCGAGCACCTGCTCGCTCCTCCGCTGAACGCACTACGGCTGACGCTGCACCCGGAGGGCCTGGCGCCCAGGATCCGCAACCTGCGCGAATGGCGCGGCCATCTGCTGGCCCAGATGGAACGGGACATCGCGCTGCGCCGCTCGGATGCGTTGCGCGCGCTGTACGAGGAGGTGGCGGCGTATCCGTACCCCTCCCCGGAGGAACACGCCTCCCCGGAGACCGGCGAAGGACCCGTGGAGCCGTTCAACTTCGCCCTGCCCCTGCAGATCGAGCACGACGGCCGCGTCCTGTCCTTCATCTCGTCCATCTCGACGTTCAACACTCCCATGGACGTGACCGTCGCCGAGCTGGCCATCGAGACGCTGCTCCCGGCCGACCCTGTGACGGTCAAGTACCTTCAGTCGCTGATGTCCTGACGCTCAGGCAGCCCCGGTCAGCTCCTCTGGACGGCTCGCAGTGCCGCGTACTGCACCAGCGCGAACCCCGCCACGACCAGCGCCTGTACCGGTATGTACACCGTCCCCGCGGTGCTCGGTGACAGCCAGGCGGCGAGTGCGATGAAACTCAGGGCCGTCCAGGCGAGGTTGATCTCGATCACCGCCCGCACCGGGAGGACCGGCGGCTGTGGGCGCGAGGCCAGCAGGCCGACACCCGCCGCATACGCCGTGAGGAACACGCCGAGTGCGAGCAACAGCCCCGAGTCGAGGCCGAGCAGCCGGCCCATCGGGCCGGACGCGACGAGGTAGGCGATGCCGTTCGCACCGGTCCCGGCCGCGTCGAGCGCCAGGAAGCGGCGCAGCATGGTGTGCGGCTCGGTGGTGCGGGCCAGTGCGGCGAGCTGGGTTGCGGACATGGCGGAATCAGCCTCCGTCGAGGTCGGGATGGGGTGGGTCGTGGTCCGGACGGGTCGAGGTCCGGGCGGACCGGTGGGACCCGGGTCCCGGACCGGAGTGCGCCGGCCCGGGACCCGGTACGCCCACCATGCCGGGGGTGTGGGCGATGGTCGATTACGCGAGAGGTAATGAGGGGCGCCCGTTCTCGTGAGGGTCGGCCGGGAACGTGGCAGACTTCTTGCGTTGCTCGGCGCGTGGGGAGGCGTGGCGTGAGTGAACGGCGGCCGGCGCCGACCGTGGGTCAGGTGGTGCTGGGAAGAAGACTTCAGGAACTGCGCGAGGCGTGCGGCCTGCGGCGGGACGAGGCGGCCCAGATCCTGCGCGTCACGGCCGCGACCGTGCGGCGGATGGAGATGGCCGAGGTCGCGCTGAAGATCCCGTACGTACAGGTGCTGCTGTCGACGTACGGCGTGCCCGACGACGAGATCGCGGCGTTCGTGTCGCTGGCCGAGGAGGCGAATCAGCCCGGCTGGTGGCAGCGCTTCCACGACGTGCTGCCGGACTGGTTCAGTCTGCATGTGAGCCTGGAGGGCGCGGCCTCGCTGATCCGGTCGTACGAGCCGCACTTCGTGCCCGGACTGCTGCAGACCGAGGACTACGCGCGCGCCGTCCTGGAGGCGGGCACGGTCGGGCAGACCCGGCCCGCCGATGTCGAACGGCATGTGACGCTGCGGCTGGAGCGGCAGAAGCTGCTGACCCGCGAACATCCGCCCCGACTGTGGGTGATCATGGACGAAACGGTCCTGCTGCGGCCGGTGTGCATGCGGGGCGAGGTGATGCGGGAGCAACTGGAGCGGCTTCTGGTGGTCGCCGAGAGCGACAACATCACCTTGCAGATCGCCGAGTTCGCGCACGGGCCGCATCCGGGGACGTACGCGCCCTTCACGCTGTTCCGCTTCGCGGAGCCGGAGCTGCCGGACATGGTCTACAGCGAGTATCTGACCGGGGCTCTGTATCTCGACTCGCGCCGGGAGGTCGCCGCGCACCTCGAGGTACTCGACCACATGACGACCCGCGCGGCCACCACGCAGCGCACGATGCAGCTCATCGAGCGGCGCCGCGACGACTTCTGAGGCGCCGGGGTTTCTCGCCCCGGCACCCGCCATGCACCACGGTGCGGCACACGACGGGGGCCTGTACGGACTCAGCGGCGCAGGTCCCGGTACTCGTCCAGCTTGCGGAGTGCAGCGATCAGCCGGGGACGGTAGCCGGGACAGGACGACTCAGGCGGTTCAGAGTCCTATTGGCCATGGGACGAGGGATGCTCACCGGCTGCTTGGTCGGAGCCCTGGGCTGGTGCGGCAAGTCTGAGGGCATCCTTGCGTGTGGTCACGTCGTCGAACTGTTGGATGAGTTCTGTGACACGCGGTTGTGTGGTGGGTTGCGTGCCGAGCCGGCCCTGTGCGCGGAGCAGTTCACCGTAGATCGCTCCGTACTCTCCGCAGACCTTGATGGATTCCTCAGCGCGGTCGTGCAGGCCAGTTGCGTAGGGCGCAGCAATGGTCACCGCGGCGAGGCATGACAGCGTGGAAACCACCACCTGGGCGGTGAGGCGAGAACCGTCGGCAATGACCGGCCAGGCGAGGAGCCCTGTGATGATGCTGAGTGCGGCCGCGGCGATGTTGTACAGGCGAGCCCTGTGCAGCAGATGAATCGCTTCTCTTGGCGTTCTCTTCACCCAGTAACGAGCACGTGCGGCGCTGCCATCGAGCCGGCGCAGCATCTCGCCGTCGATATGCGGTGCACCGGCAGGACTTTTCAGTCGTCTGACAAACGTCAACAGCACAGCCATGGCACTCCCGCACTCGTCCAGTAGTGATTCCACATTGACGTCAGTCGATCGCACTTTCCGATACAACGCGCCGATTCTCGACCAAAGGACCGTGCCGGCCACCATTCAGCCGTATTACCGCGTGTCTTTGCGATCACTACGGGATGGGCGCGTATTATGAAACGACCCCAGCCGGGTATTTCCGCCTGAAGGAAATACCCTGCGCCGGACCCCCGGCCCGATTACGGCGGGCCGGGGGTCCAGGTGACGCATTGGTGGGACAGTCACATCCCACGGTGACTTCTTCGGGGCCGGTCGTTGTCGCGGGTTCCCTCAGTCGACCACGCGGAAGCTGCCCACCACCCCGTCGAGGACTCCGAAGGCGGTGGCGTTGTGCCCGACCACGGCAACGGGAGCGCCGGCGTTGCAGTTGGGCCCGTTGAAGAACTGAACGGTCCTGGCGGTGGTGTTGGAGACGTTGTAGCTGCCGGGGACACCGCCGGGAACAGCGATGGGGCTGACCACGGCGACGCACGCTCCCGGGTCGGCCGAGTACGTCCGCTCGTTGATCTGGATCTCGCCGCCGTCCTTCTTGTGCCCGTAGTTGTCCTTTATCTCGCTGCTGCCACCGAGGGGAGCCGAGGCAGGGCGGACAGCTTCCCGGACGGACGAGGCAGACTCGGGGGAGGAACCGGCCGCGGAGGCATAGGTGACGCCGGTGACAGTCACGGCCGCTGTGGCTACAGAGGCGGCTATCAGGGCGACGGTACGCGTCTGCATTTCAGTTTTCTCCTTCTTTCAGGGAAATCGACTGAGCTGCCGATCTGGGAATGAACCTACTGAGGTCAATCTCCAACGGCACCTCGAATACCTCTAACGGGTGACGTGCAGCGGCCAACCAGATGTATGCGTGGACATCTGGTGGGCATTCTGGACTTCCCTGATGCGCCATCAAATGGCTGCAATTACGGGCAACTCAACGAGGAAATTAGGCCAGCTCAGTGAATGAACCGGTGGCCCTTCACCCTTCGGGCCGTCGGAAGCGTGTCGGATGTTGACACCACCCCTGAATCACCCCTTAAACGCCTGTCAAAGACCGCGAGCCTCCCTGTGTGTCTCACTGAAGCTGAGGACCGGTGCGAGGACCACGATTGGTCCTGATGTGTTTCTTCGCCGGGGCGTGGGCAGCACGCCGGTACCACTGACGCCGCGGGCCACCCGCAGCGGGAGAGAGCCCCGGATCGGCGACGCTCCGCAACCGGACTGGGTGACGTGGGTCGACGAGATCGAGCTACAGATCATGACCGGCCGGTGCTGGACGGAGCTACGCTGCGCGGTCCCCGTTTCCGAAACCGCGCTCGCTCGGTACGACGACGCCCACGCACGGGACAAGAGTCTGTACCTGTCGTGGCTCGCTGACTCCTGAAGCTCCCCCACGACGGGCTGGGTGGTGCGGACCCAGACCTACGCCGCGCCCCCCTTCTTGTCCCCGCCCTCCCTCTCGTCGTCCACGATCTCCGCGTCGACCACGCCCTCCTCGTCCGAGGCGTTCGTCGTGGGCTGTTCGGTGCCGGGCTGCTGGTCCTCCGGAGGAGTCTGCTGGGTCTGGGCGTACATGGCCTGGCCCATCTTCTGGCTGACCGAGGCCAGTTTCTCGACCCCGGTGCGGAGGGCAGCCGTGTCAGCGCCGTCGCGGGACTCCAGCAGCGTCTTCAGCTCGGTGATCGCGGACTCCACCTCCGACTTGGTGTCGGCCGGGATCCGTTCCTCGTTGTCCCTGAGGAAACGCTCGGTCTGGTAGACGAGTTGCTCGGCCTGGTTGCGGGTCTCGGCCGCCTCGCGGCGCTTGCGGTCCTCGTCGGCGTACTGTTCCGCCTCGCGCATCATGCGGTCGATGTCGTCCTTGGGGAGGGCCGAGCCGCCGGTGACGGTCATCTTCTGCTCGCGACCCGTCGCGAGGTCTTTCGCCGAGACGTGCATGATTCCGTTGGCGTCGATGTCGAAGGCGACCTCGATCTGCGGCACTCCACGCGGCGCGGGCGGCAGACCTGTGAGGTCGAAGACGCCGAGTTTCTTGTTGTAGGCGGCGATCTCGCGCTCGCCCTGGAAGACCTGGATGCCGACCGAGGGCTGGTTGTCCGTGGCGGTGGTGAAGATCTCCGAACGCCTCGTGGGAATGGTCGTGTTGCGCTCGATGAGCTTCGTCATGATGCCGCCCTTGGTCTCGATGCCCAGGGACAGCGGGGTGACGTCGAGGAGGAGTACGTCCTTCACGTCACCGCGGATGACGCCCGCCTGGAGGGCCGCGCCGAGGGCCACGACCTCGTCGGGGTTGACGCCCTTGTGCGGGTCCTTGCCGGTGAGTTCCTTGACCAGTTCGGTCACCGCGGGCATCCGGGTGGAGCCGCCCACGAGGATGACGTGGTCGACGGCGGAGAGCTTCACGCCCGCGTCCTTGACCGCCTGGTGGAAGGGGTTCTTGCAGCGGTCGAGCAGGTCGCTGGTCAGTTCCTGGAACTGGGCGCGCGTCAGCTTCTCGTCGAGGTGCAGCGGGCCTTCGGCGGACGCGGTGATGTAGGGCAGGTTGATGGTCGTCTCGGTGGAGGAGGACAGCTCGATCTTGGCCTTCTCGGCGCCCTCGCGCAGCCGCTGGATCGCCATCTTGTCGTTGCCGAGGTCGATGCCGTACGACCCCTTGAAGCGCTTGATGAGGTAATCGACGATCCGCTGGTCCCAGTCGTCCCCGCCGAGGTGGGTGTCGCCGTTGGTGGCCTTCACCTCGATGACGCCCTCGCCGATCTCCAGGAGCGAGACGTCGAAGGTGCCGCCGCCCAGGTCGAAGACCAGGACGGTCTGCTCCTCGCCGCGGTCGAGCCCGTACGCGAGGGCCGCGGCCGTCGGCTCGTTGATGATCCGCAGCACCTTCAGGCCCGCGATCTCACCGGCCTCCTTGGTGGCCTGGCGCTGTGCGTCGTCGAAGTACGCGGGCACGGTGATCACGGCGTCGGTGACGTCCTCGCCGAGATACGCCTCGGCGTCCCGCTTCAGTTTCTGCAGCACACGGGCCGACAGCTCCTGCGCCCGATAGCGGGTGCCGTCGATGTCGCCCTTCTCCGGGAAGCGCCAGCTCGCGTCGCCCATGTGCCGCTTCACGGAGCGCGCGGTGCGCTCGACGTTCGTCACGGCCTGCCGTTTGGCGACCTCGCCGACGAGGACCTCGCCGTTCTTGGCGAAGGCCACGACGGACGGCGTCGTCCGCGCGCCCTCGGCGTTGGCGACGACCGTGGGCTCACCGCCCTCCAGGACGGCCACCACGGAGTTCGTGGTACCGAGATCGATCCCGACCGCTCGTGCCATCTTCGTCCCCTTCCACCCGGGCGCTTCCCGCCCTCCAGCACAAAACTTGAGTGCGCTCTTGTCAACACCAGGTACCCCGGAAACGCCTACGCAGCACCCGTAAACGACGATGCCGCGCCCTGCGGGAGGCGCGGCATCGAGGTGCGTACTGAGTGCTTACAGACGTGCTTAAAGGGATCGGGCAGGCGGTCAGGCCAGCCCAGCCCTCAGCGTGATCGTGGTGCCGGTGAGGGCCTGGCTCACCGGGCAGTTCTTCTTGGCGTCCTCGGCCGCCGCGGCGAAGCCGTCCGCGTCCAGGCCCGGCACCTCGCCCACCACGGTGAGGTGGATGCCGGTGATGCCCTCGCCGGGCTGGAAGGTGACGTCGGCCCTGGTCTCAAGGCGGGTGGGCGGGGTGCCGGCACCGGTCAGACCGTGCGACAGGGCCATGGAGAAGCAGCTGGAGTGGGCGGCGGCGATCAGCTCCTCCGGGCTGGTCTTTCCGTTCGCGGCCTCGGCCCGCGACGGCCACGACACCGGTTGCGAACCGATGCCGGAGGAGTCGAAGGCGACGGTGCCGCTGCCCTTGAGCAGTTCGCCCTCCCAGACGGTGTGTGCGGTACGCGTGGTTGCCACGATGTGTCCTTTCGATGGGTCCCTGGATCGGTCCGTACGCCCCATCCGATCACATCCGTGCCCGGTGCGGTCGAAGGGTCCGGTCAAGAGCGGTTGAACGGCAGGTAAGCACCCGGCGGGATCTGCCCGGGCTCCCGTCAGGCCGCCCGCTGGTCGCGGCGAGCCGGCAAGGGGATCTGCGGGCCTGCGGCCTCCCGCAGCCAGCGCCGCAGGACGCGATGCACCTGCTCGGCGCCGACGAGTTCCGCCCCTCCCTCTACGGGAGGCGAGAGGTCGAGGGGCGACATCAGGAACGCCTCGCCCTGCGCGCCGCCGAGTCCGCCGTGGGAGCCGATCTGCTCCTCGAAGGCGAGGACTTCGCCGTCCTGGGGCTCGTAGGAGGAGTTGACCATGATGTCGGCGGCGTGCGGGAAGGAGTGCGTGCGGCGTACGGCGGCTGCCGCGGCGGGGCCGAAGTCGGCGAGCGGGCCCGGGTTCTCCTCCAGTTCGTCCACGGGGATCTCCACGCCGTGCGCACCGAGTACGAGGCCGCCGTGCCGCTCGCTCCTGACGAGGACGAAGCCGATGCCTGGGTGGTTGGCGAGCGTGGACAGCAGGGCCGGGTGGCGCTCGTCGATCTCCTCGCGGCTCATCCGGTGCGGTACGTCCGGGAAGGACACCAGGCCCAGGTTGCCCGACGCCAGCACGATGGGCTCCGAGCGGCGGCGGGACGGGCGGTGCTGTTCGCCGCCCTCCTCGACGGGCCGGTGCAGCGCGGCCCGTACGGTGGCCCGGGCCTCGGCGCCGCTGTGCGTGCGCTGCGCCTTGCGGGGCACGGGCAGGCCGCAGCCAGCCCTGACGAGTTCGCCGAGGGCCAGTCCGTAGCGGGCGCGGAAGGTCTCGCCGGGGCTCTGGCCGTGGTCTGACAGGACGACGATGTGGTACGCGCGGGGGGCGTGCTCGGCGACCTTCGCGATCAGGGCAAGCGAGCGGTCCAGGCGGCCCAGGACCTTCTCGGCGTCGCGGCTGTACGGGCCCGAGTGGTGGGCCACTTCGTCGTACGCCACCAGGTCCGCGTAGACCGCGGCGCGTCCGGCGAGCATGTCGCCGATCACGGCGGCGACGACGACGTCCCGTTCGACGACGGTCGCGAAGGCGCGGATGAAGGGGTACAGGCCGCCGCGTTTGACGCGGGGGCGCTGCTTCCTGAGGCGGGCGCGGGTGGACTCGCCGATCTCGCGGCCGACGTCGGCGACGAACGACATGGCGGTACGGACGGCGTTGGCGGGGTCGCTGAAGTACGCGAAGTAGCCCGCCCGCGAACGGTTCTCCTTCCCCCGCCGCGCCGCCACGGACAGCACCAGGGCGAGCTGGTCGGCGCCACCGCTGAAGAGGTTGCCGCGGCTGGCGCCGTCCAGGGTGAGCAGGCCGCCGTCGCCGGTGCGCTCGATGGCCCGGCGCTGGAGTTCGGCGGCGCTGGTGGGCCGGTTGCAGACCATCACCTCCCGGCTCTCCTTCTCGTACCAGCGGAAGGCGGGGATGTCGTGGTTGGAGCCGTGCAGGATGCCGAGCTGGCTGGCGCCGGTCTGGCTGGACCAGTCGGTGCGCCAGAGGGTGAGGCGGTGGGTAGGGCGCCCGGCGCCACGCTCGCCCTCGCGCTCGCCGTCACGTCTGCCCTTGCTCTCTCCCTTGCTCTCTCCCTTGCTCTCTCCCTTGTTCTCGCCTTCGCTTCTGCCGAGCCAGGCGGCGACCGTGGGCATCAGGCCCCGCCCCACCGCGTCCAGCAGTACGTCATGTCCCACGCCGTCGAGCTGGATGAAGACGGTGCCGGGAGTCGACGGCCCGCCCTCTTCCCATTCCTCTGTGCGACGGCGGTCGGCCAGGCGGTACAGCCTCCTCCGGTACGCGTCGTCGTCCCGGACCGCGAGGGCCGCGCCGGTGGCGGAGGCGACCGCGGACATCACCGCGGCCACCACGACGGCGGTCTCCGGGGCGACCTCACCCCGTCCCGAGGGATTGAAGCGCAGGACGACGAGGAGCAGCGAGCCGTTGAGGAAGAAGACGAGCAGCCCGAGGACGAGGGCGGGCACAAGGAGCAGGGCGCGGACGAGAAGGGGCCACACCAGGGCCGAGAGCAGACCGAAGCCTCCTGCGCCGACCGCGGCGGCGACGGTGATACGGGTGGCGCTCTCTCCGTCGGCCGACTGGATTCGGAAGTCCGGCAGGATCCCGGCGAGCACCAGCATGGTGACGGTGGAGACGGCCCACACCGCGATACTCCGCCATACGGCACTGCCCACCCGCCGCCATCGCCTGTCGCCCACGCCCACCTCCCGCTGCTGAAGCCTCCCCCACACTGTCACAACGGGTGAGGGCGCAAGGGTGGTCGCGTAGAGGCGTGAGGGTGTGAGGTCAGCGCCCGTCGTACCCCGCCGTCGGCATCGACAGCCGACGATGGACCTGAGCCTTCATCTGCGCGTCGTACGCCGGTTCCGCGTGCCCGACCGTCTCGATGCGTACGCCTCGCCGGGCGCACTCGGCGGTGAACTCGTCGACCGAGGCGAGCGCCCGCTCCAGCACCCGGTGGCTGGGCGCGACGAACAGATCGACGCGCCCCGCCTCGACGTCCTCCCAGAGCGCGCAGTGGTCGGGGCGAAGGCCGCGTACGAGGAGTTCCCGGGTGATGATGTACCCCCGCTCGGCGGCCCAGCGCGCGCACATGGCGTGCTGGCTGCGTGAGTCCACCAGGAAGGGATCCGCGTCCAGTTCCTCGAGCGGCGTCAGACTGGCGATGGCCGTGACGCGAAGCAGGCCGGAGGCGCTGTGCGTGTCTCCCATGGTGTCCCCCTCACCTCCGGTTTCGCCGCTGACCCTACTCCTGCCCGTAGGCTCTGGGGGAGTCGCGCGAAGGGAGCAAAGGGGGTGCCGGTGGAGATCACTTGGTGGGGTCACGCGACCTGCACGGTCGAGGACTCGGGCGTGCGCCTGCTGACCGACCCGCTGTTCGCCCGTCGGCTCGCTCATCTGCGCCGGCGCCGCGGGGCTACGCCCCCGCCCGAGGCGGCGCTCGCGGACGCGGCTCTGGTCTCGCATCTGCACGCCGATCATCTGCACGTTCCCTCGCTGGCGCGGCTCGCCGCGGGCACCCGGGTGCTGGTGCCGCGGGGCACCACACGCGCCGTGCCCGGGCTGCGCAGGCTCAGCCATCTACGGCTCACGGAGGTCGCGCCGGGCGACGAGACACGGGTCGGTGACCTGGTCGTACGGGCCGTGCCGGCGCGGCACGACGGGCGGCGGCTGCCGCTCGGGCCGCATCGTTCGCCCGCCCTCGGCTATGTCGTCGAGGGCGAGGGGCGGATGTACTTCGCCGGGGACACCGGCCTGTTCGAGGAGATGGCGGAGGAGGTCGGGCCCGTCGACGTGGCGCTGCTGCCGGTCGGCGGCTGGGGGCCGTATCTCGGGGAGGGGCATCTGGACGCCGGACGGGCCGCCGAGGCGCTGGCCCGGCTGCTGCCGGGCAGCGCGGTGCCGGTGCACTACGGCACGTACTGGCCGATCGGCATGGACGCCGTGCGCCCCCATGAATTCCATGCGCCGGGCCCGGAGTTCATGCGCCTGGCGCGCGAGAGGGCGCCCGAGGTGGCGGTGCATCTGCTGGGGCACGGCGAGAGCGTACGGCCGGAGGTCGCGCGGTGATCCTGTCTGCGGCGGCCACGCCGCCGGAGGCGACCCAGCAGGCGGTCGGCTATCCCTCGTTGTTCCTGCTGGTGCTGATCGGGGCGCTGGTACCGGTGGTGCCCACGGGGGCTTTGGTGAGTTCGGCCGCGGTGGTGGCCTTCCATCAGACGGCGCCGTTCTCGCTGCTGGTGGTGTTCGTGGTGGCGTCGGTCGCGGCCTTCCTCGGTGACGTTTCGCTGTACTGGCTCGGGAAGCGCGGGATGGGGTCGAAGAACGGCTCGCGCTGGTTGCAGGCGCTGCGTGCACGTGCCCCGGAAGACCGGCTCGCGCAGGCGCAGGAGCGACTCGATACGCATGGGGTGGCCGTGCTGGTGGTGTCGCGGCTGGTTCCGGCGGGGCGGATTCCGGTGATGCTGGCGTGTCTGATGGCGCGGATGCCGATGCGGCAGTTCGCGCGGGGGGATGTGCCGGCCTGCCTTGCGTGGGCGGTGACGTATCAGCTCATCGGGATCCTGGGTGGCTCGCTGTTCAAGGAGCCTTGGGAGGGTGTGGTGGCCGCGGTGGTGCTCACGCTGGTGATCAGTGGGGCGCCGAGTGTGTGGCGCCGGATGCGTAAGTCCGTGGCCTGAGCGGTCTGTTCAGGCCACGGACTGAACGGACCGCTCAGGCCAGGATCTGGGATGCCCCCACTGGAAGGTCCCACAGGTCCTCGCGGGCCAAGCCTGCCCGCTCCCAGGCCGTACGCACCCGCGTCAGCGGCTCGAGCACCGGCTCCGCCGACAGTACGAACGTGGCCCAGTGCATCGGTGCCATCCGGCGGGCGCCGAGGTCCTGGGCCGCGCGGACCGCCTCCTCCGGGTCGCAGTGGACGTCGCTGAGCCACCAGCGGGGCTCGTACGCGCCGATCGGGAGGAGGGCCAGGTCGATGCCGGGGTAGCGGTCGCCGATGCGGGTGAACCAGTGGCCGTAGCCCGTGTCGCCCGCGAAGTAGACCCGTCGGCCGTCGGGTGCGGTCAGGATCCAGCCGCCCCACAGGGTGCGGCAGGTGTCGTGGAGGCTGCGCTTGGACCAGTGGTGGGCAGGCACGAAGTCGAAGCGGACACCGTCCAGTTCAGCCGCTTCCCACCAGTCGAGCTCGGTGACACGGCTGAAGCGGCGGCGCCGGAACCAGCCGCCGAGCGCGGCGGGGACGAAGACGGGGGTGTCACGCGGGAGCCTGCGCAGGGTCGGGGCGTCCAGGTGGTCGTAGTGGTTGTGGCTGATGACGACCGCGTCGATGCGCGGCAGTTCGCTCCAGGGCACGCCAACGGGCGTGACCCGGGCGGGAGTTCCGAGAATCTTGCGGGACCAGACCGGATCGGTGAGGACCGTGAGCCCGCCGATCCGGATCACCCAGCTCGCGTGCCCGGCCCAGGAGACGGCGACGGTCTGCGCGTCCACACGCGGCAGCGGGGCCGGCTCGTACGGCAGCCGGGGGATGTCGGCGAGGCCTTCGGGCCCCGGCCGCAGAGCGCCCTCGCGGGCAAAGCGTGTGAAGCCGCTGAGGCCGGGCAGCGGGGCCGTCAGCCGGTCGGCGAAGGACCTCGGCCAGAGCCGCCGCTCGCCGAGGGGGCGGGGCGCGGCGAGCGGCGTTCCCGTTCCGCCCGCGGGCACGGAGGAGGACACCGGCTCATCGGCGTCCGTAGACGAGGAAGTGGATGAGGAGGTGGACGAGGACGTGGTGGTGGTCGAGGTCGACTCGGACTGCTGCGTCATCGAGGGGACTCCCATCGCCGGGCGTCGTCGCGGAGATCGTCGAAGACCGATCCCAGCAGGGTCAACGCGCTTTCCACATGCGGCAATTCCAGAGGTTCCGGTGACGTGAGAGACGCCATGCGCTCCTCGTCCGTTGCTCCGAGGAACGGCCCGGTGGCCAGGCGGACGCGCAGGGCGCCGAGGTCGTCGCCGAAGCGGTGGCCGCCGGGGGCGGGCATGCCGAGGCGGGCGGTGAGGAAGTCCTCCAGTTCCTGTGCGTCGCCCACGCCGTACTCGGTGAGCGCGGGGCGCAGGGGGCCCAGGTCCGTGTACAGATGGCGCCCTGTCTGCGGGGGCCGGGCGAGGGCGCCACCCGTCACCACGGCGTGGTGCGCGGCGGCGGCCACGCGCGCGTGCAGCCGTACGGACTCGGTGAGCCGCAGGCTGATTTCTCCGGGCTCGCCGAGCGCGTACGCGGCGGCTTCGGCGACCGGCGTCGCGAGGCGGGCGCCGAGCGCGGTCAGGACGTCGAGGACACGGTCGCGCAGTCGGGTGCCGGTGTCGTTGTCGGGGAAACGGGCAATGGCGGCCGGCCAGCCGGGCGGCAGGAACGGGCCGGCCAGGTCGGTCATCACCGTGACCCGGTCGGGAAGCATCTCGGCGGGGCTCAGCAGGACCGTGTCGTGCGGCTGGTGCAGGGTGTCGCGCCAGGTCTCGTCGCTGATCAGGTGCAGTCCCTCGCCCGCGGCGGCCTCTATGGTCTCGTGGACCACTTCGGGCGGGGCGACGGTGGCGGTGGGGTCGTCGGCGACGGAGAGCACCAGCAGTCGCGGGTCGCCGCCCTCGGCGCGCACCCGGCGCACGGTCTCCAGGAGGGCGTACGGATCGGGGACGCCACCGCACTCGGCGGACGTCGCCACATGGAACACGGAGGTGCCGAGCAGCCGGGCCGTGGGGCGCCACCAGGCGGCGCACGGGCGCGGCACCAGGACGTCGCCGCCGAGCGCGGCGGTCAGCGCGAGGAGCAGAGCCGGGGCGCCGGGGGCCGCGGCTGTGCGGTGGCGCTCGGCGGGCAGTCCGCGCCGGGCCCAGTAGGCGCAGGCCGCGTCCAGGAGCCGGGGGCCGCCGCCGGTGGGTTCGGTGTGCGCACCGGCCGCCGCAGCGGCGAGGCCCGGCGGCACGGGCAGCCCCTGACCGGGCAGCGGTGGGCCGTAACGGACGGGGCCGTGGCCTTCCGGATCCGTCCGCCGCATGGTTGCCTCCGCGCAGTGATCCGTGGTCTCTACGGTGCCGGTTGTGTCTCTGAGCTGTGAGTACCCACCGTCACGCGTCATCAACTCAACGGTTCACCGACGGCTCCCTGCGCAGCAGCTTGTGTACGCCGGCGCCGAGTGCACCGGCGATGAGGAGGCCGCCGGCGGCGAGGGCGGCCGGGGAGTCGGTGAACGCGCCGCCCTTGCCCGCGCGCACCCCGTGCGGGTGGCGGTAGCCGTCTCGCGACACCATGAACGTCGCGCTCCACTCTGCTTCCTCGCCGCCGGGCGGCGCCGGGCAGGTGCCGTCGACGCTCCACTCGGAGGTGGGGCCGGCCTTGTCGGGTCCGCCTTCCTTGAAGTGCGAGGCGGGCGCGATCCGGGCGGTGCCGCGGTAGGCGGGGCCCGCCGCCTCGTCCTGGCCCTTGACCAGGTGCAGCTTGGCGGTGCCGTGTTCGAAGGCCTGCGAGTGGGCGTCGATGCTCTTGGGCGCGGTTCCGCCGAGCACGCCACAGGACACGGAGACGGTGACGGTGTCGCCGGGGGCGACGGTGCGCGGGCTGACCTCGGCGGCCGGGGCCGCTGCGGACGCCCCGGTCGGCGGCCCGGCTGACTCCTCGGCCCACTCGTCGGCCGGCTCCTCGCCCGACACTCCGGGCGACTCCTCGGCCCACTTGTCGGCCGGCTCCTCCGCCAACTCCTCAGACGGCTCTTCGTCCGGAATCGGAGGCGGATCCGACGGCTCCTCCTCCGGAACCCGGGCCGGTCCTGTGGCCGACTCATCGGCGGGAACTGTGGCCCGCTCGTGGGCCGGAGCCATGGCCCGTTCCTCGGCTTGAACCATGCCTGGCTCCTGAGCCGGACCTCTGGCCGGCTCCCCGACCGGGACCTTGGCCCCCTCCTTGGCCCGGGTCATGACCGGCTCCCCGACCAGAACCCTGGCCCGCTCCTCAGCCGGAATCCTGGTCCGCTTCCCGGCCCCGACCATGACCGGCTCGACCGGGACCCTGGCCCGCGCCTGAGCCGAACCCCTGGCCGGCTCGGCCGGGGCCCTGGCCCACTCACCGGCCGGAAGTGGGGCCCTCTCTTGGGCCGGAGCCATGGCCCGCGCCTCAGCCGGAACCATGACCGGCTCCTCCACCGGAACCTTGCCCCTCTCCCCGGCCGGAACCCTGCCCGGCCCTCCGACCGGAATCGCCGCCGACGCGGCGGTGCCCAGGACGGCGGCCGCGGCGACGGCGGTAGCGGTGGTGGACAGGGCGCGGGCGGTGCGGCGCATGGAATGGGCTCCTTCGGGCGAAGGCGGGGGCCTTCCGCGGCGCGGGGGCGGCGGAGGAGGGGCACAGCCTTCGTGCCCCGTAGCCCATCAGAGCCCGGCCGTCGCCGGGGCGCGCGTGGCCGGGCACCATTCGTGCCATGCGGGCGCCCGAGCGGGTGACGGCGCAGAGCCTTCAGTCCGCCAGCGACATCAGTTCCTTTTCCAGGCCGCGTCCCCGGGTCTCGACGAGGGACGCGGCGACATCGGACAGCTTGCGGTTGGTGCCCTGCGAGACTCGGCGCAGCACCGCGAAGGCCGCGTCCGCGTCGCAGGCCAGCACATGCATGACGATGCCGCAGGCCTGGTCGACCACGGGCCGGGTGCGCAACGCGGCGCCCAACTGGTCGAGTTCGGTGAGCGCGGCGCGGTAGGAGCGGTCGCGTACGAGACTGCTCGCGGCCAGGTCGCCGAGGGCCCGGGCGGGACCGTGCGAGGCGTCCTCGAGGGCGTCCGGGCGGAAGCTGTAGAGACTGAGGGTCACTGTCAGTCCGGCGCGTCGGAAGGGCATCGTGACGCAGGAGCGCACGCCCGCGTCGAGTGCCACGGCCCGGTACTGCGGCCAGCGCTCCACGCGCAGCAGGTCGCCCGTCTCGACGGTTTCACCGCCGTCCACGGCGACGGGGATCGGCCCCTCGCCGGAGCGGAGCTGGACCGAGACGAGGCCCGCCAGATCGGGATGGGTCACCGCGGCCGGCCGCTCCGTGCCACCGTTGGAAACAGTGGTGCTCGCGCCGCAGCAGTCGCTGGTGCAGCGCACGGCCTGCTCGGCGAGTTCGGAAAGCCGACGAGCGGGAAGCGCGGACTCCGGGGACTCTGTGCCCAGATGGCCGATGTGCTCGGTGTCCGGCATGCTTTCACCTCCTTACCTTGCGGCGTGCCCACGCACTCTCGGGGAAAACGAAAATGAGAGGTTCCACTCCGGCCGTCCCGCAGTGTCCGGAGACGGGTTACGTTCTTGTGCATGGCGCAGACGGATGAGTTCGGCGAAGAGCTCGAGGATTTCGTGCGCCGTGTCGCGGAGTTGAAGGCGGCGCGGTCCGTACCGAGCGGCGACCTTCAGACAGTGCTCGACGCGGCACTCTTCGAACTGGACCATGTGGCCGACCAGTTGTGGCCGTGGTACGAGCGGCTGGCCTCGGCCGGCCCACCCAATGGTCCCTCCACCGACCGCCAGGAGCAGCAACTGTTGCGGGCGATCTTCCAGCGCCTTCCCCTGCCCGTCGCACTGATGGACCGCGAGACGGTGGTCCGCAGACTCAACCACGCGGCTACCCAGTTCACCGGGATACGGTCGGGCTATGCGACGGGCCGGCCGCTGACCGGTTTCCTCGCGCACGCGGACCGGGCCGCGTTCCGTTCCCAGGTCGCGGCGGTGGCGCGGGGCGAGGGCGACCGCAGTCTCACCGTTCACCTTCAGCAACGCCCTTCCGTTTCCGTGCGCGCGACGCTCACCGCGCTCAGGACGAGCGGTGAGCCGCGCACCTCCGTACTCATGGTGCTCCAGCCCGCGGGGGCGCGTGCGCCGTCTGCCGAGGGCTCCCCCGGTCCGCTGCCGGACCTCGCCGAGACGACGCGGCACGCGGCGCAGCTGGACCTGGTGGACGCCATGACCACGGCGTTACTGGCCGAGCCCGCGAAGACCCGGGCCGCCGTGCTGGAGCAGGCGGCCCGAGTGCTGCACGGGCGGTTCGCGGACTGGGTGGTGGTCGACGAGGGGGCCGCGCGGCTGTGCCGTATGACCGTCCTCGGACCGACGGACCGGCCCGGCGCGCGGCTCGTAGACGTTGCAGATCTCCAGGCGCAGGATCCCGCCGCGTGCCCGCTCGTCGTCGAGGCGGCACGCGGCGGGTCCACGGCACTTCAGGTACGCCCGGAGGACCCGGACGCCTTCGGCCGGGACGCCTCGGGCGCCCCCGTCCTGGTCAGCGCGAACGTCACATCTCTGCTGTGCGTCCCGCTGACCGTGAACGGCACCGTGCAGGGCGTCCTCACGTTGTTCCGCTGCGGGGCCCGGCTGGCGTTTTCGATGGCCGAGGCACAGATACTGGACATGATGTCCCGTCACATAGCCCTGGCCCTGGAGAACTTGGACCGACGCTAGGACCCGCTGGGCGGACTTGCCAAAGTCGGGTGCGGTACCGCGCCCCGTTAGGGGCGCGGGGCTGTGACATATGCGGCTCCGCCGCGATGGGGGTCCCCCCGCTCTGGGGGTCCCCCCGCTCTGGGGGTCCCCCCAGGCCCTTAAGGCACTGGGGGAGAAGCCGAGAGTGGGGGAGCGACCAGCCACAGACGGCCCGCAGCATTCGAACCGCACTTCCAGCGGAGCTACGCCGCATCCTGCATCACCTGGTCCCGCAGCCTGCCGCAGCAGCGGCTGATCAGCCGGGACACGTGCATCTGGGAGATGCCGAGCTGTTCGGCGATACGGCTCTGGGTCATGTCGCCGAAGAACCGCATGTAGAGGATGGCCCGTTCGCGTTCGGGCAGGGCCTGGAGCCGGGGCTTGACCGCCTCGCGGTCGACGACGACGTCCAGGGACGGGTCGGAGGTGCCGAGCGCGTCGCTCAGGGAGTATCCGTCCTCGCTGCCCGGAAGTTCGGCGTCGAGCGAGAGGGCGGTGAAACTCTCCAGCGCCTCAAGTCCGACGCGTACGTCCTCCTCGCTCATCTGCGCGTGCTCGGCGATCTCCTTGACGGTGGGCTGTCGGCCGGAGATCGTCTGGGACAGGTCCTGACTGGCGAAGCGGACGCGGTTGCGCAGGTCCTGGACCCGACGGGGCACGTGCAAGGTCCACATGTGGTCGCGGAAGTGCCGCTTGATCTCACCGGTGACGGTCGGCACGGCGTAGCTCTCGAAGGCGTTGCCGCGCTCGGGGTCGTACCGGTCGACGGCCTTGACGAGGCCGAGCGCCGCGACCTGGCGCAGGTCCTCGAAGCTCTCGCCACGGCTGCGGAATCGTCCCGCGAGCCGCTCGGCCATGGGGAGCCAGGCCTCGACGATCTCCGCACGGAGTGTGTCGCGCTGGTGTCCCGGAGGGAGCTCGGCGAGGGTGCGGAACGCCTCCGTGGTGTCGGGGGCGTCGTCGTGCGGATGGTGCTTCACGCTCGCGTGAGTCTGCATGGTGCGTCGCAACTCCCTTGAGTGGTGCCTTGGGTTGGACAGTCACCGTGGGAGCGCGCCAGAGCCGACAGGCACACCCGTGGCGGGTTCTCGCCGCTCCCACGGACGTGCCTCCTGTCCGAAGCACTGACATTCGCCTGCCCCTCTGTACGGGCGCCAAACACCCGCAGGTTTTCCCGGACGTACCCGGGTGACTCGGGCGGTACAGCCGTCACCCCGGGAGGTTCCGCATGAGCACCAAGGTCGCCGACCACGTCCTGCAGCGCCTGCGCGAATGGGGTGTTGAACATGTGTTCGGTTATCCAGGCGATGGCATCAACGGTCTCCTCGCCGCCTGGGGCCGGGCCGAGGACCACCCCCGGTTCATCCAGTCGCGGCACGAGGAGATGTCCGCGTTCGAAGCGGTCGGCTACGCGAAGTTCGGGGGCCGGCTCGGGGTCTGCACGGCGACCTCGGGACCCGGCGCGATCCATCTGCTCAACGGCCTGTACGACGCCAAGCTCGACCATGTGCCGGTGCTCGCGATCGTCGGCCAGACGCACCGCACCGCGATGGGCGGCTCGTATCAGCAGGAGGTCGACCTGCACACGCTGTTCAAGGACGTCGCCTCCGACTTCGTCGAGACGGTGACGGTGCCCGAGCAGCTGCCGAACGTCCTGGACCGGGCGATCCGCACCGCCTACGCGCGCCGCGCCCCCACCACCGTGATCATCCCCGGAGACGTCCAGGACCTCGACTACTCCGCCCCCACCCACGAGTTCAAGATGGTCCCCTCCAGCCTGGACCGCAGCGCGTGGACCGCGATTCCGTCACAGGAGTCACTGGAGCGGGCGGCCGAAGTCCTCAACTCCGGTGACAAGGCGGCCATTCTGATCGGCCAGGGCGCCGCCGGGGCCCAGCCCGAGGTGGAGCGGATCGCCGAGCTGCTCGGCGCGGGCGTCGCCAAGGCACTGCTCGGCAAAGATGTGCTGAGCGACGAACTCCCCTACGTCACGGGCGCGATCGGCCTCCTCGGCACCCGACCCAGTTACGAGCTGATGCGCGACTGCGACACCCTGCTGACCATCGGCTCCTCCTTCCCGTACACGCAGTACATGCCGGAGTTCGGGAAAGCGCGGGGCGTGCAGATCGACATCGATCCGCACATGGTCGGCATGCGCTTTCCGTACGAGGTGAATCTCGTCGGGGACGCCAAGGCCACCCTGGAGCGGCTGATCCCGCTGCTGGACGCGGACCGCGGGCGCGAGTGGTACGACACGGTGTGCGCGAACGTGACGCGCTGGCGCGAGGTGATGGAGCGCCGGGCCCAGATGTCCGCCGATCCGATCAACCCGGAGTACGTGGCCCGGACGCTGGATCCGCTGCTGCCCGGCAACGCGATCGTCACGTCCGACTCGGGCTCGCCCGCGAACTGGTACGCGCGGCATCTGACGCACCGGCCCGGGATGCGCTCCTCGCTGTCGGGAACCCTCGCCACGATGGGGTGCGGGGTGCCGTACGCGATCGGTGCGAAGTTCGCGCATCCGGACCGGCCCGCGATCGCGCTCGTCGGGGACGGGGCGATGCAGATGAACGGGCTCGCGGAGCTGATCACGGCCGCGAAGTACCGCGACCGCTGGGTGGATCCGCGGCTCGTCGTGGGCGTCTGGAACAACCACGACCTCAACCAGGTGACCTGGGAGATGCGCGCGATGGAGGGCGCCCCGTCCTTCCTGCCCTCACAGGAGATCCCGGACGTGCAGTACGCCGCCTTCGCACGCTCCCTCGGGCTGACCGGTATCCGCGTGGAGAAGCCGGAGGACGTCGAGTCGGGCTGGCGCGCGGGCCTGGAGGCGGACGGTCCCGCGGTGATCGAGTTCCTGACCGACCCCGCCGTACCGCCGGTCCCGCCGCACGCCACCTGGGAGCAGATGGAGGCCACCGCCGCCGCCATCCTGAAGGGCGACTTCGACCGCACGTCCATGGTCCGCCAGGGCTTCAAGGCCAAGATCCAGGAGTTCCTGCCGGGGCACGACCGCCACTGACTGTCGGCCGCACTCCTGTGACGGGACGGCCGCACCCCTGGCGTACGGCTCCACGAGCAGGCCCTCGGCGTTCCCCCCGGCGCCGGGGGCCAATACCGCTCGCCCCGGTCCCGGATCCCCGCTCGGCGATCAGTGGCGCAGCGCGGGCGTTTCGGTCTCGTCGGGGTGCCGGGCCGGCGGGAGGAGCCACTCCTCGTAGCGGCCGAGCGCCAGGACGACGCCGAGCATCAGGACCGGCATGATCACAGCGAATACCGCCATGGCCTTGTCCTTCCCCGGGGGAATTACGACTGGGGGGCGCAAATCGGGTCTCCAGACCACGCACGGACAAACCCTTCGTGTCGATGCCGGGGGCGCGGGTACACGAGGGTCCACCCCGGAGTGTCTGGAGGGAGACATGCAGCGAGGCAGCGACCGGCTCAACGTCCACAAGGACGACGAGATGAAGCATGAACTGCAGGGCCTGCTCCGGTCGGGCCACCCGACCAGGACCGAGGAGTGGCACGACCCGGAGCCGACCGCCGACGACGACCCGTGGGTCGCGGGCGGACCGGTCAGGCCGGGTGTCGGCCGGGGCTCCGAGGAGGCGGTGCGTAACGAACTGGCGCGGCTGCTGGGCCGTACGGCCTTCCCCGCCGGCCCCCGTGAACTGATCCGCCTCCTGCGGGACCGGCACGCGCCCGACGGGCTCGTCGAACCGCTGGAGCGGCTGCCGAGGAAGGCGGTCTACCACACCGCTCAGGAACTGGCCGAAGCGGTCGTACGGGCCGCGAGCGGCGAGCGTGGTGAGAGGTGATCATCCCCGAGAAACCCGAGGAACCCACAGCGGAGGCATGGGACGCCCGCGTAGGGGTACTGCGGGCGACGTCCCGCCGTCGTCGTACCAGTGCCCCACCCCGGTACCGGGAATGCAGGAAAGGGCCACAGCATGGCTGAGTTCGTGAGGGAAGTCATGACGCCAGGCGTCGTCGCGGTCCGTCCGGACGCCTCGCTCGTCGAAGCGGCGCAACTCATGCGCGCCCACGACATCGGCGATGTCCTGGTGTCCGGGGAGCGCAGCGTCCTCGGGGTTCTGACGGACCGTGACATCGCGCTGCGCGCGGTCGCGGACGGCGTCGACCCGCTGACGGTGAGCGCCCAGGCCGTGTGCACGCCCAACCCTGTGGTGATCGGCCCGGAGGACGCGGTCTCGGCCGCGGTGGAGCTGATGCGCGAGCACGCCATACGCCGCCTGCCGGTCGTCGAGGACGGCCACCCGGTCGGCATGGTCAGCCTGGGCGACCTCGCGGTCTCCCAGGACCCCGGCTCGGCTCTGGCGGAGATCAGCCGCGCCGCGCCGGAGGACTCGCCGGGCAGCATCATCCGGTGACCACATGGGAGGAACGGCGGCCCGTGCCGCGAAGGGAAGGGCGGAGCCGCCGAGAGAGGACGTGTCGTAAGAACGTGTCGAGAGAGGACGTGGAGAACTGATGCGTATCGCGTTTCTGATGGCGCCGCAGGGCGTCGAGCAGATCGAACTCACCGACCCCTGGCAGGCCGTGATCGACTCGGGTGACGAACCCGTCCTGGTGTCCACGAAGCCCGGTCAGATCCAGGCGTTCCACCATCTCGACAAGGCCGATGTGTTCCCCGTGCAGGAGGTCGTGTCCGAGACGTCCGCGGGTTCCTTCGACGGCCTGGTGCTGCCGGGCGGCGTGGCCAACCCGGACGCGCTGCGCATGGACGGGCAGGCCGTGTCGTTCGTACGGGACTTCTTCGAGCAGGGCCGTCCGGTCGCCGCGATCTGCCACGCCCCGTGGACGCTCGTCGAGGCGGACGTGGTCCGCGGTCGCACCCTGACCTCGTGGCCGAGTCTGCGTACGGACATCCGCAACGCGGGCGGCACCTGGGTCGACGAGCAGGTCCAGGTCTGTGAGGCCGCGCCGTCGACGCTCGTCACCAGCCGCAAGCCGGACGACCTGAAGGTGTTCTGCGAGGCGTTCCTGGAGGAGTTCGCCAAGCGCCGCTGAGCTGCTGACCTGACGACCTGCCGAACCGGGAAGCCGAGTGCGGGGCGCTGCTCACGCCCCGCCCGGCTGCCGTTCCCGTTCCCGCGCGCCTTCCCGTGTCCGGCCCGGGGCCACCGGGCGGCGCGGGTTCCGGCGCAGATACTCGCCCTCCAGCTGCGCCATCCGCTCGTTGTGGATGCGCAGCGCGTCGTTCGAGCCGTGCAGCAGCGTGTCGTGGCGTGTGCGGTGGATCGTCTCCAGCTCTTTCATCAGCTGCTGGTCGTCCAGAAGCCCCGGGTCGACTCCGCTCATGGTGGTACCCCGATCGTCGTGTTCCTTCGGAGCGTCCGGGTACCCGCCCGGCAAGCAATATCCCGACCGAGCGGCATCCGGGAGGAAGCCATGGATCTCGCCTTTCTGCGTCCACTGTACGAATTCCCGGGACCCTGGGCCTCCGTGTACGTCGGCACCTCCCAGCACACGGAGAGCACCCCTCACGAACGGTCACTGACGGCACAGGCGGCATCCAGGCAGCTCGCGGACCAGGGCGCGGACGAGCCCACCTGCCGGGCCGTGCGATCCGCCCTCGAGGAGCTGCGGCACTCCACGGAACCGCATGGCCGGGCCCTGTTCGCCACCGGTGGCCAGGTCGTCCTAGACCCTGCGCTGACCGCGCCCCCGCCGGGCGGGCTGTCCGTCACCTGGTCGGCGCTCCCGCACACCGCGCCGCTGCTCGATCTGCTCGGTGAGGACCCGGTCTGTGTGGTGGCGTACGTCGACCGGCGGGGCGCCGACTTCGAGCTGCGCTCCGCGCTGGGCAGCCGGGAGGCGGGCTCGGTGACCGGGCGGCAGTGGCCCCTGCACCGTACGAGCACGGTCGACTGGTCGGAGCGGCACTTCCAGCTCAGGGTGGAGAACACCTGGGAGCACAACGCCGCGGAGATCGCCGACGCGCTCGCCGTGTGCCAGGAGGAGACCCGCGCCGACCTGCTGATCCTCGTCGGCGACGACCGCGAGCGGAGGGCCGTGCACGAGCGGCTGCCGCAGCGGCTGCAGGACCGCACGATGGAGGCACCGCACGGACCCGGCAGCAGGCTGCTTGACGAGGACGTGGAGCGGATCCGCGCGGAGCATGTGCGGCGCAGGGCGGCCGAGGACCTGGAACGGTTCATGGCGGCCCGGGCGCCGGACGCGGACGGGAACGTCGGCGCCGTCGAGGGCGTACCGGCGGTGATCGAGGCGGCCCGGGAGCACCGGATCGACGAGTTGCTGATCATCCCGGAGGGGCCCGACACGCACCGTGAGGTGTGGGTCGGCGAGGCCCCCGACCAGCTGGCGGTGCGGCGCACCGACACGAAGACGCTGGGCGAGCCGCGCCCCTGGTCGGCACGGGCGGACGACGCGCTGCTGCGATCCGTGATCGCGTCGGGCGCCCCGGCGCTGTCGCTGACGCCCGCCGTGCCCGAGGCCGGGCCCCAGACGGCTCCGGTGGGCGGCCTGGGCGCGCTGCTCCGCTGGACCGAGCCCCCGCAGACAAGGTCGTAGCAACGGCAGGTACGGCCCTGTCGGCTACCGGGCGCGCTCCACCCGCCGCTCGTCCCACACCGGCTCCGTCGTCTCGCGCACCTTCCCGTCGCTGCCGAACACCAGGTACCGGTCGAAGGAGCGGGCGAACCAGCGGTCGTGCGTGACGGCCAGGACCGTGCCCTGGTATGCCTCCAGCCCTTCCTGCAGAGCCTCGGCCGACTCCAGGTCGAGGTTGTCGGTGGGCTCGTCGAGGAGCAGGGCCGTGGACCCCTCCAGCTCCAGCAGAAGGATCTGGAAGCGGGCCTGCTGGCCGCCGGAGAGCCGGTCGAAGCGCTGCTCGGCCTGGGCGGTCAGCTCGTAGCGCCGCAGCCGGGACATCGCGGCGCCGCGGTCCTGGGCGTGCTCGGTCCACAGGATGTCGAGCAACGTGCGCCCCTCCAGCTCGGGGTGGGCATGGGTCTGCGCGAAGTGGCCGGGCACGACGCGCGCGCCGAGCTTCCACGCCCCCGTGTGCGCCACCTCGCCGCCCGCGAGCAGCCGCAGGAAGTGCGACTTCCCGGAGCCGTTGGAGCCCAGCACGGCGACCCGCTCGCCGTAGAAGACCTCAAGGTCGAAGGGCTGCATCAGCCCGGTGAGCTCAAGTCCCTCGCAGGTGATGGCCCTGACGCCGGTACGGCCGCCGTGCAGGCGCATCGTGATGTCCTGCTCGCGCGGCGGCTCCGGCGGCGGACCCGCCTCCTCGAACTTGCGCAGCCTGGTCTGCGCGGCCTGGTAGCGCGAGGCCAGCTCATGGCTGATCGAGGCCGCCTGACGCAGATTCAGCACCAGCTTCTTCAGCTGGGCGTGCTTCTCGTCCCAGCGCCTGCGCAACTCCTCGAAGCGCGCGAAGCGTTCACGCCGCGCCTCGTGGTACGTGGCGAAGCCGCCACCGTGCACCCAGGCGTCGGCGCCCGCGGGGCCGGGCTCCACGCTCACGATCTTCTCGGCGGCGCGGGCCAGCAGTTCCCGGTCGTGGGACACGAACAGGACGGTCTTGCGCGTCTCCTTCAGCCGCTCCTCCAGCCAGCGCTTGCCGGGCACGTCGAGGTAGTTGTCCGGCTCGTCGAGCAGCAGCACCTCGTCGCTGCCGCGCAGCAGCGCCTCAAGGACGAGCCGCTTCTGCTCACCGCCGGAGAGCGTGCGCACCTCGCGGAACTGCGCCTTGTCGTACGGCACGCCGAGCGCGGCCATCGTGCAGATGTCCCACAGCGTCTCGGCCTCGTAGCCCTGGACCTCCGCCCAGTCGGCGAGCGCCTGCGCGTACTGGAGCTGGGCGGCCTCGTCATCGACGGTCATGATGGCGTGCTCGGCGGCGTCGACGGCCTTTGCCACCTCGCGGATCCGGGGCGGCGCGACAGACACGAGCAGGTCGCGCACGGTGGTCTCGTCGCGTACGGACCCCACGAACTGCCGCATCACGCCGAGCCCGCCGCTGACCGTGACGGTGCCGCCGTGCGGCTTCAGCTCCCCCGAGATCAGCCGCAACAGGGTTGTCTTCCCAGCGCCGTTGGGCCCGACCAGTGCGACCACGGCTCCTTCGCCCACCCGGAAGGACACATCGCCGAGGAGCGCCCTCCCGTCGGGCAGGTAGTACTCGAGGTGTGCCGCTTCCAGATGTCCCATGGTTGGGCATTGTCCGGGCGGCGGGAGCGGGCGGCAAACGGTTATGCGCGGTCGGGCGCCTGCGGGGTACCCGCAGCTCATGACCGCAGATGTAGACCTCACCGTCCCGGAACCCGGCCATGGCCTGCGCGACCGCCTACTGGCCCTGGACTGTCGGCTCTTCGACGCCGTGGCGGCCCGGCACTGGCCGGGCGCCGACCGCGTGCTGCCGAGGCTCAGCCGCAGCGCCAACCACGGGGTGCTGTGGTTCGCCACGGCGACCGCCCTCGCCGCGACGCGCTCGCGGAAGGCCCGTCGTGCCGCCGCCCGGGGTGTCGCCTCGCTGGCCCTGGCCTCGGCGACCATCAACACGCTCGGCAAGCGCACGGTGCGCCGTCCGCGCCCGCTGCTGCACGCGGTACCGCTGATCCGTCAGCTGGAGCGGCAGCCCATCACCACCTCGTTCCCCTCGGGGCACTCGGCGTCGGCGGCGGCCTTCGCGACGGGCGTCGCCCTGGAGTCCCGGCCGCTGGGCGCGGCCGTCGCTCCGGCCGCCGCCGCGGTGGCCCTCTCCCGGGTCTACACGGGCGTCCACTTTCCGAGCGACGTCCTCGCGGGCGCGGCACTCGGCGCGGGCGCCGCCTACGCCGTACGCGGCCTCGTGCCGACCCGCGACCAGCTGCCGCCCCCGGGCCGCCCGCGCGTGGACGCGCCCGCGCTCCCCGAGGGCCAGGGCCTGGTGCTCGTCGCCAACAAAGGCGCGGGCACCCCGGAGCGCGTACGTCTGCTGCGCGACGTACTGCCGCGTGCCGAGGTCGTGGAGTGCGAAGCGGCCGAGCTGCGGGAGGAGTTGGAGAAGGCGGCGGAGCGGGCCGTGGTGCTGGGCGTCGGCGGCGGCGACGGCTCCGTGAACGCGGCGGCCGAGGTGGCCGTGCGCCATGGCCTGCCGCTCGCGGTGCTGCCCGGCGGAACGCTCAACCACTTCGCGTACGACCTGGGCGTGGAGGACGTACGCGATCTGTGCCAGGCCCTCCAGCACGGCGACGCCGTACGCGTGGATGTGGGCTACTTCAAGGCCGGCGACGTCGACGGCTGCTTCCTCAACACCTGCAGCCTGGGCGTCTATCCCGAGCTGGTGCGGGAACGGGACCGCTGGTCGCGGCGGATCGGCGGCTGGCCCGCCGGGGTGCTCGCGGCGCTGCGCGTGCTGCGGGCCGACCGGCATCCGCTGCGGACCGAGATCGGCGGCAGGGAAAGGCCGTTGTGGCTGCTGTTCGCCGGCAACGGCATGTACCACCGCATGGGCCTGGTCCCCGGCCGCCGCTACGACCTCGCGGACGGCCGGCTGGACGTACGGGTCGTGCACGGGGGCCGCAAACCCGCCGTCCGGCTGCTCGCCGCGGCCGTCGCGGGACCGCTGACCCGCTCCCCTGTCCATGCGGCGGTACGGGTCGGCGCCCTCCGCGTGGACGGCGTCGCACCCGGCACGCTCCTGGCGTACGACGGTGAAGTGACCGAGGTTGAGGGCGAGTTGACACTGGAGAAGCTGCCGGAGGCGCTGACCGTGTACCGGCCGCTCGGCCACCGTTGATCGCCCGGTCAGCTCTCCATCTCTTGTCCGTATCGCAAGATGCAGGTCTCATTATTCGGCATAGCGGCGTACGGTGACCTCACGGGTACCGCCACGGAAGGGGACGTCATGTCGAAGGAGACCGCCGTCTACACCCACGGGCACCACGAGTCCGTGCTGCGCTCGCACACCTGGCGCACGGCCGCCAACTCGGCGGCGTACCTCCTCGGTTCACTCAAACCCCACATGACGATCCTGGACATCGGCTGCGGCCCCGGCACCATCACCGCCGACCTGGCGAAGCTGGTCCCTCAGGGCCGGGTCACCGGCGTCGACCAGGAGCCGGGCATCCTGGACCAGGCCCGGGCCACGGCCGCCGAACGGGGCGTGCCGAACGTCGAGTTCGCGGTCGCGGACGTCCACGCGCTGGACCACCCGGAAGACACCTTCGACGTCGTCCACGCACATCAGGTGCTGCAACACGTGGGAGATCCGGTGCGTGCGTTGCGCGAGATGTACCGGGTCACCAAGCCCGGCGGCATCGTCGCCGCGCGCGACGGGGACTACTCGGGGATGGTCTGGTATCCACAGTCGCCCGGCATGGACGACTGGCTGGACCTGTATCTACGGGTGGCCCGCGCCAACGGCGGTGAGCCGGACGCCGGTCGGCGCCTCAAGTCCTGGGCGCTGCAAGCCGGTTTCACCGACATCACCGCCTCCTCCAGCACCTGGTGCTTCGCCACCGCCGAGGAGCGCGCCTGGTGGAGCGGCCTGTGGGCGGACCGCACCCTCGCCTCGGCGTACGCGGAGCGCGCCACGGAGGGCGGCCATGCGACGGAGGATCAACTGCGAGCAGTGTCTGCGGCGTGGCGGGAATGGGGGCGGCAGGAGGACTCGTGGTTCTCCTGCCTGCACGGAGAAATTCTCTGCCGAAAGCCTGTCTGAAAAGCCAGCATGAAAATCCGGTCTGAGCCGGTCTGATTCCTCCAGTTCGGGAAACCCGGACACCAGGAGGAGGTTGCAGATATGGTTCCCATCCTGCTGGTACTGCTGCTGGCGCTGATCCTCTTCGGTGCCGGATTCGCGGTGAAACTGCTCTGGTGGATTGCCCTGGCGGTTCTTGTCGTGTGGCTGCTCGGATTCCTGATGCGCAGCACCACCACGACCGGCACCAGGTCCCGTTGGTATCGCTGGTAGCTATTCCTTCGGGAGCAGTGGTCCGAGCGGCCCGAGGTCCAGATTGAGGTCCTCGGGCCGCAGTCCGTAGCGATCGCGGAGTTCGGCCATCCGGTCCTCGAGGAGCATCAGCGTCAGCCCGATCCGCTCCTCCTGGTCCTCCGTCAGCTCCCCGGTGTCGAAACGCCGGATCGCCTGCCGCTCCATCAGCTGCCGCAGCAGCTCGACGACGGTCAGCACAAGCTTGACCAGATCCCGTTCCACGGTGTCCGGCTCGAGGTCCAGACGGTTCCTCCGGTTTGTCACGTCAGCTCCTGCCAGGGCGAGGGGACCTGTTCGTTCACCGAGCTGATGAGTGCGTTCAGGTCGATGCGTACGAGATCGACGTCCGCGATCCGCAGAGTCAGGTCACCCGTGATGACGACCCCGCCCGCGAGCAGCCGGTCGAGCAGGTCGACGAGGGCGATCTCCCGGCGTTCGACGACGGTCATACGTCCTCCTGTCCCGCCGGGCCGCTGAAGGAGTACGCGGCCCAGGGGCCGGTGAGTTCCACCCGAAGGCCCGGCTCCTCGCCTTTCGTACGGTCCACCAGTTCCACGAATTCCTCGGATTCCGCACGCGGTACGAGATAGGCGGCGTTGAGCACATTGCGGCCTGAGGCGCGGGACAGCGCCGGGTTCTGCGGCGCGTGGATGCGGGCGTCCTCCGCGAACCGAGAAAGGGTGTCGTGCAGCCGGTGCGCGAATTCCTCGACCCGCTCCCATTTCTCTTCGTGAGCTCTGCGCTGCTGTCGCCGCTGTCGCAGATAGTCGCGCCCCGAGCCGCCTTTCACGCTTTTCGCGCCAGTATCCTCGGAAACTTCTGTGGATCCAGAGGACCCCGGGGAATCCGAGGACTCCGGGGACTCCGAGAATTCCGCGTAGACCTTGACGCCCCATTCCACCCGCCCCTCGATCCGGTCGAGTGTCCGGCGGAAGGTCTCCTCCTGCGCCTCCATCATCGTGCGTACGCCGCTGTCGTCCCGGAAGACGGTGGCGAGCCGCAGCGGCAGCGGCGAGGTGACCACGGTGAGCGCGTCGATCACGCTCTGGTGGGCCCGCGCGGTCGCGCTGAGCCAGTCCAGGTCCTCCAGGTGGGCCTTCAGCGGCTCCTCGGAGAAGTCCTCCTCCGGTACGGCACTGACGATGGCGACCAGTCCGTGATGGGTCAGCTGCTTGGGCGGCACGCCCGCGATGCCCGTCAGCTGGGAGGGAAGGGTGGAGCCGAAGGGGCGGCAGACGGCATAGACATAACGCAGACCGCTCATGGGGCCTCCTCCTCCGTACGGGTGCGCCCGCGCTCCTCCGTACGGGTGCGCCCGCGCCCGACTTCCCGGCGCCCGACGACTTCCCCGCGCTCCAGTTCAGCGACGTGAGCACGCAACTCGGCGTTCTCACGGGCCAGTTCGTCGCGGCGCGCACGCGTGGACAGCGCCGGGTCGTCCTCCCACCAGTCGATCCCCATCTCCTTCGCCTTGTCGACGGAGGCGACAATGAGCCGCAGCTTGATCGTAAGCAGTTCGATGTCGAGCAGATTGATCCGGATATCGCCCGCGATCACGATGCCCTTGTCGAGCACGCGCTCAAGGATGTCGGCGAGATTAGCGCTGGTGTCGCGCCCGTACGGTTCGGGGAGCCGGCCGGGAGTGGTCATCGGCGGCTCCCGCCCTGGGCGGTCTCGTACTCGTCTTCCTCCTCGTACTCGCCCTCAGGTTCCTCTTGTTCCTCCTCGCCCTCAAGCACCTCTTCGTCCTCGTATTCGTCCTCAGGCTCCTCTTCCGCTTCCTCTTCCTCTTCGCCGTTCGGGCCCTCCTCCTCGTAGGCGCCCTCTTCCTCCTCTGTTTCCTCGCTCTCCTCGGCGAGCGCGTCCTCGTGGCTGCGGACCACCTCGCCGTCGCGGATCTCCCCGCGCCAGCTGTCCTCTGCCTCACCCTTGATCGCGATGAAGCGGGCGAAGTTCTTGAGGTCGAGGCGGGCCCTGCGGCCCTGGGCGCGCCAGATGTTGCCGGTCTTCTCGAAGAGCCCCTGGGGGTAGTACTCGATGACCAGCAGGATGCGAGTGAGGTTTTCGGCGAGGGAGTGGAAGGAGACGACGCCCTTCGTCGTGCCCTTGCTGCCCTCCGACGTCCAGGAGATCCGGTCGTCCGCCACCTGTTCCGTGGTGTTGGCCTTCCAACTGCGGTTGGACCAGAAGACCTTGAGCTGCCAGTCGGAGGTGGTGTCGTCGACGCGGTTCGCACCCTTGACGCCCTTTGCGAAGGTGCTGAAGTCCTGGTACTGGGTCCACTGGTCGTACGCCGTGCGCAGTGGCACGCCGACGTCAATGAACTCCATGATGACCGTGGGCTTCTTGCCGGCGCGGCCCTTGCGTTTGCCGCCGGCCATGCCCTTGAAGGCGCCGAGCACTTTGTCCTTGGCCCGGCCCGCGCCGAGCTCCAGGGCGGACCTCAGCGGCCCCTTGCCCTCGGCGAGTTTGCGGGCGCCGTTCAGGGCGAGGCGCGCGAAGCCGGGGCTGTTGCCCTCGGCGATGTCGTTGAGCTTGCCGGTCGTCTCGCCGAGTTTGCGGCCGAAGCCGATCAGCAGGTGCTGGGCCTGGGCCGCGAGGTATTCCTGGAGCTCCGCCTTGAGCCGGTCGGCGGCTTCGCTCTGCGCGACGCCTCCCAGACCGCCGAGGCCGCCGCCCTTCGTCTCCTTCGCCTGTTCCGTCGCCGTGCCGAGGCCGTTCTTGGCCCGGCCCGTCGCCGTGCCGAGGCCGTTCTTGGCCCGGCCCGTCGCCGTCCCGAGGGTGTCCGTCATCGTCCCTGCCTCCCCTCGGCAGCTCGGCCGCGTGCGGCCGTCTTCTTCGCGGGCGCTTTCTTGGCGGACTTCGCCGCCGTCTCCTTGGCGGGGGCCTTCTTCGCCGGCCCCTTCGAAGCGGACTTCTTGCCCGGTGCCTTCTTCGCCGCCCTCTTGGCGGCGCCCTGCTGCGGCTCCTCGGCCTCGGCCTCCTCGCGCTCCTCCGCCTCCGGCTCTTCGGACTCACCCTCAGCCTCAGCAGCCTCGTCCGGTTCTTCGGATTCCTCTTCTTCGAACTCCTCGCGTTCGTCCTCGGGCTCCTCTTCGTCCCGGAGACCCGGCACGTCCGGTGTCACATCCGCGAGCTGCCCGCGGACCTGCTCGGTCCGGCCGTGCAGCCGGTCCGCCAGTGCGTCGATCCGCCGCTCGACCAGCGCACCGGACGCTGCCTTGCCGACTCCACTCAGGTCCTCGCGCAGCTGGTCGCCGATCTCCTTGACCTGCGGGTTGTTCTGCAGCTGCTGATTCACCAGATCCGCGAGCGCCCGCGGGCTCAGATGCATCCGCTTGCCGGCCACCAGGGTGCCGACGGCGAACGCCATCTTCATCTTCTTCGTACGTCCGAGGACGTATCCGGCCCCTACCGCGAGGCCCAGTCCCACTCGGTTCATGGTCACGTCCACTCGCTTGTTCCCGCGTTGCCGCGCATGGCGATCTCCAGCCGGTCGAGAAGCTCGTCCTCGAGTCGGTCGAACTCCTCCTCATCGATCTCGCCCGACTCGAGCCGCTCCTCGAGCTGGGCGAGTTCGGTCCGGACGGTGGCCGGGTCGTAGTAGATCCGCTCGGCCTCGTTCAGCACCTGTCTGACAACCCATGCGCTGCCGCGCACCGGGGCGAACGGCAGCAGCAGCACCTCACCGATCAGTCCCATGAGTTCACTCCTGGATTCGCTCCTTGGTCCGTTCCTGGGTTGGCTCCGCTCCGGTGTCCGCGGCGATCGTGGCGTCCGCCGGCTCGGAGGGGCCCGGGTCGACGAAGCTGTACGGCGGCAGCGGTCCGTTGACCCGCACATCGAGGTGCGGATGGCTCTTGCGGACCTGCTCGACGGCGGTGAGGAACATCTCCGCCGAGTCGCGGGCCACCAGGAACGACAGGTTGGCCAGCCATCCGGTGGACTCGGGGCCCGCGCTCACGGCGTCGGCGACCGGCTCCAGGGCGTGCTGGAGTTCGGCGGCGTCCTCCGCCTCACGGGACTTCACCGCGGCCACCACCATCTCGCCGAGCCGCAGCTTCTGCTGGTAACTGCCGCCGCCCGCCTGCCGGTTGGCCTCGGTGAGCGCACGGACCTCCGGGTTCTCGGACATCACGCGGTGCAGTACGGCCTCTTCCTCGTGGCTGGCCTTGACGTTGTACTCGACCTTGCCGGCCAGCGCGTCGAGGCGTTCCTTGTAGTGGTCCGCGCGTTCGGCCAGCACCCCGGCGACGGTGGCATCGTCGGTCGCGATGCTGCCGAACCGCATGGGCAGTACTGGGCCACCCGCGCCGACCTCGGCCAGCACGTTCTGGTGGGCCAGCAGGTCCTGGCGCTTGGGCCGCAGTCCCTCGGGGGCGTCACTGACGACCGCGGCGAGACCGCTCTCCTGGATGACGCGCACGGGGCACGCCGGGGCGCCGACGCCGTCCATGCCCTCGGGAAGCGAAGGATGCGAGCCGGCGGTGATGCCGTAGACGTACGTGCTCACTCCTGCTCCTCCTTCTTGCGCGCGGCCGTGGCCTTGCGGGCGCGCGGCCCGGACTCGGCCTGGCGTTCACCCTGGCGCTCCCTCTGACCCTCCTCACGGGCCTGCTTGAAGGCGTCGGAGATCGTCTCGGCGGCGCCGGACAGCGCGCCCTTGGACTTGCCGCGCGCGCCGGACTCGGTGATCTCGCCGACCAGGTCGGGCAGGCCGGGGCTCTTGTGCGGGCCTGCCTCCAGGTCGAGCCGGTTGCATGCCTCCGCGAAGCGCAGATAAGTGTCGACGCTGGCGACGACGACACGGACGTCGATCTTCAGGATCTCGATACCGACAAGGGACACCCGGACGAAGGCGTCGATGACGAGCCCTCGGTCCAGGACAAGCTCCAGCACGTCGTAGAGACCGCTGGTGCCGCCTCCGCCGCCGGTCTGCTGGGCTGGGACGACGGTCATGCCGACCGTTCCTCCTTGTAAGTTGCGGGTATATGCGCGGGTGGGCGGCCTACCGGCCGCCGGGCCTGTGTGGCTCGGCCCGCCCGCGTTCGTAACGGCGAACGCGCCGGTAGCCGGTGAGCTCGCCATGAGGGTCGAGGGTCACCTCGTAGCTCGCGAGCAGGCTCATCGTGTCGGGGACCCTGGCGAGTTCCAGAACCTCGATCTCCAGCGCCCAGCCGTCCTCGGTGCGTTCGAAGGACGACACGGACTCGGCTGCCATGCCGGTGAGTTCCGCGAGCTGGGCGCGCGCGTGGCGCAACACCTCCATGGGGCTCGGCATCTCGTCCGCCGGACCGTTCTGCCGGTCTTTCCGGGTTTCTGCGGAACCTCGTGAACTTGATTTATTGGATGTGTCAGCCATGGCCCCACCTCGCCTTTCGAGTGGCCCCTACGCCATGCGCCAAACCCCTTATCGCAGGGTGTCGAGCTTGCGCCGCGCGGGCCCCAGTGCCCGTCCGCGGCGCGGCAGAGCGGACCAGGGGTCGGTACGGGCCTGGTCGACGGCGTCCTCGATGGTCCAGCGGCCGGGGCCGAGGTCCGGATCGTCCAGCTGGTCCCAGCTGATGGGTGTGGCCACCGGGGCGCCGGGCCTGGCGCGCACGGTGAAGGGGACGACGGCGGTCTGTGCGTACGCGTTGCGCTGTACGTCGACGTAGAGCCGGTCTCCGCGGTCCTTCTTGCGGGCGGCCGTGGTGAGGTCGTCGGGGTGCGCGTCGGCGAGTGTGTCGGCGACGGCCTTGGCGAACTCGCGTGCTTCGTCGAAGTCGTGGTGTCCGTTGAGCGGCACGACGACATGCAGGCCGCGTGAGCCGGTGGTCATCAGTGCGGACGGCAGCTCGATCCGGTCGAGGAGTTCGCCGAGCTGCCGAGCCGCCCGGCGTACGGAGCCGAAGTCGTCGCCGACCGGGTCGAGGTCGAAGACCAGCAGGTCGGGCCGGTCGATCCCGTCGACCCGGGCCAGCCAGCGGTGCAGGGTCAGACAGGCCTGGTCGGCGAGGTAGAGCAGGGTCGCGGTGTCGTCGCACACGGGGTGGCAGACGGTGCCGCCCTCCTTGGGCACCTCGATGCGGTTGATCCAGTCCGGATCGTGTTTCTGGAGGTTCTTCTGCATGAACCGGGGTCCGTCGAGACCGTCCGGGTGCCGCTCCAGCATCAGTGGCCGCCCTCGCAGATGCGGCAGCATGAAGGGCGCGACCTCCCGGTAGTAGGCGACGAGGTCCTCCTTGGTGTACTCCCTGGCCCGCCCCTCACCGGGGAACAGCACCTTGTCGGGCCGGTGCACCTCCACGGTGCGCCGGCCGGCCCGTACGGTCTGTGTGCCGCCCATGGTCATTCCCTCCGTACGCGGATAGCGGTCCGTACGCGTGTATCGGTGGCTCTCATCGCACGACCGCGTGCTCGACCAGCAGCTTTGCCGCGGCCGCGATCGACTCGGCGTCGATGCCCGCGGCGTGCAGCTGCTCGGCGGGCGAGGCCGAGCCGGGCATGGTGCGCACGGCGAGGCGGACCAGGCGGGGCATCGGGCGGCCGTCGAGGAAGGCGTCGAGGATCGCGTCACCGAGGCCGCCCTCCTCGCGGTGGTCCTCGACGGTGATCAGGCAGCCGGTGTGCTCGGCGGCCTCGCGCAGGGTGAGCCGGTCGACGGGCTTGATGGAGTACAGGTCGATGACCTGGACGGGGATGCCGTCCTCCGCGAGCCGGTCCGCGGCGGTCAGGGCCTCGTGCACGGTCACTCCGGCGGCGACGAGGGTCAGCCGGTCCTGGGCGGAGACGCGCAGCACCTTGCTGCCGCCGATCGGGAACTCCTCGCCCGGTCCGTAGACGACGGGCGAGGCGCCGCGCGAGGTCCGCAGATAGCGGATGCCCTCGCAGCCCGCCATCGCGGCGACGAGATGGGCCGTCTGGTTGGCGTCGCACGGGTACAGCACGGTCGAGTCGTGCAGCGCGCGGAACATCGCCAGGTCCTCCAGGCCCATCTGCGAGGGCCCGTCCTGGCCGATGGCGACGCCCGCGTGCGAGCCGATCAGGTTGATGCCGCTGCCGCTGACCGACGCCATGCGGATGAAGTCGTGGGCGCGGGTGAGGAACGCGGCGAAGGTCGAGGCGTACGGCACCCAGCCGCGGGTCGCCAGTCCCACGGCGGCGGCGACGAGCTGCTGCTCGGCGATGTAGCACTCGAAGAACCGGTCGGGGTGGTCCTTCGCGAAGTACTCGGAGCGCGTCGAGTCGCTCACCTCGCCGTCGAGAGCGACGATGTCGCCGCGTGCCGTGCCGAGCGCGGCGAGCGCCTGGCCGAAGGCGTCGCGGGTGGCCACCTGGTCGCCGAGCTCGTAGCGCGGCAGGTCGAGGTGTCCGGTCCGTACGGCGTGCAACATCCGGGCGGCGGGCGGGGGTTGGACCTCGACGCGGACGTCGTGCACACCGCCGAGTTCCGCGATCGCCTCGGCGGGGTCCTTGAGCGGCTTGCCGTGCAGCCCCTCACGGTCCTGGGCGGCCTCGACGCCCTTCCCCTTGAGGGTGCGGGCGAGGATCACGGTCGGCTGCCCGACGGTGGAGATGGCCTCGCCGTACGCGCGGTCGACGGCGTCCACGTCGTGTCCGTCGACCTCGACCGTGTGCCAGCCGAAGGCCTGGAAGCGGCGGGCGTACGCATCGAGGTCGTGGCCGTGCCGGGTGGGGCCGCGCTGGCCGAGCCGGTTGACGTCGACGATGGCGGTGAGGTTGTCGAGGTGCTCGTACGCGGCGTGCTCGGCCGCCTCCCATATGGAGCCCTCGGCCAGCTCGCTGTCGCCGCACAGCACCCAGACCCGGTAGCCGACCCGGTCGAGCCGCTTCCCGGACAGCGCGATCCCGACCCCGACGGGCAGCCCCTGCCCAAGTGCCCCGGTGGCCGTCTCCACCCACGGCAGCCGCCGCGGCGTCGGATGCCCCTCGAGCCGGCTCCCGAGCCGCCGGAAGGTCATCAACTCGGTCTCGTTGATGGCCCCGGCCGCCTTGTAAGCGGCGTACAGCAGAGGCGAGGCATGCCCCTTGGAGAGGATGAACCGGTCGTTACCTGGATGGGCGGGCCGCTCGAAGTCATACCGCAGATGCCGGGCAAGCAGCACGGCCATCAGATCGGCGGCGGACATCGAGGAAGTCGGATGCCCGGACCCGGCCGAAGCCGCCGCCCGCACACTGTCCACTCGCAACTGCTGCCCAAGCTCAACAAGTTGACGGCTCTTCATGACGCTCCTTCCGGGGGGTTGTCGGGGCGGGGGCCTGCCGGCCGGGCGGGACGGGGCTTGTCGGAACCGGATGCCTCCGGCTCGGCGGGGGCGGGCTTGTCGGAGCCGGATGCCCCCGGCCGACCCGAGCCGGGTCCGCCGGGACCGGACGCCATAGGCCTGTACGCGACGGACTCACCCGTACCAGAAGCCGCAGACCTGCCGGAGGCAGGCTCGTCGGCACCGGGCGTCGCGGATCCGCCAGAGCCCGGACCGCCAGGGCCCGGTTCCGTCGCGTCAGCGGAACCAGCCCGGTCGTCACCAGGCGCCCCCGGCCTCCCGGGGTCCAGCACCGCCGACTTCCTCGGCCCCGTCGCCCCCGGCCTGCCCGGATCCGGGACCGCGTGGGTGTCGGCCCCCTGCGTCGCGGCGGGCGCCCCGCGCGTGACCGGAGCGGGGCGGTTCTGTGGTGGGCCCGCCACCCGGGCCAGTTCGGGAGAAGCCGTGTCCAGGGGGACCGACCAAGAGCGGACCAGGCCCAATTGGACAGCCTGGCGCGGGAGTACGGCGTCCAGGAACCAGTCGGCGGCGACCCGGATCCGGTTGCCGGGCATCGCGGCCAGGTGGTAGCCGCGGGTGACGGCCCCCGCGAGCGGACCGGACAGCGGAACGCCGAGCGGATTGGCGGCGGCCTTCACGCCGCCGAGGTCGACGGTGAAGCCCATGTCGCGGTGGCGGTATTCGCGGCGCTCGCCGAAGCCGAGTGAGGCGGCGACGTTGCGGCCCGCGACCTTGCCGTGCCGCCAGGCGTGCTGGGCGGTCATCGGCGTGTACTGGCCGGGCTTCTCCAGATCCGGCACGGCGGCAGCGTCGCCGCACGCGAACACCTCGGGATGGCCCGGCACTTGGAGATACGGGTCGACAAGCAGCCGGCCGCGCTCCAGCGGCCGCCCGAGCCCCTCGACGAGCGGATCGGGCCGTACCCCGACACACCACACAAGGGTGCGGGTGTCGATGAACTCCCCGTCGCTGAGCCGCACTCCGGTCGACGTCGCCTCCTCCACCGAGGTCCCCGTGCGGACCTCGACGCCACGCCCCCGCAGCACACGGTCCGCCGTACGCGAGAGGCGTTCGTCGAGCTCGGGCAGCACACGCGGAGCGATGTCCAGCAGCAGCCAGCGCGGCCGTATGCCCTGCCTGAGCGGCTGCTTGCGTACCAGCGCGTCGGTGAACAGCTGCCCCTGGGCGGCGACTTCGGTCCCCGTATAGCCGGCGCCGACCACCACGAAGGTGCACCGCGACGCACAGCTCTTGGGATCGTCGGAGGCCGCCGCGAGTTCCACCTGCCGTATCACGTGATCGCGCAGATACAACGCCTCCGGCAGCCCCCTGAACCCGTGCGCGTGCTCGGCGACACCGGGCACGGGCAGCAGCTTGTTGACGCTGCCGACGGCCAGCACCAGCCGGTCGTACGCGAGCCTGCCGCCGTCCCCCTCGGGATCCGTGTAGTGCACGGAGTGCCCTTCGAGGTCGATCCCGTCCGCCTCCCCGAGCACCAGCCGTACGCGCGGCAGGGTGCCGGCGAGCGAGACGGTGACCCGGCGCGGTTCGAGCACCCCGGCGGCGACCTGGGGCAGCAGGGGCAGATACAGAAAGTAGTCCGTCGGGTTCAGCAGAGTGATCTCGGCCCTGCCCCGCGCGATCCGGGACAGGGTGCGTGCCGTCTGGTACCCGGCGAAGCCGGCACCGACGATCACGACGCGGGGTCGGCTCATGTTCGCCTCCGGCGGATCGCTCATAGGGGTCGCTCGTACGGGCTTTCCGCGTCCCCCCGGCCCGGGCACCCAAACGTCCGCCTGCCCTGGGCAGCGGCGTTTCGCGCCGGACCCCCGGGATACCCGGACCAGGACCCCGACCCGCCCCGTCGCGGAGGTGCCCCCATGGTCGAGTACGGCTGTTTCCTGTCCACCGAGGAGTTCGGTCCCGCCGATCTGGTCGAGCAGGCGCGGATGGCCGAGCAGGCCGGTTTCCAGTCGCTGTGGATCTCGGACCACTACCACCCGTGGAACGACGCGCAGGGCCAGAGCCCCTTCGTGTGGTCCGTGATCGGCGCCCTGTCCGAGGCGGTGTCGCTCCCGATCGGCACGGCGGTCACCTGCCCGACGGTGCGGATGCACCCGGCGGTGGTGGCGCAGGCCGCGGCGACCAGCGCGGTGATGACGAACGGCCGCTTCCGGCTCGGCGTCGGCAGCGGAGAGGCCCTGAACGAGCACATCTTCGGGGACGCCTGGCCGCCCGCGCATGTCCGCCTGGAGATGCTGGAGGAGTCGATCCAGGTGATGCGCCAGCTCTTCACCGGCAAGGAGATCAACCACGCCGGACCCCACTACACGGTCCAGAACGCCCGCCTCTACACCGTCCCCGAGGAGCCCGTCCCGATCGACATCTCGGGCTTCGGACCGCAGGCGACCGCACTCGCGGCCCGCGTCGGCGACGGCTACATCACGATGATGCCGGAGGAGTCGATGGTGGAGCAGTTCCGCAAGGGCGGCGGTGGCGGCAAACCGGTCAGCGGCGGCACGAAAGTCTGTTACGGCCAGGACCGCGACGAGTGCGTACGCACGGTCCACCGGCTCCGGGCCAACCAGCTGCTGCCCGGCGAGATGGGCCAGGTCCTGCCCTCGCCCCGCCATTTCGAGCAGCTTCAGCCGCTGATCACCGAGGACATGGTGAGCCAGAACGTGGTGTGCGGGGACGACGTGGACGACCATGTCGGCGCCCTCAACGCGTTCGCGGAGGCCGGTTTCGACCGGATCTACGTCAACCAGATCGGCCCCGACCAGCGCGGCTTCTTCGACTTCTACCGCACGAAGGTGCTGCCGCAGCTCCAGCAGGGGGTGCGCTGATGACCCATGGGTTCTCGGTCCGGACGGTTTCTCCTCTCCCGGCCGTCCGGACCGGGTCGGCTGTCCGGACCGTGCGAGGTGGCCGGTGAAGGTCCAGGTGGAGCTCCAGCCGCCCGTCGTGTCCACGTACACCGTGCCGACCGACGCGCCCGAGGCGGACGGCACGCTCGCCTGGGACACCACGACGATGGTGATCGTCGAGGTGACCGCGGGCGACGCGACCGGCACCGGCTGGACCTACGGCCCGGCCGCCGTCGGGGACCTGCTGCGCGAACAGCTCGCGCCGGTCGTCACGGGACTCGACGCGTTCGACATCCCGGCCGCCCACGAAACGCTGTGCCGCACGGTGCGCAACGCGGGCCGGCCCGGCGTCGCGGCCTGCGCGATCTCAGCGCTCGACATCGCCCTGTGGGACCTCAAGGCCCGCCTCCTCGAACTCCCCCTCACCCGCCTGATCGGCGCCGCCCACGAGGCCGTGCCCGTGTACGGCAGCGGGGGCTTCACGACGTACCACGACACGCATCTGGCGGCCCAGCTGAACGGCTGGGTGCACGGTCAGCACATCCCACGCGTCAAGATCAAGATCGGTGAGAGCTGGGGGCGGGCGGTCGCCCGGGATCTGCACCGGGTACGCGCCGCGCGCCAGGTCATCGGCCCGGGGACCGAGTTGTACGTCGACGCGAACGGCGCCTACACGCGCAAGCAGGCGATACGTGTCGGGGGCACGCTCGCCGAGTACGGCGTGGGCTGGTTCGAGGAACCGGTGTCCTCGGACGACCTGACGGGTCTGCGGCTCGTCCGGGACGCGCTGCTGTGCGACGTCACGGCGGGCGAGTACGGCTACGACCTGCCGTACTTCGCCCGCATGATCGCGGCCGGCGCCGTCGACTGCCTCCAGGTCGACGCCACCCGGTGCGGCGGCCTCACGGAGTTCCTCCGGGCCGCCGCGCTCGCCCAGTCCCACGGCCTGGAGATCTCCGCGCACTGTGCCCCGCACGCGCACGCCGCGGTCGCCGCCGCCATCCCCAACCTCCGCCACATCGAGTGGTTCCACGACCACGTCCGCATCGAGTCGATGTTCTTCGACGGCGCGCTGGATCCCACGGGCGGCGAGGTCCGCCCGGACGGGGGCGTCGGCCATGGGCTGACGCTGCGGACGGAGGAGGTGGAGGAGTTCCGGGTCGCTTGACTCGCAGGGGTCCTGATTCAGTGGACTCGGTGTCTACGCCTGAGCTGTTCGGCAAGCGGCCTGCGCGTGAGCCGTGCGGCAACCGCAAGGACTCCTCCCACAGCCAGCCCTGCCCCCATCCGCCCCCGGTTCCGGGACACCCACTCCTGCGAACTGCCCGGCAACGACTCACCGTCGAAGCGCCCGTGCGCCCCGTAGTCATGGCCGTGCGGCCCGTCGGCCGGAGTCCACAGGTTGCCGTGGCCGTCGTAACGGGCGTAGCGGGCCGCCTCTTCTCGTTCTCGCCCGGCTTCCTGCTGGGCGTCGAACCCCGTACGGGCCAGATAGCGGTCGAGGAGCCCGGGGGCCACGGCGTTGGCCACCAGCGTGGTGACCGTGGAGCCGCCCACCCAGTACTCGCGGCGCCTCGGATGCCCGGCCGCGTGCACGATGGCCCGGGCGGCGACCTCCGGCTGGTAGATGGGCGCGACGGGACGGACCCGGCTCGGCATACGGCTCAACACCCAGTCGAACTGTGGGGTGTTGACCGCGGGCAGCTGCACCATGGTCGTACGCACCCGCGAGCCCTCGTGCAGCAGCTCGCAGCGCACCGACTCGTTGAAGCCCTGGATCGCGTGCTTGGCCCCGCAGTACGCCGACTGCAGCGGAATCCCGCGGTACGCGAGCGCCGAACCGACCTGCACGATCGCGCCCCGGTCGCGCGGCAGCATGTGCCGCAGCGCGGCCCGGGTGCCGAACACATAGCCCAGGTACGTCACTTCGGTGACCCGGCGGAACTCGTCGGGCGTGATCTCGGTGAACGGCGCGTAGACCCCGGCGAAGGCGTTGTTGACCCAGACGTCGATCTTCCCGAAGGCGTCGACGACCCGCTGGGCGGCGTCCTCGACGGCCTTGGCGTCGGCGACGTCGACGGCGACGACGAGCGCCTCACCACCGGCCTGTGTCACCTCGTCCGCCGCCGCGGCAAGACCGTCACGGCCCCGGGCGAGCAGGGCCACCCGGTCGCCACGGGCGGCGAAGGCGCGGGCCGCGGCCCGGCCCACGCCGCCGCTGGCCCCGGTCACCACAACGGCTCTGCGGCGCGTCATGGCTCACCGGGCCCGGTGGTGCGGTGCTTCGGGATCCGCGGGCCCGCCCTTGGTGGGCGTGGGCGGCGGTGCGCCCGCACCGGGTGCGCCCGTCGCTCCGCCCACGCCACCGGGCGCGACGGGCGGCACCGGCGGGTACGCGGACGAGCCGGGCCCGGTGGGCGGCGTACCGCCGACGACCCCACGCTCACCGTGGGTCTCCTCGGCGGCGCGCTCCGGGGTGGGCCGGGAGGCGGAGGGCCGGGCCGCGCCCCGCAGCACGTACGCCAGTGCGCCGAGCACGGCGGCGGTGATCAGTGCGGCCGCCCAGTCGGGCAGGCCGAGCGCGAGCAGCAGCCCGAGGGTCAGGGCCAGGGCGGCGCCCGCGTAGAGGGCGACGGCGCCGGACGTGGCGTACAGGGCGGCGGCGCGGCGCTGTTTGCGGGTCTGCTCACGCAGTTCGTCGCGTACGGCGTCCCGGGCCACCTGCGCCAGTTCGTCGACCAGGTTCTTGTCCAGGTGTTCCAGGTGATCGGTGTGGTCCATGGCGGCCGGGTACCCGCGCCCCCGCACCCGTAACGCCACCCGGGATCCGGCACGCCGTCCGGGATCCGGCCGAAACGATCTCGTTCCCGGCCTGCCCCAACTAGGCTCGTCGGCATGGAGATTCTGGGAGCCACGCTGCGTATCTGCGTCGAGGACCTGGACGCTACGGTCCCCTTCTACGAGAAGCTGGCGGGCGGCAGAGCCATGCGCTTCGAGCGCGGTGGTGTCTCGGTCGCCGCGGTCGGCTGCTTTCTGCTGATGAGCGGACCGGAGGCCGACTTGGAGGTGCTCCGGAAGGTCGCGGCGACCATCGCCGTGAAGGACGTCGACGAAGCCCGTCAGGTCCTCACCGACTCGGGCGCACAGGTCCTCGCCGGCCCCGTGGCCACCCCCGCGGGCCGCAACCTGATCGCGCTGCACCCGGACGGCACGGTGTACGAATACGCGGACCGGGGCGCACCCGCGTAGCGGGCTGCCCTCAGGTCAGCTCGTCCTCCCCGAAGTCCTCCTCGTCCCTGATCCGCACCGCGTCCTCCTCGGCCGAGAGCCCGCGGGTCGCGCCCTCCTGCGCGTAGACGTCCTGGTTGCGCGGCAGATCGGGGTCCGGCTCGTCGTAGAGCAGCCCGGCCTGCTCCTCGGCCGGACCCGGCTCGGACCCCGCGTCGACCTCTGGCTCCTCGTCCGCGATCCGCTCGTCGAGCGATTCACGCTCGATCACCTCGTTCACGGTGGTGTCCCGCTCCTCGGCGATCGTCGGCTCGTCCCCGGCGACGGGCAGCTGCTGCGGATCGCTGGACTCCTGCTGCTCGGGCGTACCGTCCTGCAGATCCGGCATGCCCTCGTCCTCGGGGTCGGCCCCGGGATCGTGCGGCCTGGTGTTCATGGGATCCGCCTCCTTCCCGACGTGCGGGATCACCGGGTTCCCATGCGCCGCGGGGTTCACACCGGATTCCGAATCGGGGTCACGTTCGCAGCATCTCCGCGGTGATGGCCCAGCGTTCGTGATCCCGCCAGGCGCCGTCGATGAAGAGGAAGTCCGGCGAGAAGCCCTCGAGCCGGAAGCCGCAGCGGCGAGCGAGCGCGATCGAGGCGGCGTTGTCCGGCTGGACGTTGATCTCCAGCCGGTGCAGACCGAGCCTGCCGAACGCGTACCGTACGACCAGTTCGAGGCCCTCCCTCATCAGCCCGCGGCCCGCGGCGTGCGCGAAGGCGCCGTATCCCAGCGCTCCGTTGAGGAAGCCGCCCTCGACGATGTTGTTGATGTTGATGAACCCGGCGATGTCGCCGCCGCTCTTCTCGCAGACCAGGAAGCCGGCCTTCGTGGGGTCCTCGATGAGGCGTTTCGCGTACGCGGCGTAGGCGCTGGCACTGGCCGGCGGGAAGAGCCAAGGGTGGTGCAGGTCCTTGCTCTCGCGCACGCGGGCGGTGAACTCGGAGGCGTCTTCGTAGCGGTAGTGGCGTATGCCTACGCGGGTGCCTTCGGCGAGGTAGCGGTTCGTTCGGCCCACCTTTTAACCGTAACCCTCCACCGCTACAGCAGCGCAGGTACGTCCAATGTCAGGCCTGCCTCCTCCGCGTCCAGCTCCGCCCGTACCCCGAACGGAATCGTCAGCGCCCCCTCGCCGTGGCCGAAGCCGAACTCCTCCGCGATCGGCACCCCGAGCCTGCCGAGCCGGTCGAGGACAAGAGCCCGTACCTCTTCGTACGGGGCGCACTCGGCCCAAGAGCCGAGCAGGATCCCGGCGACCCCGTCGAACCAGCCCGCGCGCAGGAGTTGGGTGAGGTAGCGGTCCAGGCGGTACGTCTCCTCGCCCACGTCCTCCAGGCAGAGCAGGCCACCGCGTGCCGAGGGGCGGGCCCAAGGAGTGCCCAGGTCGGCGGCGAGCAGGGAGAGGCAGCCGCCGAGGAGGACGCCGCGTGCCCGGCCCGGCACGAGCGCAGGCCCGCCCGATGTGATGGTCCGGACCGACTCCGGCTCGAACAGCGTTGCCCGCAAGTGCTCCTGTGCCCGCGCGTTCTTCAGGAAGTCGACGGACGCGACCATCGGGCCGTGCAGCGTCACGAGGGCCATGCGTGTCGCGAACGCCTCGTGCAGTGCGGTGATGTCGCTGTAGCCGAGGAACACCTTGGGGCCCGCGGCCCGCAGCGCGTCCCAGTCCAGCAGGTCGACCATGCGTTGCGCGCCGTAGCCACCGCGGGCGCACAGCACCGCGTCGATCGTCGGGTCGCACCAGGCGGCCTGGAAGTCGGCGGCGCGGTCGGCGTCCGTGCCCGCCAGGTACGCGAACTCCGGGTGCCGGTCGAGGACATGGGGCCCCACGACCGGGTCCAGGTCCCAGCCCCGCAGGATGTCGAGCCCCGCATCCAGCCGCTCCTCGGGCACCGGACCGCTGGGCGCGACGACGGCGACACGGGCGCCGGGGGCCAGTCGGCGGGGGCGTACGAGGGGCTTCACTTGGCGAGCTCCAGGGTGGGGATGCCGGGTGGGTTGAGGCCGAAGACCTGGGCGTACAGGGAGAGTTCGGACTCCAGGACGCGCACCATCGTGTCCGCGCGTCTGAAGCCGTGGCCCTCGCCCTCGAAGGCGATGTACGCGTGCGGCACGCGTCGTCCCTCCATCCGGGCCAGGAACCGTTCGCATTGGGCGGGAGGGCAGACGACGTCGTCGAGGCCCTGGAGCAGCAGGAAGGGTGCGGTGATCCGGTCGGCGTGCTCGGTGGGCGACCGTTCGGCGTACCGGGCGGGTACGTCGGCGAACGGTCCGACGAGGGTTTCCAGGTACTGGGACTCGAAGTCGTGCGTCTCGTCGGCGCCCCAGCCCGCGAGGTCGAGGATCGGATAGAGGCTGGTTCCGCAGGCGTAGACGTCGGTGCTCGTCAGGGACGTGGCCGCGGTCCAGCCGCCCGCGCTGCCACCCCGGATGGCGAGCCGGTCGCGGTCCGCGGTGCCCTCGTCGGCGAGCGCGAGCGCGACGGCCGCGCAGTCCTCGACGTCGACCACGCCCCACTGCTCGCGCAGCCGGTTGCGGTACGCGCGGCCGTGGCCGGTGGATCCGCCGTAGTTGACCTCGGCAACGCCGATGCCGCGCGAGGTGAAGTAGGCGATCTGCAGGTCGAGGACGAGCGGGGCACGGTCGGTGGGGCCACCGTGGGCCCAGACGACGTAGGGCGGGAGTTCGTCGCCGGGGGCGATACAGCCGGGGTGGTGCGGCGGGTAGATGTGGGCGTGGATCTCGCGTCCGGCGGGTCCGGCGAAGGTGCGGATCTGCGGTTCCGGGTAGTACGCGGGGTCCACGGGGTCGTCGTGGGCGTCGCCGATGACGCGGGCGTGGCAGATGCGGGCCTCGAGTTCGACGATCTCGTACGCGCTGCGCGGGCTGGCCGCGATACCGAGGACACGGCTGCCGTTCACCGCGAGATTCGACGCGAACTCGGTCCAGGGTCCGGCCGCGTCGACGACCTCGCCGGTCTCCGGGTCGAGGATGCCGAGCGCGGTGGCGCCGCGTCCATGTACGACGGCGATCAGTCCGTCCGCGAGGGGCGCGAACCAGCGTCGGCCGATCTTCCACAGCGGTCCACCGAACTCCTCCTCACGCGGGCAGAGGGGCTCGCCGTCGCGGTACAGGTTCCACCAGCCGGTGCGGTCGCTGGAGTACAGCAGGGCGCCGTCGGCGGCCCAGTCGACCTGGGCGATCGACTCGTCGGGGCCGCCCGCGGCCCGCTGGGCGTTCCGTAGCGTCCCGTCACCGGCCACGTCGGCGAGCATCAGTTCCGTACCGTCCCACGGCATCCGCGGGTGATCCCAGGCGAGCCAGGCCGCGCGCCGCCCGTCGGGCGAGACTCGCGGCCCCGTGACGAACCGGTGCCGGTCGTCGGTGAGTTCGCGTACGGCGTCCCGGTCCTGCTCCGCCGATCCGTCCAGCGGCACGGCGGCCACGACCCGGCGCACGTCGGTGGGCCCGTCACCGGTGAACTCCTCCAGTACGCACCAGACTTCGCCCCGCTCCAGGTGCAACTGCGGCTCCACCCAGCGCAGTCCGCCGCCCACGAGCGACAAGGGTGTGAGGGGACGTGGCTCGCCGCCCTCGTACGCGTACAGCCGCTGGTCGACGAAGTTGACGAAGACGATCAGCGGACCGTCCTCGCGCATCACCCCGGCCCAGGGCTGCCCGCCGTACTCGATGACGCGGCTGCGCACGTTCCACGGGGCGGGCAGCACCGACTCCTCCGTGCCGTCGGCACGACGGCGCACGAGGGTGCGGCGGCCGCCCTCGGTGGGCCGGGGCTCGGTCCACCAGGCCTCGTCGCCGACGAAGCCGACGTACTCGGGGTGCCCGTCGTGCGCGGCGGCGAGCGACGCGTCGATGGGCGAGGGCCAGGAACCGTAGGCCAGGGTCTGCACGATGTCCCCCATTTCCCCGCCGAAGCGGACTTGCCGAAGTGCGGTGCGGTACCGCGCCCCTAAGGAGGCCGCAGGCCTCTTAGGGGCGCGGGGCGGTATCAATGTGCGGCTCCGCCGCGATGGGGGTCCCCCCGCTCGAGCGAATTCGAGAGTGGGGGAGCGACCAGCCACGACGTACCCGCAGCTTCGAACCGCATTCCCAGCGGAGCGCTTACGCCGTGCGCAGAAAGCGGTCGAGGACGCGGACGCCGAAGTGGAGCGCCTCGACCGGTACGCGCTCGTCGACGCCGTGGAACATGGCCTGGTAGTCGAAGCCCTCGGGGAGCTTCAGCGGCGTGAACCCGTATCCGATGATGCCGAGGCGCGAGAACTGCTTGGCGTCCGTGCCGCCCGACATGCAGTACGGCACGACATGCCCCTCGGGCGCGAACTCCTCGACGGCGGCGCGCATCTTCGCGTACGTCGGCGAGTCCAACGGCGCCTGGAGGGCCACCTCGTGGTGGTGGAACTCCCACTCCACGTCCGGCCCGGTGAGCTGGTCGAGCGTCGTCCGGAACTCGTCCTCGGCGCCGGGCAGATACCGCCCGTCGACGTACGCGACGGCCTCCCCCGGGATCACGTTGACCTTGTAACCGGCGTTCAGCATGGTCGGGTTGGCGCTGTTGCGGACGGTGGCCTCGACGAGCTTCGCCGCCGGGCCGAGCTTGTCCAGCAGCCCGTCCACGTCATCCAGGTCGGGCTCGATGCCGTACAGCGCGGCGAGTTCGGTGAGGGCCGCGCGGACGGTCGGCGTCAGCCGCGGCGGCCACTCGTACGCGCCGATCCGCGTGATGGCGGCGGCGAGACGGGTGACCGCGTTCTCCCGGTTGACCTTGGAGCCGTGCCCGGCCCTGCCCCGCGCGGTGAGCTTCAGCCAGCCGGTGCCGCGCTCGCCCGCCGCGAGGGGATACAGCTCCCGTCCGGCGCCGTCGTGGAAGGTGAACGCCCCGGATTCGCTGATGCCCTCGGTGCAACCCTCGAAGAGCTCCGGATGCTGGTCCGCGAGGAAGCCCGAGCCGTCCTCGGCGCTCGCCTCCTCGTCGGCGGTGAAGGCGATGACGAGGTCACGGCGGGGGCGTACGCCGTCGCGCGCCCACTGGCGTACGACCGCGAGGATCATCGCGTCCATGTTCTTCATGTCGACCGCGCCCCGGCCCCAGACGACCCCGTCCCGGATCTCTCCGGAGAACGGGTGCACGCTCCAGTCCTCGGCCTGCGCGGGGACCACGTCCAGATGACCGTGGACGAGCAGCGCGTCGGCGGACGGGTCGCTGCCTTCGAGGCGCGCGACGACGTTCGTACGCCCCTTCGTGCGCTCCAGCAGCGTCGGCTCCAGGCCCGCCTCGGCGAGCCGCGCGGCGGCGTACTCGGCGGCGGGCCGCTCCTGGCAGTCCCCGCCCCCGTGATTGGTCGTGTCGATACGGATGAGGTCGGAGGTGAACTCCACGACCTCGTCCAGGGCTTGCTCGTCAGCCATACTGCTCCTCCACGGCGGCCGAGACGATCGTGGTGACCGCCTTGAAGGCCCGGATCCCCTCATACATCGTCGCGCTGGTGTACGCGACCTTCCGCTCCCCGATCCGGTCCACACCCGGCACGACGGTGGCCGCCAGGGCCAGGTGCTCGGCGTCGAACTCCAGCGCCACGGTGAAGGGGCCGCCGTCCACGGGCTCGTACCGCACGGCGAGCCCGACCGCCTCCTTCGCCGCCGCCCGGATGTCGGAGGCGGTCCGCGCGGGCGTCCGGCACACCGCCGCGTACCGCGAGACATGGTCCTTCACGGCGACCTTCAGTGCCTCGGGCGCGTAGCCGAGCGCGTCCTCGCAGGCCACGTCGTCGCCGGTGACGAGGACAACGGGGACGCCGTACTCGGCGACGACATGCGCATTGAGCAGGCCCTCACTGGCGCGTACGTCGTTGACCCACACGCCGGTGATCGAGTTGGCGAGATAGGTGTGGGCGAGCACTCCCTCCATGCCCGCCCCCGCGTGATAGCCGACGAACGCGATGCCGTCGACATCCCCATGCTGGACGCCTTCCACCATGGACAGCGACTTGTGCCGCCCGGTGAGCATCTGCGCCCGCTCGTCCAGGCGCTCAAGCAGCAGGTTGCGCATGGTCCAGTGGGCCTCATTGATGAGGACGTCGTCGGCGCCGCCGTCGAAGAACCCGAGCACGGCGGCGCTCACGTCCGAGGTGAACATCGCCCGACAGCGCTCCCACTCGGGTGTCCCCGGCAGCACGTCGGCCGGCCAGGTCACGCCGGTGGCGCCCTCCATGTCGGCGCTGATGAGGATCTTCATGCTGCGTCACGTTACGCGCCGGACCGGAAACCGGCCAGGAACGAGGAGGAGCTCAGCTCCGGTTTCCCACCCATTCACAAACCCTGACAATTAACACTTCTCAGATCTTCGTAACGAGTTCTACGCTCATGTACAGACGGCGGGCGATGGCCAGCCTGTCGACCACCGCCGCCTGTGACGAGCGGAGGCGGAGATGAAAGCGTCGATACGGCGGTCCGCGATCTTCGCAAGCGCGGCTGCTCTTGTGATAGCCGTCTGCGGTACGACGGGTACCGCCCGGGCCGACCCGGGCGATGGTGAGCTCCAGTTCGGCTACGTCCTGCCGGAGACGGGACAGCTGGCCTACCTTGGTCCGCCGCAGATCGAGTCGTTGAAGTTCGCGATACAGACGATCAACGACGCCGGCGGGGTGCTGGACAAGCCCGTGCCGGCTGTGGTCTCCAGTGACGAGGCGGGCCAGGAGGCCGTTGCCGCGCAGTCGGCCGACCGGGTCCTCGCGGCGGGCGTGGACGCGATCATCGGCGCCGCGGCCTCCGGCATGTCGCTGTCCTTCATCGACCGGGTGACCGGAGCGGGCGTCGTGCAGTGTTCGGGCTCGAACACCGCACCCACCTTCACCGACTACGAGGACGACGGGTTCTACTTCCGTACCGCCCCGAGCGACGCCTTGCAGGGGCCCATCCTGGCGGACGTCGTCCGCGAGGACGGTCACGACCGGGTGGCCGTGGTCGCACGGGCGGACGACTACGGGCGCGGCCTGATGGAGTCCACGCGGAAGGCACTCGAGGACCGCGGTGTGACGGTGGCGCTCGCCGAGACGTACGACCCGAAGGCGACCAACTTCGACCAGGTCGTCCAGCAGATAGAGAACTCCAGGCCGGACGCCGCCGTGGTGATCGCGTTCGAGGAGGGCACCCAGATCCTGCAGGGCATGATCGAGTCCGGACTCGGGCCCGACCGGATCGGTGTCTACGGCGCCGACGGACTGCGCAGCGAGGAGCTGCCCTCGCTGGTCGCCCCGGGCCAGCCGGAGCGGCTCGCCGGGATGAAGGGGACCGCGCCGGCATCGGAGACGAACGAGCAGTACGTGAAGGATCTGCAGGAGTTCGCACCGGAGCTGAAGGAGCTGCAGTTCGCACCGCAGGTCTTCGACTGTGTGACGACGATCGCGCTCGCCGCCGAGAAGGCGGGGTCCGACGATCCGGGCGAATACGTGAAGGAGATGAACGGGATCACCAAGGGCGGCGAGAAGTGCAACTCGTTCGCCGCCTGCAAGGAGCTGATCGCCGACGGCAAGGACATCGACTACCAGGGTGTGAGCGGTCCGCTCGACTTCACCGACAAGGGCGAACCCGGCCAGGCGACGATCGAGGTGTACGGCTACGACGACGAAGGAAAGTTGCGGACCCTGCGTACCGAGACCAGCAGGGCACAGGAGTGACCGGGAGGACCGACAGGTAGGAGTGACAGGGAGGAGCGCGACAGGACGGGAGTCAACGGGCGCGGGCGAGTGTGCCGAGGTAGAGCTCGATTACCTTCTCGTCGTGCAGCAGCGCTGCACCGGCACCGGTGTACGCGTTGCGGCCCTGGTCGAGGACGTAGCCGCGGTCGCACAGCTGCAGGCACCTGCGGGCGTTCTGCTCGACCATCAGGACGGCGACGCCCGCACTGTTGATCATTCTGCACCGGTCGAAGACATGGTCCTGATGGAGCGGTGACAGTCCGGCCGACGGCTCGTCGAGCAGCAGCAGCTGCGGCTCCATCATCAGCGCGCGCGCCATCGCGAGCATCTGGCGTTCGCCGCCGGACATCGCACCGGCCTTCTGCTTCCGCCGGTCGGCCAGCACGGGGAAGAGCTCCTCCACCGCCGCGGTCCGCCGCGCGAAGTTCCTGGGCCGCAGATAGACGCCCATCCGCAGATTCTCCTCGACGGTCAGCGTGGGGAACACGTTCTGCAATTGCGGTACGTAGCCCACGCCCCGCCGGACCAGTTCGTGCGCGGGCCGGTCGGTGACGTCCTCGCCGCGCAGTCGCACGGTCCCGCCGCGCACCCGCAGCAGCCCGAAGACGGCCTTGACGAGCGTCGACTTGCCTGCGCCGTTGGGGCCGATCACTCCGACCACCTCGCCCGGCCGCACCTCGATGCTGCATCCGCGCAGCACGTCCACACCGGGGACGTAGCCGGCGACGATGTCGTCGGCCGCCAGCACCGGTGCCTGCTCCTCGGCGGACACCGCTACTCCTCCTTCTCCTCCCCGTTCCCCTTCTCCGGCGGTCTGTACTCGGTCGCCTGCGGTTCGTCGTGCCGTTTGCCCAGGTAGGCGTCCACGACGGCGGCGTTCCGGCCGATCGTGTGCGGTGGGCCCTCGGCGACGAGGCGGCCGTCGGCCATGACGGCCACCCAGTCGCTGATGCCCATCACCACGTCCATGTCGTGCTCGACGAAGCACACGGTCAGTCCCTCGTCACGCAGCTGGGTGATGTGTCCGAGCAGCGACTGGGCCAGCGCGGGGTTCACCCCGGCCATCGGTTCGTCGAGCAGGAGCATGACCGGCCGGGTCATCAGCGCGCGGGCCAGTTCCAGCAGCTTGCGCTGACCGCCGGAGAGCGTGCCGGCATGGTCGTCGCGCAGGGGCCCGAGCCGGAACCGGTCCAGCAGTTCGTCGGCCCGGCGCTCGAGCTCCCGCTCCTGCCCACGCCACAGCGGTCGCAGCAGCGCGGGCAGCGCCCGCTCGCCGCGTTGCCCGGGCGCGGCGAGCAGCATGTTCTCCAGCACGGTGAGCCGGGCGAGCGTCCTGGTGAGCTGGAACGTACGGACCAGTCCTCGCCGCGCCACCCGGTGCGCCGGGGCGCCGGTGAGCGGCCGTCCGTCGAACGACCACCGGCCGCCGTCGGCCCGGTCGAACCCGCTCACCACATTGAACAACGTGGTCTTGCCGGCGCCGTTGGGCCCGATGAGCGCCGTGATGGTCCCGCGCTGCACCTCCAGGTGCTCGACCCGCGCGGCGACGAGGCCGCCGAAGGTACGGGTCACCTGGTCCAGGACCAGCAGAGGATCGGGCTTGCGTACCCCCGGCTCGGGAACGATCGCGGAGAGTCGGCCGGCGTTGGATGCGACTGTGTCAGCGGCCACTGAGCAGCATCTCCTTCCGGCTGCCGAGAATGCCCTGCGGCCGGAACGCGACCAGCAGGATCAGGGCGATGCCGACCAGCGCGAAGCGCACCGCGCCGACCTCCGACGTGCTGATGAGGTCCGGCGAGATGTACTCGGCGCTGATGGCCTGGCGGAGCGCGCTGTCGAGGAAGCTGAGGACGAACCAGAACAGGATCGAGCCGACGACCGGCCCGAGGATCCGCCCGGCGCCTCCGAGGACGAGCAGCGTGTACAGGAAGAACGTGACGCCCGGATCGTAGTTGTCCGGGTTCACGGACTGCACCTGGATCGCCTGCATCATGCCCGCGACCGCCCCGATGACGCCGCCCAGCACGAGGCTCTGCATCTTGTACGCGTAGACGTTCTTGCCGAGGCTGCGCGCGGCGACCTCGTCCTCACGGATCGACCGGATGACACGGCCCCACGGACTGTGGATCAGCAGGGCGAGCAACAGTCCGACCACGAGCACCAGTGCCCATCCGACGATCATCACCCAGAGGTCGCGGGAGCTGAACTTCACCAGCCAGGGGCCGTAGGTGCCGGGCCCTATCGGGTTGAGCGCGTAGAAGTCGTTCGCGAACCTCTGCAGCCCGAACACCCCACCGGTGACCGGCTCGGCCCAGCTGGACCGGTAGAACAGCCGCAGCGTCTCCCCCGCCGCGATCGTGGTGATCGCGAGGTAGTCGGCGCGCAGCCGCAGGGTGGGCAGGCCGAGGAGCAGGGCCAGCACGATCGCGCAGGCGATGACGCCCAGGACGCCGAGCCACATCGGGCCGTCGTACGTCGCCACCGTGATGGCGAGCCCATAGCCGCCGACCAGCATGAATCCGACCTGGCCGAAGTTGAGGAGCCCCGTGTAACCGAAGTGCAGGTTCAGCCCCATCGCGGCGAGCGCGTAGACAGCCGCGATGGGGCCGATGCCCGAGCGCAGGGCGTCGGAGACGATGGCCGAGAAATCCATGGCGCACCTCACCCGACGCGTTCGGCCCGGCCGAGGATGCCCTGCGGCCGGACGAGCAGGACGACGATGAGGACGAGCAGCGCCCACGCGTACTGCAGGTCGACCGGGAACCACAGGGTGGACATCTGGGCGACAATGCCGATGACGAGGCTGCCGACCATCGCACCGTAGGCGGAGCCGAGGCCGCCCAGGATGATCCCCGCGAACATGAGCAGCAGAAGCTTGAAGCCCATGTCCCAGGTGACGATCTCGACCAGGCCGAAGAAGACCCCGCCGAGTGCGGCCAGTCCGCCGGCGAGCATCCACACGAACAGCACCACCCGCTGCACATCGATGCCCGACGCCTCCGCGAGGTCCCGGTTGGCGGAGACGGCTCGGACGGCCGTACCGATCCGCGTCTTCTGCAGGAGCGCGGCAATGCCGAGCAGCACCAGCACGGCGAGCAGGGTGACCGTGAGATCCCGTGGGGTGATGCCGGCCGGCCCCAGGTCGATCGCGCTCTGGATGTCGTACTGCGCGTAGGAGGCGGGCCGGGTTCCGTACAGCACGAGCACGACGTGCCGCAGCAGCAGGGAGAGCCCGATGGTGACGATGAACATGTTGATCAGCCCGGTGCCCCGAGCCCGCAGCGGGCGCCAGATGCCACGCTCGACAGCTCCGCCCAGCAGGGTGCCGAAGACCACCGCGGCGATGGCGGCGGGGATCAGATGCCAGCCCGGACCGGCCGCGGAGACGTTGAGGAAGAACGCGGAGGTTGCCCCGATCGTGACGAACTCGCCGTGCGCGAAGTTGATCAAGTGAATGGTGCCGAAGATCAGCGAGAGTCCGACCGAGGTGATCGCGACGATGACCCCGAACTGGATACCGTCGATCAGCGCCTGCAGAGCGCGCGCGCCGAACGTGGGGCCGCGCGGGACTTCCTCACCCAGGGCCCGCACGGAGTTCGCGGACACCATCACGAGGACCAGGGCAAGGGCCGGTACGAGCATCCGCTGATAGCGCACGGCGGTTCCGGTATGTCACAAACGTCCCTTGCGGCTCAGTGTAAGTGCAGGCCAGGACGGTGACTCCGGAATGCTCCGCGGAAGCCTTGCCCGGTACGGTCGCGGAGTCCTCCAGGCGGCCCGCCTCGACCAGCGCCTCCAGGGCGACGGGGTCGGCGGTGGTGGCGAGCCCGGCGGCATCGCCGACGTCGGCCGGAAAGCAGTGCCCGTGACAGCGCGTACTGGCGGCTCCTTGGGGCCTTTGCTACAAGGGAGGCCGGTGGAACGACTGGCTGGGCACTTTGGTGTGCGACAAGGGGGCTGGTTTGGGTGCCCACGGGGCGTCGGGCGATGTTTTTCGACCGTACGGGAGCAAGGAGCTGGAGTCGCTCCTGCGGCGGTCGTCGGTCACGGAGGAGTACCGGCGTCAAGCGCAGGCGGTCGCCGCGGTCCTGCCGTTCCGGACGAACGCATACGTGGTGGACCGGCTCATCGACTGGTCGGCCGTTCCGGACGACCCCCTGTTCCGGCTGACGTTCCCGCAGCCGGAGATGCTCCCGCGCGCCGACCGGCTCCGGGTGGCAGCACTGCTGTCGGCGTCGGTGTCGCGTGAGCGGGTGAACGAGGTGGTGCGCGGAATACGCAGGAGGCTGAATCCCCATCCCGCGGGGCAGCGGGAACGGAACGTGCCGAGGATCGAGGGGCGGCCGGCACCGGGAATCCAGCACAAGTACCGCGAAACAGTGCTTTTCTTTCCCCGCCGGGGCCAGACCTGCCACGCGTACTGCACGTACTGCTTCCGCTGGGCAACGCGTGCGCTCGCCGGAACTCGTCGAGGCCGTCTGGCACGAGCTGCTGTCCGAACCTGCCGACACGGACTACGGCGACCGGCCGTCCCTGGCCTCCGGGTCGTGGGCCGAAGAACTCTGGGCCGTAGTCCGGGCGGTGACCACGGGCGCCCGGCACACCGTGGTCGGGGTCGACCTGACCCGTCCCGGCCTCGGTGTGCCGGTGGCCAAGGTGGTCGTGACGAACATGGAGGGCCCGTTCGGTATGTGCGAGTCGGCGTTGCACGGTGCGCCTGACGTGCACGACGAAGACCCCGACGACCCCGCGGCCGACACGTCACCCGGAGACAGCACCCGCCCGGAGGCCCCGTGACGCCGGCCACCGCGGAGCCGGATCTCGTGGACGAGCCGACGGAGCGTCAGGACTTCCGCCGGATGTGGCTGGGACAGAGCATCAGCCTGATCGGCGACCAGATCTCCCTGTTCGCCCTGCCCAGTCTGGCCATCCTCGTACTGCACGCCAGCGGCCCGCAGGTCGGGGTGCTCCACGCGATGGCGACCATCGCGTTTCCCGTGCTGGGCCTGTTCGCCGGCGCGTTCATGGACCGGGTGCGCTGCCGCCCGTACATGATCGCGGCCGATCTCGTGCGACTGCTGCTGTTCGCGGCGGTCGCCGTCCTGGCGTCGACCGGCCTGCTCGATCTGTGGCTGCTGTACGGCGTGGCGGCGCTGGCCGGCGTGTGCACGGTCATGTTCGACGTCGGATACCAGACACATCTGCCCCGTCTGGTGGGCCGCGACCTGCTGTCGCTGGGCAACGCTCGCCTGGAGATGTCCGCCAGTGTGGCCCGTGCCGGCGGCCCGGCCCTGGCGGGCGCGCTCATCCAGTTCCTCGGGCCAGCCCTTGCGGTGGCCGCCAATGCCGCCAGTTTTCTGGCTTCGGCTGCCGGTTTGCTCGCCGTCCGCAAGCCCGAGTCCGTCGTGCCGGACCCCACGGCCGAGCCGTGGCGCAGGCAGATCCTGCAAGGCGCACGGCACCTGTGGCGCACCCCGGTGCTGCGGTGGCTCTCGGCCGCCGCCGCGCTGCGCAACTTCAGCATGGCCATGGTCGACACCGTCCTGCTGCTGTTCCTTTACCGGGCGCTGGACCTCGGCCCCGCGTCGGCCGCCACGGTGCTGACCGCCGGGGCCCTGGCCGCGGTCCTCGGCGCCGCCGTCAGCCGTGTCCTCGTCGAGCGGGTGGGCGCCGGTCCCGTGCTGCTCGCCACGGTCACCGAGGGCATCGTCTGGGCCGCGGCACCCTTGGCCCTGGTGACCGGATCGAGTCTGGTGGTCATCGGCGTCGCCTTCGTCTCCGCGCTGTGGCTGCCGGTGTGGAACGTCACCGTCTCCACCCTGCGCCAGCTGATCACCCCGCCCCACCTGCTGGGCCGGGTGCACGCCGCCGCCCGCACCGTCAACCTGTGCACCATCCCGTTGGGATCCGTGGCCGGGGGGCTGCTCGCCAGCTGGGCGAGCGCCCACTGGGGGGAGCGTGGCGGGCTGAGTGCCGCGCTGGCCCTGGCCGGCCTGTTCACCGCCACCGGAGTGCCGTTCCTGCTGCGCAAGGAGATACGCCGGCTGCGCTGGCCGGCCCCGACCGAAGGGGACCTCCGCTGATGACCGTATCCGGGGCCCGGCCGGGCGCACGCATCGGCTTCGTCGAGCTGCTGCCGCCCGGCGCCCGGCCGACCCCGCACGGCAACGGGCTGTCTGGGCGGTCGGCGGGAAGGCCCCACGGACGCCTTGGCCCGGTGCGATCCGTCCGGCGGTCAGTCGGCCGGTCGTCCGGCGGCCCACAAGCCCCGTACATGCCCAAGATGCCGCGTCATGACCGCGCGTACCGCCTCCTCGTCGCGGGCGGCGAGCGCGTCCAGGATCTCCAGGTGTTCCTCGGCGGAGTCCTCCAGGCGGCCCGCCTCGACCAGCGCGTGCAGGCCGTAGAGGCGGGAGCGCTTGCGGAGGTCGCGCACCACCTCGACCAGATGCTCGTTGCCGACGAGCGCGAGCAGGCCGAGGTGGAAGCGGGTGTCCGCCTCGACGTGTGCGATGAGGTCGCCCGCCGCGGCGGCCGTGACGGTCTCCTCGGCGGCGGGGCGCAGCGCCTCCAGGGCCACGGGGTCGGCGGTGGCGGCGAGACCGGCTGTCGTGGGGATCTCGATGAGCGAGCGGATGTGGGTGTACTCGTCGAGCTGCTTCTCGGAGACGGCGGTGACCCGGAAGCCCTTGTTCGGCACGGTGTCGACCAGGCCCTCCTTGACGAGGTCGAGCATGGCCTCCCGTACCGGCGTCGCCGAGACACCGAAGCGGGCGGCGAGGGTCGGCGCGGAGTACACCTCGCCCGGCAGCAGTTCCCCGGCGATCAGCGCGGCACGCAGGGCGTCGGCGACGCGCTCGCGGTAGTTGCGCTTCATGCCGCCGAGGGTGGGCAGGGCGGGGGAGTCGGACCGGGTGCTGGTGCGCTGGGCGGGCATGAGGGTGGCTCCTGGTAACGACGGGGCTCAGAGGACGAACCCGGCCGGGAACGGGTCGGACGGATCGAGCAGGTACTGAGCCGTCCCGGTCACCCAGGCACGCCCGGTGAAGCTGGGCAGCACGGCCGGGATCCCGGCGACCTCGGTGGTCCCGAGGAGCCGCCCGGTGAACCGCGTCCCGATGAAGGACTCGTTCACGAACTCGGTGTGCAGCGGCAGTTCACCACGCGCGTGCAACTGCGCCATGCGCGCGCTGGTCCCCGTACCGCAGGGCGAGCGGTCGAACCAGCCCGGATGGATCACCATCGCGTGCCGCGAGTGCCGGGCGTCGGAGCCCGGTGCGACGAAGTGCACGTGGTGGCAGCCGCGGATGGAGGGGTTCTCGGGGTGGACGGGCTCCTCCGCCATGTTGATGGCGTCCATCAGGGCGAGACCGGTGGCGAGGATGTCGTCCTTGCGGGCACGGTCGAAGGGCAGCCCGAGCTGGTCGATCGGCAGGATCGCGTAGAAGTTCCCGCCGTACGCCAGGTCGTACGTCACCGTCCGCCCGTCGGCCAGCGTGGCCTTGCGGTCGAGGCCGACGGAGAACGACGGCACGTTCTGCAGGGTGACGGCCTTGGCGGCCCCGTCCTCCACCGCGACCTCGGCGACGACGAGTCCGGCCGGGGTGTCGAGCCGGATGATGGTGACCGGCTCGACGACCTCCACCATGCCCGTCTCGACGAGCACGGTGGCAACGCCGATCGTGCCGTGCCCGCACATGGGCAGATAGCCGGAGACCTCGATGTAGACGACTCCGTAGTCGCAGTCGGGGCGGGTGGGCGGCTGAAGGATGGCGCCGCTCATCGCGGAGTGCCCGCGCGGCTCGTTCATCAGCAACTGCTTGATGTCGTCGCGGTGTTCACGGAAGTACAGGCGCCGCTCGTTCATGGTCGCGCCCGGGATGGTGCCGATGCCGCCGGTGATCACCCGGGTCGGCATGCCCTCGGTGTGCGAGTCGACGGCTTGCAGGACGAGTTTGCTGCGCATGACCGTGCCTCCTCCTTATGCGAGTCCTGCCGCGACGGCCTTCTCGGTGGCGGCGCGCACGGCTGCCTCCTGCTCCGGCAGGAGCGGGACGCGCGGCGGGCGTACCGGGCCGCCGTGCCGCCCGGCGATGTCCATGGACAGCTTGATCGCCTGCACGAACTCGACCTTCGAGTCCCAGCGCAGCAGCGGGTGCAGCTGTCGGTAGAGGGGCAGCGCGGTAGCAAGGTCACCCTCCACCGCGGCGTGGTAGAGCTCAACGCTCGATTTGGGCAGCGCGTTCGGATAGCCCGCGACCCACCCCTTGGCGCCCGCGATCGCCAGCTCGAGCAGCACGTCGTCGGCGCCGATCAACAGGTCGAGTTCGGGGGCGAGTTCGGCCAGCCGGTAGGCGCGCCGGACATCGCCCGAGAACTCCTTGACCCCCTGGATGTACCCCTCACCGTGCAGCTTCGCGAGCAGTTCGGGTACGAGGTCCACCTTGGTGTCGATGGGGTTGTTGTACGCCACGACGGGCAGCCCCGCCTTCGCGACCTCGGCGTAGTGGGCGAGGACCGAGCGTTCGTCGGCACGGTAGGCGTTGGGCGGCAGCAGCATCACCGCGCGGCAGCCGGCGTCGCGTGCCTGCTCGGCCCAGCGGCGGGACTCGGCGGACCCGTAGGCGGCGACCCCGGGCATCACACGCTCCCCGCCGATCGCGGCGACGGCCGTCTCGACGACCTTGGCGCGCTCCTCGGGGGTGAGCACCTGGTACTCGCCGAGGGAGCCGTTCGGTACGACGCCGTCACAGCCGTTCTCGACGAGCCAGGCGCAGTGCTCGGCGAACTTGTCGTAGTCGACGGAGAGATCGTCGCGCAGCGGGAGGGCGGTGGCGACGAGGACGCCGCGCCAGGGGCGGTGGTCGGTCATGAGGGTCCTTCCTCGGTGGGGTCCGTGGAGTTCATGGAGTTCATGGAGTCCGTGTGGTGCCGGTCGAAGTCGGTTCCGGCGAGCACGCCGAGCGGTACGGGCCGGGCGAACGGCCGTCGCGAGGGCTGGAACTCGCACCCCGCGAGCCCTGCCACCGCCGGGCCGCACATCCGGCCCTGGCACCAGCCCATCCCGGCCCGCGTCAGCAGCTTCACAGTGCGTACGTCACCGGCGCCGAGCTCGCCCGCGGCCTCCCGGATCGCGGAGGCGGGCACCTCCTCGCAGCGGCACACCACGGTGTCGTCGGTGACCTGCTCTGTCCAATGGGCGGGTGGGGCGTAGACGGTGTCGAGGACGGCGAAGAACTCCCGCAGTCGGGTACGGGTCTTGGCGGCAGCCTCGTACGAACCTGCGTCGGACGTACGGGAGTTGATCCGGGCCGCGATCGAGAGGCCGGCGATCCTGCCCTCGGCGAGCGACAGCACGGCGCCGCCGATCCCGGTGGTCTCCCCGGCCGCCCAGACGCCGGGCACATCGGTGCGCTGCTCGTCGTCGACGGCGACGCCCGGCCCGTCGAGCCGACAGCCGAGCGCCTCGGCGAGGTCGGTGTGCGGGAGCATGCCGTGCCCGACGGCGAGGGTGTCGCAGGCGATACGCCGCTCGGTGCCGGGCCGGACCCGCCCGTCGCCGTCGAGAGCGGCGACGGTCACGGCCTCGACCCGGTCGCTGCCGTGCGCCGCGACAACGGTGTGGTGGACCTTGATCCGCACCCGGTGCCGGGCCAACTCGGCGGCGTACCGGGCGCCTTCGGCGAGCTTGGCCGGGTGGGCGGCGAGCATCCTGGCGCGCCCGGCGAAAGCCCTCGCTCCGGCGGACTCAACGAGCGCGGCGACCTCCGCCCCGGCCGCCGCGAGCCCGACCGCCACCGGCATCAGCAACGGCCCGGTCCCCGCCACCACGGCGGTACGCCCCGGCAACACGAGCCCACCCTTGAGCATGGCCTGCGCCCCGCCCGCGGTGACCACTCCGGGGAGGGTCCACCCGGGGAACGGCAGGACCTTCTCGTACCCACCGGTGGCGAGCAGCACGGCGTCGGCATGGACGGCGACAGGCTGTTCCTGCTCGGGGCCACGGAGGGCGTGCACGGTGAACCCGTCGGACTGCCCTTCCACGAACCACACATGGTGGTCCGTCAGATGCGTGATGCGACCCCCCGCGATGTGCGCCGCGAGACCATCACGCAGCCGTTCCCATGTGCGCCGCTGGTGGTGCAGGGCCTGCGGACGGCGGGCGCCGAGCGCCGCGGCGGGCTGACGGTAGAACTGGCCGCCCGCCTCCGCAGCCGAGTCGACCAGCGTCACCCGTACACCACGCGCGGCTGCGGCAAGTGCAGCCGCGAGCCCGGCGGGGCCCGCACCGACCACCGCGAGGTGCGACCCCTCAGCCATGGTGCCCACGGTGTCCGGTCCCTTCCTGCGTACGGATGGCATCCCCGGCCTCCGCCCGCACCAGACAAGCGCGTTGGTTCGCCCGCCCGTTGACGGTCACCAGGCAGTCGAAGCAGACCCCGATCCCGCAGAAGACACCGCGCGGCTCATCACTCCCCCGGGTCGTACGCCACGACGTGATGCCCGCCGCCCAGAGCGCGGCGGCGATCGTCTGGCCGGGCAGGACGGCGATCTCACGGCCGTCGAAGGTGACGGTGAAGGCGGGCCCCGGCCGCGCCCCCACCAACTCCAGTGGAGATCTCACGGACCCTCCTCGGGAAAACGGTCGGGACGGAACGGACTGAGGTCGAGGTCGAGATCCGAGGTCTTCCCGGTCAGCACCTGGGCGATCAAGTGCCCAGTACCCGTGGCGAGTCCGATCCCCGCCCCCTCGTGCCCGCACGCGTGGAAGAGACCGGGCACCCGCGCGTCCGGCCCGATCGCGGGCAGATGGTCGGGCATGTACGGGCGGAAGCCGAGGTAACCGCGCATCGCCCGCACCCCCTCCAGGAACGGAAACAACCGCGTCGCCCCCGCCGCCAGCGCCCGCGCGACCGGCAACGAGAAGGACCGGTCGAAGCCGACCCGTTCCCGGCTGGCCCCGATCAGCACCGGCCCGGCGGCCGTCCCCTCCACCACCGGCGAGGTCTGCAGCGCCGCCGAGTCACTGGCCACGTCGGCCACATAGTCCGCGGCGTACACCTTGTGCCGCACCGTACGCGGCGGCAACGGCTCGGTGACGAGGACGAAGCCACGCCGGGGCAGCACGGGCAGGGAGGTACCGGCGAGCGCGGCCAGCTCCCCGCCCCAGGTACCGGCCGCGTTCACGACGGCCGGGGCAAGGATGTCGCCTCCAGAGGTACGTACTCCCCGCACCGCCCCCGCCGCCGTACGCAACACCTCCGTGACCGTCCACCCCGTCCGCAACGAGGCCCCCGCAGCCCTGGCGAGCCGTACGACATGGGCGGCGGCGAGGGTAGGCATGACCTGGGCGTCCTGCGGATACAGCACCCCGCCCGCAAGCCCCTTCGCCAACTTCGGCTCTACGTCGTGAAGTTGACCCGCGCCAACCGCCACGGCCTCGACCCCGGCCGCCCGCTGCCCATCAGCAAACCCCTCCAGAGCAACGAGCCCCTCCACCGAGGAGGCAACGACGAGCCCACCCTTGAGGTCGTACTCAACAACCTCAGCGATACCGGACTCGGCGGCAAGCTCACCCCACAACCGCCCGGACAACAGGGCAAGTTCAAGCTCGGGCCCAGGCTCCTTGTCGGACACGAGCAGATTCCCCTCACCCGCCCCAGTCGTCCCCCCAGCCACGGGCCCACGATCAACAAGAACAACACGAAGCCCCGCCCGAGCCGAGTACAGGGCACAGGCAGCCCCCACCATCCCGGCCCCAACGACGACAACATCGCAGGTCAGCAGCGCACTCACCCCAGTACCATGTCACATGTCGCTGGACGAGCCAAGGGTGCAACGCTCGTCATGGGGGCCGGGGGCGCCCCGTCAGGGGCGCGGGGCTGTATCGATTTGCGGCTCCGCCGCGTGGGCGCGACCAGCCACAACGGACCCGCGGCCGAGATACAACCTGTCACCCCACCCCCTTGGGGGTCTGAGGCGCAGCCCCCAGTTTCGGGAAGGGGCGGGGCTGGGGAAAGAAACCCCCACACCCACCCACCCGCACACTCAAACCCGCCCCGCCACCACCCACTTGGACGGCAACTCAATCCGCGTACCGTCACCTTGGTACTCTGTGGTGACGAGGGGCAGCTCACCACTCGCAAGGACGGTGAGACCTACGGACCGCAGATACTCCGGCACCGCGTCATCGGCCACTTCGCCGGGCGCGATGCCGTGCCGGAAAACGGGCGCGAGCTTGGCCGGCGGGCCCTCCGGGCGCTGAGCGAGGCCGCGCAGCACGAGCCCGGCGGCCTCGGCGAGTTCGACGAGGAAGGCGCGGCCCCGCTCGCCCACCAGCGCAGCAACCCCATCGACAAGCGGCTGCCGATCATCAGGCTCGCACTGATGAAGCACACCCCGCATATACACGTTCACGTCACCGAGCTCGGCATGCAACGTCTCCGCCTCACTCTTCTCAGCCGCATCGAGCAGCCGATACGCGGCCTGCCCCGCCCGATCCACACGCCGAGCATGATCGAGTGCGGCAGCCGAGAGATCGGCCCCGACAACGTGGGGGTACCGGTCGGCAAGGAACCGCGTCTGGGTCCCGTTACCGCACCCTAGATCCACGAAGGGCAGCCCCGGAGCGGCCAAGTGCGGTTCGAACAGCGGGAGATGGACTCCGACGGTGAGGGCGGGCTCCGCGTCCCAGAAGACGGCCCCCTGTTCGTCAGGAGCTTCCCGCCAGAAGCCCTCCCACGCGTCCCTGTACCGAGTAGTCACGCTCATGCCCGCTCCCCAGGATGCGACAGCGCCCACCAAAACGGGCGGGCCAGATCGGTCTACCGCGCCCGGAGTGCGGCGACAAGCACGCGGCGCACACCTTCCATACCTTTCACGACTCATTCGACACATGTACGCCACTGCGCGCCCCTGGAACTAACGACGAGGCAGCGTCATCTCGAACCACACCGTCTTACCGGAGGCACTACGGCTGGTCCCCCACTCCCGGGCCAGCCGACTGACCACACGCAGACCACGCCCGTACTCGTCATACGGCCCCGTGCTGAGCAGCGTCGGCAACATGTGATCGTCGTCGTCCACCTCGCACAGCAGCGTGTCCCCGCGGACAAGGCGCAGCTCGATCCGCCGGCTCCCGGCGTGCCGTACGGCATTGGCGACCAGCTCGTTGACCATCAACTCAGCTTGGTCGACAAGGGAGTTGAGCCCCCACTCGTGGAGCTGTTCGCGGACCACGGCACGCGCACGGCTGACCTCGATCGGCTCGGGCGCGAGCCGCCAGGTGGCGACGTCCTCTGAGTCGATGCCGCCGAGCCGCGCCATCAGCAGCGCCACGTCGTCCTTACGGCCGCCCCGCCCCGCTTTCGAAAACGTCTCGGCGAGGGCACGAATGATGGTGTCGCAGGCGTCATCCATCGACGCCGCCGGATGCGCGGCGGACTCACACAGCGTGGCGAGCCCCACCCCGATGTCCTCGCCACGCACCTCCACCAGTCCATCCGTGCACATCACGAGCCGGTCGCCGGGCGACACCCGCACCCGTACGGTCTCGAAGGGCACCCCGCCGACCCCGATGGGCGCCCCCGTCGGCAGGTCGAGCAGATCGCTGCGGCCGTCCTCGGCACGGACCAACACCGGTGGAATATGGCCCGCGTTGGCGATCTGGAGCTCGCTCGCGATGGGGTCGTACACCGCGTACAGACAGGTCGCGAGGTAATGCTCACCGAGCCGCTGCGCCAAGTCGTCGAGGTTGCGCAGGAGTTGGGCGGGTGGCAGGTCGAGGCCCGCCATGGTCTGTACGGCGGTGCGCAACTGGCCCATCATCGCGGCCGAGTTGAGCCCGTGCCCCATCACATCGCCGACGACGAGCGCGGTCCGTGAGCCGGGCAGCTTCACCGAGTCGAACCAGTCGCCGCCGACCCGTCCCAGCAACGTACCCGGCAGATAGCGGGTGGCGATGTCGCAGCCCGACATACGGGGCGCGATATGCGGCAGCATGCTGTCCTGGAGGGTCTCGGCGACGCTCTCCTGGTACGTGTACATGCGGGCGTTGTCGAGTACGAGCCCGGCGCGGGCGGCGAGTTCGGCACCCGTCACCCGGTCCATGTCGTTGAACTCGACGCGCTCGGGGTGGCGCAGCAGGATCATGAACCCGAGCACCACATGGCGAGCCTTCAGCGGTACGACCAGCATGGAGCGGCCGGTGATGAGGGGCCGGATGTCGCGCTTCTCGAACTGCGCGGCGATCATGTGGCCCATCTGCTCGCTGATGCGCGGCACGAGGACGGGTTCGCCGGTGGTCATGCACTGGAAGAACGGCGTGTGCGCCGGGAACGGCATGGCCTCGCCGACCGGTACGACATCGTCCCAGCGGCCCGGCTCGTCAGTGTGCTCCACGGCGACGCGGTGCCACATGGTGGTCGTGTCGGGCACGCCGTCGGGGAAGCCCTCACCGGCGACGACCTGTTCGCGCAGGTACGTCCCGGCGACGTCGGTGAAGCGCGGCACCACGGCCTTGCTGACCTCGACGATGGTGCGGGACAGATCCAGCGAGCTGCCGATGCGCCCGCTGACCTCGTTCAGGAACTCCAGGCGCTCACGCACGGCGGCGTACTCGAGGTCCTCGCCGTCGTCCTCGAGGTCCGGAGGCAGGGGCTCACCGGACGCCGCCGCCCGAGCCGCACGCTCCCGGCGCGCCTTGCGCTCGGTCCGTCGCGGCACACCCCAGTCGGGCGTGACGGGCACCCGGTCGTTCTGGCTGAACTCCAGGACGGGATAGCCCAGTTCGAGAACCTGCCCGACGATGCGGGCGCTCTCGCCGACGCTCATGCTGGGCAGGATCTCGGGCAGCCGACGGGCGAGGTCCTGGGAGCCGGGGAAGTCGGTGTGCAGCGCGAAGCCGGGCGCTATGCGCTCGACGGGCGCACTCTCCCCCGTGCTGTCGTCGGCGTCGTCGCGGCGTGACCCGTCCGCGTCGGCCGCCAGCACGAGCAGCCGCTCCTGGCCGGGGCCCACCAGGGGATACGCCCACCACAGGACGTCGACCCGGTCACGGCCCGGCACCGAGAGCCGCGCACGGCCGGCCGCCGGGTAGGACAGCCGCCCGTCGAGGGACGCTTCGAGGTCGGGGCCGAGTCCGTCGTACGTGGCATACGCCCCGTACGACGTGATCTCGTCATCCTCGGGCAGGGCGCCGGACACGGGGAGCAGATCGACGGCGGCGCGGCCCACCGCCTCCTCCTTGGGGGTCCCGAACAACCGCCGGGCGCCCCGGCTCCAGTGGGAGACCAGGCCCTCGCGGTCGACGACGACCACGGCCAGCGGGACGCGGCCGGCCGCGACGCCCTCCGCCACGGCACCGTTCCCGGCTCCGCCGCCTGAAGTCGCGCCCCCATCGGTGCCACGGTCCATGGCCAAGGCCCTTCTCCCCACGGTCCGCAAGATCTGTGCCCCAGACAACCACGGTACGGGTGCGTACGGTTGCCATGTGTGGCAATCCGGGAATTGCTCCGGCGTACGCGACGGAGCGCGACCGGGCGCTATGTCAGTGGGCGCGGTAATGGGTTACTTGGTGTAACCCGTCACCCTGCCGATCCACTTGATGAAGTCGCCCGCGTCCTCATTGGCTCCGTGGCCGCCGTCCCAGTACATCGCGGCGTTGACGTCGTCGCCCAGGTTCTCCAGGCTCGCCGCGAGGTTGCCGACGACCGAGAGCGAGGTGTCGCTGTCCTTGGTGCCGACGCGGATCCACCAGTGCTTCGACCGGCCCGCGTTGTGCTGCTTGATGAAGTGCATCGGGTTCATCAGGGCGAGCTTCCTGGGCAGGTCGCTGTCGAGCCGCGCGCTGTCGTTGCCGGTGTCGTGACGCAGGCTGTAGAGCGTGAAGTGCCGGGCTTTGGTGGTGCCGTTGCCGAAGAGGTTGTTCTCCGGGGTGGAGAGGTCGAAGGCGTCGAACGACGGGGCGTCCTTCTTCCGCGCCCCCACGTGCGTGAGGAAGTCCTCCCATGTGAACGTCGCCCGGTTGTTCTTCCAGGTGATGAACGTGTTCTCGGCCAGATAGCTCGAACGGTCGGATTCCGAAAGGGACTTGAGGTACTTGGCGGCCGACGGCTGGAGGTACGTCCGCACCAGGTACGTGTCGAGATTGCGCGCCATGAGGGTGCCGAAGCCCTTCGCCCGCAGTTTCAGCGAGGCCTGGTAGTCGGCGAACGCGGAGCGCAGCTCCTTGGAGACGGCCTGGTCGGCGAGCTCGCCCGAACTCAGCTTGTTGGCGCCCCAGTTCCACTCGTACGCCATGTCGGCGTGCTCCAGGTCGGTGATGGGGCACCAGTCGCCGCTGGCGAAGATGGCGTCGCTCGCGTCGGCCGCGCCGAGCTCCTTGAGGTACGCGGCGTACAGCGGGCTGTCGCCGGACGCGCCGAGCAGGGCGGACAGGGCGCCGCCGGCGCTGGTTCCGGAGGAGACGATGCGGTCGGTGTTTCCCGGGATACGGCCCTTGTTGGCGCGTACGTACTTCACGGCGGCCTTCAGGTCCACGATGGCGGCCGGCGCCACGCCGTAGTACGTACCGTCCGAGTCGACGAGGGTCCGGCCGCGCGCGCCCGGCTCCACGACGACGTAACCCGCCGCGAGGGCCAGCTTGGCGTTGCTGACTCCGCGGTTCATGCCGGCGCCGCCCACCCCGTCGGCGTCCGCCACGGACGACGGCATGTAGCCGCCCACCGAGTTGGCGAGGAGGATGGGAGCGTCGGTGGCGTCGAGGGTCGTGCCGTCGATCGTGACGGGAACGCTGACGTTCAGGCTCTGGTACTTCTCGTCCACCGGCTTCGTGACATAGGTGATCGCCTTGTAGAAGTGGTACGTCACCTCCTTGTCGCCGTCGTCCGTGGAGATGGTCGTCGTCAGCTCCGTGTAGCCGTCCTTGTCGAAGACCAGACCGCCCGAGGCCGCCGTGGACGTCGACACCCCCTCCTCCGCCGCCGCCTGCGCGCTCAGGGCGAACCCGCCGGCCGCCGCGACACCCGCACTCGCGCCGAGCCCCATGACGACGGACCTGCGCTTCACTGCCCGGTGCTTCACTGATTTCTCCCTCGCGTTCACTGCAAGCCGGATCTTCTGCTTGCGAACGTAGGGCGCCCGTTTCAGGATTGCCAACAATTTCGTTGAATCCATTGTTGACGCACAGCACTTCACAGCAAGCACATAAGCGGCTCTCAGAGGGCGCCCATGCAAAACGGTGCAGGACGCGCCAACGCGCCCTGCACCGTTGTTTGTTGCTCAGGCTACTTCTCGACCTCGGCGGCGAGCTTCGCGAGCACCGTGTCGTAGATCCGGCCGAGGCCCTTGGGAGCGAAGGTCTTCTCGAAGAAGCCGCCGATGCCGCCGGCGCCGTCCCACACGGTGGTGACGACGACGCGGGCCGCGCCCTCGCCGGCCGGGGTGACCCGCCAGGTGGTGACCATCGAGGAGTTGCGGTCCTTCTCGACGAGTTCGCCGTCGGTGGGCTCGCTCACCTCGAGCAGGCAGTCACGGATGCGCTTGCTGGTGGCCTGGAGCTTCCAGTGGACGAGGGTGCCTTCGCCGTCACCGCCCTCGCGGACCTCGTACTCGCTGAAGTGCTCGGACAGGATCTTCCCGCGCGTGCCGCTGTAGTCGGCCAGGGCATCGAAAACGTCGTCCGGCTGAGCCGCTACAACTCGCTCCGTGGTGGCCTCGACCTGCGCCATTGCGTTCCTCCAGCACTTGGAAACTCGGGGGTTCGCGGTCAGCCAACCACCAGGCGGCCGAGTCGCCCAAATCGGGGTCCCCCAAGGGGTGCAGAAAGGGCGGCGGACACGCAGGTCGTGTTGAGGTCGCACGATCAAGGGAACAAGTGTTCTATTCTCTGCTCAGTGCTACCGAGGAGGCCTCATGCGCTGGGAGAACCTCACAGTGGAGTCCGGCGGCAATCCGCCGGAGAACCCCGCGCTGTTCGGCGCGGACGCGGTGACCACCCGCACCTTCAACAGTCCGGAGTTCCGCGGGATCACCTTCCACGAGATCCGGGCCCGGTCGATCGTGAACCGGGTGCCTGGAGCCTCACGCATGCCCTTCGAGTGGACGGTCAACCCGTACCGCGGCTGCTCCCACGCGTGCGTCTACTGTTTCGCCCGCAAAAGCCACAGCTATCTGGACCTGGACACGGGCCTCGGCTTCGACAGCCAGATCGTGGTCAAGGTGAACGCACCGGAGCTGCTGCGCCGTCAGCTGGGCTCCCGGCGCTGGCAGGGCGAGCACATAGCGATGGGCACGAACGTGGACTGCTACCAACGTGCCGAGGGCCGCTACCAGTTGATGCCCGGCATCATCGCCGCCCTGCGCGACCACGCGAACCCCTTCTCGATCCTGACGAAGGGCACCCTGATCCTGCGCGACCTCGACCTCCTGAAGCAGGCCGCCGCCGTCACCGAGGTCGGGATATCCGTCTCCGTGGGCTTCACGGACGACCACCTGTGGCGGACCGTCGAGCCGGGCACGCCCGCCCCGGAACGCCGCCTGGACGCCGTGCGCACACTCAACGAGAACGGCATCGGCTGCGGCGTACTAATGGCCCCCGTGATCCCCTTCCTGAGCGACCACCCCTCCCAACTGCGCGCCACCGTACGGGCGATCGCGGCCTCCGGAGCGACCTCGGTGACCCCGCTCGTGCTGCATCTGCGGCCGGGCGCGCGTGAGTGGTTCATGCGCTGGCTGGAGCACCATCACCCGCATCTGGTACGCCGTTATGAGCGGCTGTACGCGGAGGGCGCGTACGCCCCGAAGTGGTACCAGCGCCGGATCACCCGTCAGGTGCACGAGCTGGCCCAGGAGTACGGCATCGGTCCCACGCGCGCGGGGATGCCGCGCCGGATCCCCGAACCGGAGCCGGAGCCGACCGTACCGGGTCCCACTCAACTCACTCTGCTCTGATCACCGTTTCGCTGCTCCGACCAGCGCCTTTGCCCGACATCCGGCGGCATCGCGCTGCCCAATAGTGTCAACTCTTTGCAGAACCTGTCCTTCCTGAGGGTCATTTCCGGGACGATGCGGGGCGGGCCGTGATGTACACGGCTCAAATTCCTCCGTCCTGGGAGGCCTTGATGAAGAAAAGAGCAACCGCTCTGTGCGGTGCCGCCGCCGTGCTGGCCGGGTTGATGACCGCGGTTCCGGCCGACGCGAACGCGGGCGCCGCGACCACACCGCACTCCAACCAGTCCGCCCCCGCGGCAAAGCTCACCTGGAAGAAGTGCGGCACCGAGGACTATCCGACGCTCCAGTGCGCGTCCCTCAAAGTGCCGCTCGACCACTCGAACCCGTACAGCAAGCGCATCACGCTCGCACTGTCGCGGGTCCCGCACACCTCGAAGACGTACCAGGGACCGCTCCTTGTGAACCCGGGCGGTCCCGGCGGCAGCGGTCTCTCGCTCGCCGGGTTCGTGGCCTCCTCGCTGCCGAAGGAGGTGGCGGCGCAGTACGACGTCATCGGCTTCGACCCGCGCGGCGTCGGCGCCAGCAAGCCCGCGCTGGACTGCCGGCCGGGCCACTTCGCGCCGGTACGCCCCGACTCCGTGCCGAGCACCCCCGCCCTGGAGAAGGCCAACCTCGCCCGGGCAAAGGCCTTCGCCGAGGAGTGCGGCAAGAAGTACGCGGACGTGCTGCCGTACATCGACACGGTGAGCGCGGTCCGTGACATGGACGCCATCCGGCACGCGCTCGGCGCGAAGAAGATCAACTACTTCGGCTACTCGTACGGCACCTACCTGGGCGCCGTGTACGCGAAGCTCTACCCGGAGCGCGTACGGCGCCTGGTGCTCGACTCCATCGTCGACCCCACCGGTGTCTGGTACGACGACAACATCGATCAGGACTACGCCTTCGACACCCGCCACAAGGCCTTCATGGCGTGGGTCGCCAAGTACAACGCGACGTACAAGCTCGGCACCGATCCGGCGAAGATCGAGGCCAAGTGGTACGCGATGCGGGCGGCACTGGCGAAGAAGCCCGCGGACAACACGGTGGGCGCTTCCGAGTTGGAGGACACGTTCCTCCCCGGCGGCTACTACAACGGCTACTGGCCTTATCTCGCCGAGGCGTTCGCGGCCTATGTGAACGACAAGAACGACGACCCGCTGGTCGAGGCGTACCAGAACTTCGCCGCCGTCGACGCCGCGGGCGACAACGGCTACAGCATCTACGCCGCTGTGGAGTGCCGTGACGCGCCATGGCCGCGGGACTGGAACCAGTGGCGCCACGACAACTGGAAGGTGCACAAGAAGGCGCCGTTCATGACCTGGAACAACGCCTGGTACAACGCGCCGTGCGCGTTCTGGCCAACGGATTCGCTCGAACCGGTCGACGTCTCCAACGACTCGTTGCCGCCGGCGCTGCTGTTCCAGGCGACCGACGACGCGGCCACCCCGTACGAGGGCGGTGTCACGGTCCATCACCTGCTGCGCGACTCCAGTCTGGTCGTCGAGCAGGGCGGTGGGAACCACGGCATCACGCTGGGGGGGAACACCTGCCTCGACCAGCACCTGGCGACGTACCTGGCCACCGGCAAGGTGCCACGCAGCGACGGCGAGGCCGACGCGGTGTGCGAGACGCTGCCGGATCCCGAGCCGCTGAGCGCGCAGGAGGCCTCGAGTTCGCGCGGCGCGACGCTGCACGGGCTGCTGGGATTCCGAGGCTGAGCCTCGGTATGTGAGCGGTGGTTGCCCGTCGGGGGCGTTGTCAGTGCCGTGGTGCAGGATTGATCCATGGCCGAACTGACCCACATTCCCGCCCCCGACGGGGTCGCCCCCGCCGCTGCGTACTCCCACGTCGTGATCGGCACGGGCCGCTTCGTGGCGATCTCGGGACAGGTGGCGCTGGACGAGGACGGTGAACTCGTCGGCGAGAACGACGCCGCGGCCCAGGCCCGCCAGGTCTTCGAGAACCTGCGCCGCTGCCTGGCCGCCGCCGGGGCAACCTTCGACGACGTGGTCAAACTGACCTACTTCATCACGGACATGGCGCACATACCGGCCGTCCGCGCGGCCCGCGACGCCTGCATATCCTCCGACCGCCTCCCGGCTTCCACGGCCGTGCAGGTCGCCGGCTTGGTGCGCCCGGAGTTCCTGATGGAGATCGAGGCGTACGCGGTCGTGGCCGAGTGAGGCAGCTCCAGGTCCGCGAGATGACGTGGGCCGACTGTCCCCGAGTGGCCGAGATCCGCGTACGGGGCTGGCAGACCGCGTACAAGGGGATGATGCCGCAGCCCTACCTCGACAGACTCGACCTGGCGGACGAGGTATCGCGCCGACGGACCCACTTCGAGCAGGCCGGCGAGGGCGTGGTGAACCTGGTCGCGGAGTGGTCCGGCGAGGTGGTCGGCTGGTCGTGCCACGGCCCGTACCGCGACGGTGAACTCCCCACGAAGGACGCCGAGTTGTACGCGATCTACGTACACCCCGACCACGTCTCCCACGGCGTGGGCCAAGCCCTGCTACGAGAGTCCACAACCCGCTGCGCCACCGCAGGCCACGACCGAATGCTCCTGTGGGTACTGAAGGAGAACGCACGGGCCCGCCGTTTCTACGAACGCGCCGGCTTCACTCCGGACGGCACCGAGGAGTCCTGGGAGGTGGCGGGCGTCTCGGTACCCGAGGTGCGTTACTCCGGGCCGCTGTCCGTCGCCCCGTAAGGGGCGCGGGGAACTGCGCGACCAGCCACGACGCACCCGCAGTTCCCGTAATTCGCCCACCCACCCCTACCTGCCGGGGCCTGGGGCGGAGCCCCAGGGTATGGGAACGGGTAGGGGCGGCGGGGGCGAAAACCCCCACCCAACGCTACGCGCTACCGAGGAGATCGCTGAACCGGCAGCCGCTTAAGCGCCCCCGCAGCAGCCTGCGCCAGGGAAGGATGCGCAAGCGCCTCGTTCAAAACCGCGCGAGCGCGCTCGTCGCCCAACACCCCCAGCCCCTCCACACACGCAAGCGCCACCCGACGATACGGATCATGCGGCCGAAACCGCCGAGCCAGCGTGGTGATCAGCGCCGGCACGGCCTCAGGAGCACGCAACTCGACCAACAGCCTCACCGGATGAAGCGCATAAGCCACCCGCAGCTCATTGGTGGCAAGAGCAGCAGCCGCACGCGCGGTACGCGGATCCCCGAGCCGCGCCAGCGCATACGCAGCGGACGCACACCGCTGCGGATCGCGATGATTGAGCAGCAGCACAAGCGTCTCGAAGGCCCGCCGATCCCCGGCAAGCCCAAGCCGGAACGCCGCCAACTCCCGCGCCCACAGCGGCTGCCCGGGCGCAGTGAGCACACCGGCCAGCTCATCGAGATCACCGGTCGAGACAAGACGTTCGTAGGCGAACGCCGCCGCGGCTCCCGCCTCGTGCCGTAAGCGCCCAGTGAGCGACCGCAACTCTTCGTCCATGGCGCGAGCTTATCCGCGACGTACGTCACATAATCGCGACTCTTCCACACACTAGCGCGCTCGTTACCCGCGAGTTAAGCTCAATCGAGCGAGTTACCCACTCGCACATCTGCTTGCGGTGGCCTGGTGACGCAGCCGCCGTAAGTGTCGGTCGGTTCGGTACTTCAGGTACCTCAGTACGACATGGCTCCGGGACAGGGCCGGTCGATCTCACCGCCTCGCGGGCTTGCGTGTCTCGCCCGCGGACGGCACCGGGCGTGTGCGCTCAGTAGCCCGGCCCCACACCCGCACAACTCCCGCACTGTGTGCGCCTGTCGGCGTATCCGGATGCGTCCCTCAGTCGTCACTCATCCCTGGAGTCCCGTGATGGCCACTCCCCTGTCCGACACCTCTCCCTCCCCGCTCAAGACCGTCGCCGTGGTCGGCCTCGGCACGATGGGCACCGGCATCGCCGAGGTCCTCGCCCGGGCCGGCCGCGAGGTCGTCGGCATCGACATCAGCGAGTCCGCCGCCGCCCGGGCCCACGCCGCGCTCGAGGCCTCGACCGCCCGTGCCGTGCGGCGCGAGCGGCTCACCGAGCAGGAGCGCGAGGAGGTCCTCGCCCGCTTCCGTACCTCCACCGATCTGCGCGCCGCGGCCGACGCCGACCTGGTGATCGAGGTGGCCCCGGAGTCGTACGAGATCAAGCGGCAGATCTTCCGTGAGCTCGACGGCATCGTACGCCCGGAGACGATCCTGGCGACCGGCACCAACGCCCTCTCGGTCACCCGGCTCGCCGCCGACTCGGCCCGTCCCGAGCGCGTTCTCGGGCTGCACTTCTTCAATCCGGCGCCCGCGATGAAGCTGGTCGAGGTCGTCTCGTCCGTGCTGACCTCGCCGGGTGCCGTCGCCGCCGTCACAGATCTCGCCCTCGAACTGGGCAAGGAGCCCGTCGCCGTCGGCGACCGCCCCGGCTTCGTCGCCGACGGTCTGCTGTTCGGCTACCTCAACCAGGCGGCCGCGATGTACGAGGCGAAGTACGCGAGCCGCGAGGACATCGACGCCGCGATGAAGCTGGGCTGCGGACTGCCCATGGGCCCGCTCGAGCTGCTCGACCTCATCGGCGTCGACACCGCGCGTACGGTCCTGGAGGCCATGTACGCCGCCTCGCACGACCGACTGCACGCGCCCGCGCCCATCCTCAGGCAGCTCAGCGAGGCGGGCCTGACCGGCCGCAAGTCGGGCCGCGGCTTCTACACGTACGACGCTCCGGGCAGCGGAACCGTCGTGCGGGACGCCCTGACGCCGCTGGCCTCAGGCCCCGAAACCCCCGGCCGCCCCGTCCGCTCGGTCGGCGTCGCCGGCTCCGGCACGATGGCGTCCGGGATCGCCGAGGTCTTCGCGAAGGCCGGGTACGAGGTCGTGCTCGCCGCGCGCAGCGAGGAGAAGGCGCAGTCCGCCAAGGCCCGTATCGGCAAGTCGCTTTCGCGCTCTGTCGACAAGGGACGGATGACGGCCGAGGCCGCCGCCGAGACTCTGGAGCGGATCACTCCGGCGGGTTCGTACGACGCCTTCGCCGAGGTCGATCTGGCGCTGGAGGCTGTCGCCGAGGACCTGGAGATCAAGCAGCAGCTGTTCGCGGTGTTCGACAAGGTCTGCAAGCCGGGCGCGATCCTGGCCACCACGACCTCCTCGCTGCCCGTCATCGCCTGCGCCCGCGCCACCTCGCGCCCGCAGGACGTGATCGGCATGCACTTCTTCAACCCGGCCCCGGCGATGAAGCTGGTCGAGGTCGTCCGGACCGTCCTGACGGCGGACGATGTGCATGCCACGGTCCGTGAGCTGTGCACGAAGATCAGGAAGCACCCGGTGGACTGCGGTGACCGCGCGGGCTTCATCGTGAACGCGCTGCTGTTCCCGTATCTGAACAACGCGATCAAGATGGTCCAGGAGCACTACGCCTCGCTCGACGACATAGACGCCGCGATGAAGCTCGGCGGCGGCTACCCGATGGGCCCCTTCGAACTCCTCGACGTGGTCGGCCTCGATGTCTCGCTGGCCATCGAGAAGGTCCTGCACCGCGAGTTCCGCGACCCGGGCCTGGCCCCGGCGCCGCTACTCGAGCACCTGGTGGCCGCGGGCTGCCTCGGCCGCAAGACCGGCCGCGGCTTCCGCGAATATGCCCGGCGCTGAGCGGCGGCCCGGCGACCGGTTCACGGACCGCACGGACTGGGGCGGACTGCTCGCCCCGGCCGACGCCTCTCCCCCCGCCCAGGGCGGGGGGAGACCGGATCTTGAGCGCCCCGCTCCACGAATGCAGTACGTTCGGGGCATGTCCCAGCCCGTCAAGTCTTCCCGTACGCCAGCCACGCCCGACGCTCCGGAGAGTGCCGCGGGCAGTCGTGCCGCCGCCCAACGGCTCAAGATGCGCCGGGAGTTGGCGGCCGCGGCGATGGAACTGTTCGCGACCAAGGGCTACGAGGCGACGACCGTCGACGAGATCGCCGCCGCGGCCGGGGTCGCCCGGCGCACCTTCTTCCGGCACTTCCGCTCCAAGGAAGAGGCGATCTTTCCCGATCACGACGACACGCTGATCCGAGCAGAGGCGGTGCTCAATGCCGCGCCGGCGCACGAGCATCCGCTCGACACCGTGTGCCGCGGCATCAAGGAAGTCATGAAGATGTACGCGGCCCGGCCGGAGATCTCGGTGTCGCGTTACAAGCTCACCCGTGAGGTGCCGACGCTGCGGGAGGCGGAGATCGCGTCCGTGGCGCGGTACGAGCGGCTGTTCACGCGCTATCTGCTGGGGCACTTCGACGAGCACGCGCACGACGACGACGCGAACGACGATCCGCTGCTCGCGGAGGTCGCCGCCTCGGCCGTGGTCACGGCGCACAACCACGTACTGCGGCGATGGCTGCGGGCTGGCGGGCAGGGCGACGTGGAGGCGCAGCTGGACCACGCGTTCGCCATCGTCCAGAAGACCTTCGGTTCGGGGATCGGGGCGGGGATCGGGGCGGGGCGTGAGACCGCGCCTCGCTCAGCCGCGGCCTCGGTCGCCTCGCAGGGCGAGGTGCTGGTCACGGTGGCCAGGACAGACGCACCGCTCGACGAAGTGATGAAGACGATCGAGCAGGCCCTGAAGAACCGCTGACCGAGTGGGCGGGCGCGGTCAGTAGAACGCCCCGCCCGCAACAAGTACGCCCCCGCAGCGCCACTTTTGATCGATCATCGCTCATCTGTTACGGCGAGATTGCATCTGAGCGAAATTGTTGGCACTGCGTGCCTTGCGGCGTGACACGCGGTGCCATACGTTGGAGTAGTCCGGGCGGCCGGCGTGCAGAGCACTTTCGTACGCCGGCTGTCCCCGCAAGCTTCATGGCCTGCGCGCCCGGACGCCTGCGTCACAGGCAACCTTCCGCGCCACAAAGCGCTGCCGAGCACCACCTTCGCCGAACCGACGGCACGCCTCACACCAGCAGCAACCACCCCGACGTAACCCTCAAGCGCTCCCCCGAGCGCTCGCTTCGCCGGAGGCAACACCGTGAAGGAAATCCTGGACGCGATTCAGTCGCAGTCAGCCACGTCCGCCGACTTCGCCGCTCTGCCGCTCCCTGAGTCGTACCGCGCGATCACCGTGCACAAGGACGAGACGGAGATGTTCGCCGGGCTCACCACCCGAGACAAGGACCCCCGCAAGTCGATCCACCTGGACAACGTGCCGGTGCCCGAACTCGGCCCCGGCGAGGCCCTGGTGGCCGTCATGGCCTCCTCGGTCAACTACAACTCGGTGTGGACCTCGATCTTCGAGCCGCTGCCCACCTTCGGCTTCCTGGAGCGGTACGGCAAGCTCTCCGAGCTCACCAAGCGCCACGACCTGCCGTACCACATCATCGGCTCCGACCTCGCGGGCGTCGTCCTGCGCACCGGCCCCGGCGTGAACGCCTGGCAGCCCGGTGACGAGGTCGTCGCACACTGTCTGTCGGTCGAGCTGGAGTCGTCCGACGGCCACAACGACACCATGCTCGACCCCGAGCAGCGCATCTGGGGCTTCGAGACGAACTTCGGCGGGCTGGCAGAGATCGCCCTCGTCAAGTCCAACCAGCTGATGCCGAAGCCGGACCACCTCAGCTGGGAGGAGGCCGCCGCTCCCGGACTGGTCAACTCCACCGCGTACCGGCAGCTGGTGTCCCGCAACGGCGCCGACATGAAGCAGGGCGACAACGTCCTCATCTGGGGCGCGAGCGGTGGACTCGGCTCGTACGCCACGCAGTTCGCGCTCGCGGGCGGCGCCAACCCCATCTGTGTCGTGTCCTCTCCCCAGAAGGCGGAGATCTGCCGTTCGATGGGCGCCGAGGCGATCATCGACCGGACCGCCGAGGACTACAAGTTCTGGAAGGACGAGCACCACCAGGACCCGCGCGAGTGGAAGCGCTTCGGCAAGCGCATCCGTGAGCTGACGGGCGGCGAGGACGTCGACATCGTCTTCGAGCACCCGGGCCGCGAGACCTTCGGCGCAAGCGTTTACGTCACGCGCAAGGGCGGCACGATCGTCACCTGTGCCTCGACCTCGGGCTACAACCACGAGTACGACAACCGCTACCTGTGGATGTCCCTGAAGCGGATCATCGGCTCGCACTTCGCCAACTACCGCGAGGCCTGGGAGGCCAACCGGCTCATCGCGAAGGGCAAGATCCACCCGACGCTCTCCAAGGTGTACTCCCTGGAGGAGACCGGGCAGGCCGCGTACGACGTGCACCGCAATCTCCACCAGGGCAAGGTGGGCGTGCTGGCACTGGCGCCCCGCGAAGGGCTCGGCGTGCGCGACCAGGAGAAGCGCGCGCAGCACATCGACGCCATCAACCGCTTCCGGAACGTGTGACATGACAGAGCCGCGTAACACCGCGCCTTCGGCACAGGGCGCGCCGCAGGCGCAAAGGGAGAAGGCCCGGCCTTGGCTCATGCGGACGTACGCCGGTCACTCCACGGCCGAGGCGTCCAACGAGCTGTACCGGCGCAACCTCGCCAAGGGCCAGACCGGCCTGTCGGTCGCGTTCGACCTGCCGACGCAGACAGGCTACGACCCCGACCACATCCTCGCCCGCGGCGAGGTCGGCCGGGTCGGGGTCCCGGTCTCGCACGTCGGTGACATGCGCCGGCTGTTCCAGGACATCCCCCTGGACCAGATGAACACCTCGATGACGATCAACGCCACGGCCATGTGGCTGCTGGCGCTCTACCAGGTCGTCGCGGAGGAGCAGGGCCTCGACAAGGAGGCCATCACCAGGCTCCAGGGGACGACGCAGAACGACATCGTGAAGGAGTACCTGTCGCGGGGCACGCATGTGTTCCCGCCGGTGCCTTCGCTCCGTCTGACCACGGACATGATCGCGTACACGGTCTCCCACATCCCCAAGTGGAACCCGATCAACATCTGCAGCTACCACCTCCAGGAGGCCGGAGCCACTCCGGTCCAGGAGATCGCGTACGCGATGTCGACGGCGATCGCGGTACTGGACGCGGTGCGCGACAGCGGCCAGGTGCCGCAGGAGCGCATGGGCGATGTCGTCGCCCGCATCTCCTTCTTCGTGAACGCGGGTGTCCGCTTCATCGAGGAGATGTGCAAGATGCGGGCGTTCGGCCGCATCTGGGACAAGATCACGCGCGAGCGGTACGGGATCGAGAACCCCAAGCACCGGCGTTTCCGGTACGGCGTCCAGGTCAACTCCCTCGGCCTGACCGAGGCGCAGCCGGAGAACAACGTCCAGCGGATCGTGCTCGAGATGCTGGCCGTGACCCTCTCGAAGGACGCACGCGCGCGTGCCGTGCAACTTCCCGCCTGGAACGAGGCGCTGGGCCTCCCCCGCCCCTGGGACCAGCAGTGGTCGCTGCGCATGCAGCAGGTCCTCGCGTACGAGAGCGACCTGCTCGAGTACGAGGACATCTTCGACGGCTCGCACGTCATCGAGGCCAAGGTGGCCGCCCTGGTCGAGGAGTCGCTCGCCGAGATCGACCGCATCCAGGAGATGGGCGGTGCGATGGCGGCCGTCGAGTCGGGCTACCTGAAGTCGCAGCTCGTCGCCTCGCATGCCGAGCGCAGGGCTCGTATCGAGTCCGGTCAAGAGAAGATCGTCGGCGTCAACATCTTCGAGACGACCGAGCCGAACCCGCTGACGGCCGACCTGGACACCGCGATCCATACGGCCGACCCGACGGTCGAGGAGCGCGTCGTACGGGCCCTGGATGAGTGGCGTGCCACGCGCGACCACCCGCGTGCGAGAACGGCGCTGGAGCGGCTCAAGGAGGCGGCGGCCGGCACGGACAACCTGATGGAGGCCACGCTGGAGTGCGCCCGTGCGGGGGTCACCACCGGCGAGTGGTCCGGGGCCCTGCGCGAGGTGTTCGGCGAGTTCCGGGCGCCCACGGGGGTCTCGTCGGCGCCGGTCGCCGTGACGGCCGAGGCAGGCACCGCGCTCGCGCTCGTACGCCGGCAGGTGGACCTGACCGCCCGCGCCCTCGGCGTCGGCAAGCTCCGCTTCCTGGTGGGCAAGCCGGGCCTGGACGGGCACTCCAACGGCGCCGAGCAGATCGCCGTACGGGCCCGGGACGCCGGGTTCGAGGTGGTCTACCAGGGCATCCGGCTCACGCCCGAGGAGATCGTGGACGCGGCCATCGCGGAGGACGTGCACGCGGTCGGCCTGTCCATCCTGTCCGGCTCGCACGCCCAGCTGGTGCCGGACGTCCTGGAGCGGCTGCGTGTGGCAGGAGCCACAGATATACCGGTGATCGCAGGTGGCATCATCCCGAACGGAGACGCCGAACAGCTGAGGGCCGTCGGAGTCGCCGCCGTCTTCACCCCGAAGGACTTCGACATCACCGGGATCATCGGCCGCATCGTCGACGAGATCCGCAAAGCGAACAAGCTCGACCCCCTGGAGGTCCCCGCATGACCAGCCCTGCTCCCCAGGTCAACCGCCTGCGTCCGCGGCGCTCCTGCCTCGCCGTGCCGGGAAGCAATCCGCGCTTCCTGGAGAAGGCCCAGGGCCTCCCCGCCGACCAGGTCTTCCTGGACCTGGAGGACGCGTGCGCGCCGCTCGCCAAGCCCGAGGCGCGGCACACCATCGTCAAGTTCCTCAACGAGGGCGACTGGACGGGCAAGACGCGGGTCGTGCGCGTCAACGACTGGACGACGGAGTGGACGTACCGCGATGTCGTGACGGTGGTCGAAGGTGCGGGCCCGAACCTCGACTGCATCATGCTGCCGAAGGTGCAGGACGCCCAGCAGGTGGTGGCCCTGGACCTCCTCCTCACCCAGATCGAGAAGACGATGGGCTTCGAGGTCGGCAAGATCGGTATCGAGGCGCAGATCGAGAACGCCCAGGGTCTCAACAACGTCAACGAGATCGCCCAGGCGTCCCCCCGCGTCGAGACGATCATTTTCGGCCCGGCCGACTTCATGGCATCGATCAACATGAAGTCGCTGGTCGTGGGCGAGCAGCCGCCCGGCTACCCGGCGGACGCCTACCACTACATCCTGATGAAGATCCTGATGGCCGCCCGCGCCAACAACCTCCAGGCGATCGACGGCCCCTATCTGCAGATCCGCAACGTCGACGGCTACCGCGAGGTCGCACAGCGAGCCGCCGCGCTCGGCTTCGACGGCAAGTGGGTGCTGCACCCGGGCCAGGTCGAGGCGTCCAACGAGATCTTCTCGCCGTCCCAGGAGGACTTCGACCACGCCGAGCTGATCCTGGACGCGTACGAGTACTACACGTCCGAGGCGGGCGGCAAGAAGGGCTCCGCGATGATCGGCGACGAGATGATCGACGAGGCGAGCCGCAAGATGGCGCTCGTCATCTCGGGCAAGGGCCGGGCGGCCGGCATGACCCGTACGTCCAAGTTCGAAGCTCCGGAGGCCTGACCACCATGCAGTTCGGACGCACCTACGAGGAGTTCGAGGTCGGCGCGGTCTACAAGCACTGGCCCGGAAAGACCGTCACGGAGTACGACGACCACCTCTTCTGTCTCCTGACGATGAACCACCACCCGCTCCACATGGACGCCAACTATGCGGAGAACACGACGGACTTCGGGAAGAACGTCGTCGTAGGGAACTACATCTACTCGCTCCTGCTCGGCATGTCGGTCCCCGACGTGTCCGGCAAGGCGATCGCCAACCTGGAGATCGAGTCGCTGCGTCACGTCGCGCCGACCTTCCACGGCGACACGATCTACGGCGAGACGACCGTCCTCGACAAGACGCCCTCCAAGTCGAAGAGCGACCGCGGAATCGTTTACGTCGAGACAAAGGGCTACAAGCAGGACGGCACGCTGGTCTGCGTGTTCCGCCGCAAGGTGATGGTCCCCACCGAGACGTACATCAAGGAGCGCGGCGGCGAGCAGCCCGGCCGGCCCCAGCTCAAGGAGCAGGAGAAGTAGCCATGGCGCGACTCGCCCAGACCGCCGGTCTGACCGACATCCAGCAGGAGATCCTGTCCACCGTCCGGGACTTCGTGGACAAGGAGATCATCCCGGTCGCGACCGAGCTGGAGCACCGCGACGAGTACCCGCAGCAGATCGTCGACGGCCTCAAGGAGTTGGGCCTCTTCGGGCTGATGATCCCCGAGGAGTACGGGGGCCTGGGTGAGTCGCTCCTCACCTACGCGCTGTGCGTGGAGGAGATCGCACGCGGCTGGATGTCGGTCTCCGGCATCATCAACACGCACTTCATCGTGGCGTACATGCTCAAGCAGCACGGCACCGAGGAGCAGAAGGACTACTTCCTGCCGCGGATGGCGGCGGGCGAGATCCGCGGTGCGTTCTCCATGTCGGAACCGGGGCTCGGCTCGGACGTGTCGGCGATCACGTCGAAGGCGGTGAAGGACGGCGACGAGTACGTCCTGAACGGTCAGAAGATGTGGCTGACGAACGGTGGTACGTCGACTCTCGTGGCCGTCCTCGTGAAAAGTGACGAAGGACACCCGGAGGGCACCGCGCCCCACAAGTCGATGACGACCTTCCTGGTCGAGAAGAAGCCCGGCTTCGGTGAGGTCCGACCCGGACTGACCATCCCCGGGAAGATCGACAAGATGGGCTACAAGGGCGTCGACACCACCGAGTTGATCATGGATGGCCTGCGCATTCCGGCCAATCGTGTACTCGGCGGAGCCACCGGCCGCGGCTTTTACCAAATGATGGACGGGGTCGAGGTCGGCCGCGTGAATGTGGCGGCGCGTGGCTGTGGCGTCGCTCAGCGTGCGTTCGAGCTCGGTGTCTCGTATGCCCAGCAGCGTCACACTTTCGGCAAGGCGATCGCCCAGCACCAGGCCATCCAGTTCAAGCTGGCGGAGATGGCTACCAAGGTCGAGGCCGCCCATGCGATGATGGTGAACGCAGCACGCAAAAAGGACTCAGGGGAGCGAAACGACCTCGAGGCAGGGATGGCGAAGTACCTCGCCTCCGAATACTGCAAGGAAGTCGTGGAGGACGCGTTCCGGATCCATGGCGGCTACGGCTTCTCGAAGGAGTACGAGATCGAGCGCCTCTACCGTGAGGCTCCGATGCTGCTGATCGGCGAAGGTACCGCCGAGATCCAGAAAATGATCATCGGGCGCCGGCTGCTCGAAGAGTATCGATTCCACGGATAGACGCACCGATTGGGGTGTTTTGCTCGAGGTGAACATCACACCCCGTCAACACTCTTCGGCCGTCGACTCGGCTTCCTGGCTTGCCCAGTTGCGGCCCGTGACCGGTACGATCCCAGGAAGCCGCCGTCCCCCTCCTGCAGCGCGGCACCATCCGCTACGAAGGTCATCCATGCCCCACAGCCAAACCTCTGCACCTCGCGACAGCCTGGTCGGCGCACGCCTTGCGCGCGGAGCATCGCCGTGGCTCCTCCCGACCGTCGCCACCGCAGCCCTCAGCCTGGTACGCGCGCGCAAGTCCGGCGCCGCCAAGGCCGTGGCCGTACCCGCCACCGCGCTCGCGGCGGGCATGCTGTGGTTCTTCCGCGACCCCGAGCGCGAGATCGCCCCGGGCCGGGTCATCTCGCCCGCCGACGGAGTGGTGCAGAGCATCATGCCGTGGAAGGACGGCCGCACCCGCGTCGCGATCTTCATGAGCCCGCTGAACGTCCATGTGAACCGCGCCCCGCTCTCCGGCACAGTCACGTCGGTCGAGCACATCCCCGGGGGGTTCGTTCCGGCGTTCAACAAGGAGAGCGAGAACAACGAGCGCGTCGTCTGGCACTTCGACACCGAACTCGGCGACATCGAGATGATCCAGATCGCCGGTGCGGTCGCGCGACGCATCGTGCCGTACGTTCCGCAGGGCACCAAGGTCGAGCAGGGGGACCGGATCGGCCTGATCCGCTTCGGCTCGCGCGTCGACATCTACCTCCCCGAGGGCGTCGAGGTCGCGGTGGAGGTCGGTCAGAAGACGGTGGCTGGGGTGACTCGCATTGACCGTGATTGATCCGGAAACTCAGGCAGGCACCGGCTGGGTGCCCGAGGCCGACGAGGTGGACGAAGAGGAGGAGATGCCCCTCTCTCTCCGCCTCTCAATAGCGGACACCCTCACCCTCGGTAACGCCACCTGCGGCTTCATGGCGGTGTACTTCACCACCACCGGCATCCTGATCCCGCACCTCACGGGCAGCCAGGAGTCGGGTATGGCCCGGAACAGCGCGGCCACGGCCGTGATCCTGATGCTGTGCGCGGCGGTCTTCGACCTCTTCGACGGACTGGTGGCCCGCAAGCTGCGCTCCTCCCCCATGGGCGCGGAGCTCGACAACCTCTCGGACCTGATCAGCTTCGGTCTGGCGCCCGCGTACTTCGTCCTCGTCTACGGCATGGTCGCGGACGACGCACAGCAGCGAGTGGCGGCGGTGGGGGCCATCGTTGTCCTGCTGGCGGTCGTGCTGCGGCTCGCCAGATTCTCGTGTGTGACGGTGAAGGACGGCACGTTCCAGGGCATGCCGTCACCGTTCGGCGCGCTGACCGTGGTGTCCATCGTGCTCCTTGAGCTGCCCTTCGTCGCCACGCTCATGGCGATCCTGGGCACGGCCTGGCTGATGGTGAGCCGCGTCGAGTACCCGAAGCCGCGGGGCCGCCTCGCGGTGGCGATGCTCTCCTGGATCGTCCTCAGCATGGGCCTGCTGACGTCCTGGGCCTTCGACGCCCCCGGCGGCCAGCTCCTCCTCCAGACCGGCTGCGCACTCCAGCTGGTCACGGGCGCGGTGATCCCCCTCTTCGCCACGGCTCGGCGGGTGAACAACTTCCGCGACAACCGGCGTGAGGCGCGGGCGGCGCAGTTGCCTTAAGCGGCAGGCAGGACGGACAGACGGGTTGGG
>NZ_BAAGPS010000091.1:123569-204570 GCF_054783935.1 Streptomyces pseudoechinosporeus
CGGGCCCAACCCGTCTGTCCGTGGGCCCTAAGCGGACCTGCCGACTCCCCCCTTACGGGGCGCGGGGCTGTATCAATGTGCGGCTCCACCGCGTGGGCGCGACAAGCCACAACGAACCCGCAGCTTGAAACCCGCGCAACCCAGCGGAGCGCTCACGCCTCAGATCAAGAAGTCCCGTGCGATCCGCTCCCCCACGTCCTCCAGAAGCGGCCCCGCCTCGGCGATGCATCGCGCCACGTCGGGCTCCACGTCCGTCAGGGGGTAGGCCCGACGGATGCCCGCCCGGCCGAGGGCCTCCGGCGGAAGGGCGAGGCGGCCGCAGACCGCGATGACCTCCTTGTGGGCGGCGCGAGCGACGGCGGCAACCCCGGCGGGAGCCTTGCCGTGGAGGGTCTGCTCGTCGAGGGAGCCCTCACCGGTGATGACGAGCGTGGCCCGTTCCAGGGCGGTCGCGAAACCGAGGACGTCCAGCATCACCTCGATCCCGGGGCGGAAGCTCGCGCCGAGGCCCACAAGAGCCCCGTACCCGATACCGCCTGCGGCCCCCGCACCGGGCGCCACGGCATACTCCGCGGCCCTGTCCCCGATCGTCTTCTCCAGGACCGCGGAGTAATGCGCGAGGGAAGCATCCAGAGCCGCCACGTCGTCCGGAGACGCCCCCTTCTGCGGGCCGTACACCGCGGCCGCGCCCTTCGGCCCGGTCAGCGGATTGTCCACGTCGCTCGCGAGCACGACGTCGACCGAGGCGAGACGGGGATCGAGCCCGGACAGATCGGCCGTCGCGAGGTCCCGCAGGGGCCCGCCGCCGGGAGCCAGCGGCTCCCCGTTCTCGTCCAGGAAGCGAGCCCCGAGCGCGGCCAGCATCCCCACGCCCCCGTCCGTCGTGGCGCTGCCGCCCACCCCGAAGACGATCGTCCGCGCCCCGGCGTCCAGGGCGGCCCGCAGCAGCTCTCCGGAGCCGTACGTGGACGCGGTGAGCGGAGCGAGGACGCCGAGCGGCAGCCGCTGCAAGCCGCTGGCCTCGGCCATCTCCACGACCGCCGTGTCGCCGCGCAGCGCGTACGCGGCGGTGACCTCGTCCCCGAGCGGCCCGGCGACCCGTACCTCACGCCGCTCGAACCCGGCCGCGACCGCGGCGTCGACCGTGCCGTCGCCACCGTCGGCCACCGGCAGTGCCTCGACCTCGACGCGCGGCGCGACCCGATGCAGCCCGGCCGTCACCCGCTGCGCGACCTCCACGGCCGTGAGCGAGCCCTTGAACTTGTCCGCGGCGATGAGCACCCGCTGGGTACGCCCCCGGGTCCGGTTCACTGCAGCGTCCGCCACCTTGTACTCCCCTTGTTCTCCGGGCCTTGACATGTCAAGGCAGTCGCGCCGCTGTGACCCTAACCGGCGGAGGCGGGCGCTGCCCAGGCAGAATCCCGCACCCTGGACAGCGCCTCGGTGAACGCCGGTTACTCAGCGGCCGCGGCGCCCGGCGCTCGGAGAGTCGTACATCTGGTGCGTCAGTGTCCCGCTGTCGCCGAACGGGACGGTGATGTGCTCCAGCACGTCCTCCAGGGTGTCGTTGCCTTCGACGTTGCCCATCCGGACGGGGGCGATGTCCCCTGTCCTGACCAGCGGACCACCGGGCGCGGCATGAGCGGGGGCCGCCTCGGTGGCGGACAGGGCGGCGACAGCGGCGACGAACGCCAGGACGGTCGTACGGCTCTTCGGCCGCACGGAATGAACGGAACGTACGGAACTCCAAACCCGCAATACGAATAAAACTCGACAAGACTCGCATGCTGGCGTGGGGCAAGATGGGCATAAACCAGGCAGGACAGACAGGAATTCAGTAGAAGGGACGTATGACCCTTGTCGGTGTTGACGTCGCGGACCGCGTTCTCGGGGGCTGGCTGGGCCGGATCGCGGGCAACATGCTCGGCAAGCCGGTCGAACAGGGCGACCACTGGACGCGGGACCGCATCGACCGCTATCTGCGGCAGGCCGACGCCCTGCCGCTTACCGACTATCTACCCGAGCCCGTCGAGCCGGGCGTCGAGTTGGAGCTGCGCCCCGAATGGCGTGAGTGCGTACGCGGCCGGATCCATGGCAGCTGCCGGGACGACGACGTGGACTACGCGATCCTCGGCCTGGACCTCCTGGAGACGTACGGCTTCGGCTTCAGTACGGAGCAGGTCGGCGAGCTGTGGCTGCTGCGGCTGCCGTATCTGCAGACGTTCACGGCGGAGCGCGCCGCGTACCGGAACCTCGCCAACGGTCTGAAACCGCCGCTGACCGCGACGTACGAAAACCCCTACCAGGAGTGGATCGGCGCCCTCATCCGCGCCGACATCCACGGCTGGACCAGCCCGGGCGAACCGCGCCGCGCGGCCTCCCTCGCGCGTCGCGACGCCGTCCTGTCGCACACCGGCAACGGCGTGTACGGGGCGATGTGGGCGGCGGCGCTGGTGGCCGCCGCATTCACCGCGCCGACCGTACGGTCCGCGCTGGACACCGCGCTGACGGTGATCCCGGCGAGCAGCCGCCTGTCCCGCACCGTACGCCGCGTGCTCTCGCTCCATGAGTCCCGGCTGTCCTGGGAGGACACGCTCAGCACCCTCGCCGAGGAGACAGCCGGCCTCGGCTGGATCCACACCATCCCGAACGCCGCGGTCCTGACGGCCGGACTCCTGTACGGCGACGGGGACTTCACCCGCACCATCGCCCTGACCGTACGAGGCGGCCTCGACACGGACTCGAACGGCGCCACCGCGGGCTCGGTCGCCGGCGTGCTGGGCGGCGCCACCTCGATCCCACCGCAGTGGAAAGACCCCCTGGAGGACACGGTCCGCAGCGCGGTGTTCGGCTTCGACGGCGTACGGATCAGCGAACTGGCGGAGCGGACGGTGCGGTTGGCGAAAACGGAGCCGTGACGGTTCGTGGCTCAGCCTCGCGGCGTGCCCTCGTTACGCTTCCCCAATGACCACTCCTGACTACGCCACGTACATCGCCGGTCTCCCCCGTGTCCTCGCCGGCGCCGCCGTGCTCCTCCGCGACGCCGAGGGCCGCGTGCTGCTCGTCGAGCCCAACTACCGCGAGGGGTGGGCGCTGCCCGGCGGGACCGTCGAGTCCGACGCCGGTGAGACTCCGCGGCAGGGCGCCCGCCGGGAGACCGCGGAGGAGATCGGCCTGGACCTGGAGGTCGGCCGGCTGCTCGCGGTGGACTGGGTACCGGGTGCCGCGCGCCCGCCGATCGTGGCGTATCTGTACGACGGTGGTGTTCTGCGCGAGGACCAGTTCAAGTCGATCCGCCTCCAGGAGGAGGAGCTGCTGTCCTGGCGTCTCGTACCGCGCGAGGAACTCGGCGAATACCTCCCGGGCGCCCTGGGGCGGCGGGTACTGGCCGCACTCGACACCCTCGCCGAGGGATCGGGGACAGCCGAGCTGGAGAACGGTCACCGGGTGGCCTGACCGACGGATACTGACCGTTTCGGCCAACCAACTAACTGAAAATGGCCCCCAGTTGTCACTCCAGCCCCTATTCTAACTTTCAAGTGTGCACGGGCGATCCTGCCCCGCGCACCTCGTCCCAGAGCTGGGGCACCCCTGCGCATGCCCCGAGAACAGGCAGCTGAGGTCATGGATCCACTGGGCCCAGACGATCCCGAGGAGCTAGGTCCCTACCGCCTCCTGGCGCGGCTCGGCGCAGGGGGCATGGGCCAGGTCTATCTGGCCACCTCCTCGCACGGACGCGCGGTCGCGGTCAAGGTCATCCGCCCCGAGAAGCTTGCGGACCGGACCTTCCGTATCCGCTTCCGTCGGGAGGTGGCGGCCGCGCAAGCGGTCGGCGGCAGATACACGGTGCCTTTGGTGGACGCCGATCCGGAGGCCGCGACGCCCTGGCTGGCCACCCCCTACATACCCGGTCCGACCCTGGAAGAGGCGGTCGCCGCGCACGGGCCGTTACCGGTGCCGTCGGTGCTGGTGCTGGGAGCCTGCGCCGCCCAGGCGCTGCTCGACGTGCACTCCGCGGGACTGGTGCACCGCGACCTCAAACCGTCCAATGTGCTGCTCGCCGCCGACGGTCCACGCATCATCGACTTCGGCATCGTCCGGGCGAACGACGGCTATGACCTCACCAACGCCGGAACCATTTTCGGGTCCCTCGAGTACATGTGTCCCGAGCAGGCCACCGGTGCTCCGACCGGGCCGGCCGGGGACGTCTTCTCCCTCGGTTCGGTGCTCACGTACGCCGCGTCCGGTCACGCCCCGTTCATCGGCTCCGCGGCGGCCACCCTTCTCTACCAGGTGGTGCACGACGCACCCGACCTGACGGGCGTACCCAAGCCGTTGGACGAGATCATCAGCCTGTGTCTCCCCAAGGATCCGCATCTTCGGATCACTGCGGACCGGCTGTACGCGGCCTGCGCGCCCGGCGGTGTGGAGCAGACGCTGGAGCGCGGCTGGCTGCCCGCGCCGGTGGCTTCGTCGATCGCCCGCCGTACGGCGGCCTTGAGGGCTCTCGACACCCCGTCGCGCACCCGATCGCGCGACCGGGTCCCGGTCTCCGCCGTCCGGGGCGGCTTGGCTCCGCGCGCGTACGGCCGGTATGGGGCGCCCTCCACCCCGCCGACGCCGCCGACAGGCCACTCCTACGACTCCGGCCACGTGTCCGAGGTGCCCGCCATCCCCGGGCGCTACGGATCGGAACCCTCCGCCTCCCCCGTTCATCGCCAGGCCCCTTCACGACGTGGCCTCTCCCGGCGCGCGATTCTCGCCGCGTCGGCGGGCACCACCGCCGCCGTCGTCAGCACCGCTCTGCTGATCACCCGGGGAGACAAGGCGGACAAACAGTCCGTGGAACCGCTCGGCCCGGCTCCGCGGCCGCTCTGGACGTACCGCAGCGATCCGCTGCTTCAGGCACCGGCCGTGTTCAAGGGCGGGACGGCGCTGGTGAAGACCCGCCCCGGCAACCTGGTCGCCCTCGACCTCAAGGACGGAACACGGCCCAAGTGGGTCTACCGGGGCATCAGCCAGTCGCCCACCCCGGTCGTTTTCGCCAGCGACGCCGCGGTCGCGCTGGGCGAGGGCGCGACGGTGATCGGTGTCGATCCGGACAAGGGCACGGAGCGTTTCACGTACGACTTCGGAGCGGATTTCCGGTTCGACACGCTGTTCGGCAAGACCAGCGACCGTGTCGTCACCGTCTTCGGTCTCCGACTCGAGCGCCAGTCCGATGAGCAGGGTGTGGCGACGTCCACGAACACGGTCTTCGGCATCGACCTCGAGGCCGGCAGGGCCGACATCACGCCCATCAGCCCTGAGGACGTGGGGATCCCGCTGGAACCGGTCGTCTTCCCCGGCAATTTCATCTACGCCGACGGATTTCGCAATGTGACGGCCCGGAGCACCACCGACGGCAGCGGTGTTCGGTGGAGGCATCCCGTCGGCTACGACCTCCGGCCAGCTCTGGCGGTGCTGGACCAAACGGTCTTCGCCGTCGGCCGGGAACTCATGGCGCTCCACCTCGCCACCGGGCGGACCCGCTGGAACGTGCGCGCCGAACGTGGCCAGTTCGCCTCCCTCGGCGCCGCCGGCAACACGGTCTACGCCACCGGCACGGCCCCCTCCGGCGTGTACGCCTTCAACGCGGCGAACGGCAACAAGCGCTGGTTCTGCCCGACCCCACGCCTCAACACCGACCACCCGATCGTCGTCGGCCCCCGTGAGGTCTACGTCCCGGCTTTCCAGAACGGCAACGGCTTCTACGCGATCGACGCCGCTCGAGGCAAACTCCTGTGGAACTTCACCGACGGCCTGGAGACCGGTGTCCACGACTGGCAGCTCGCCAGCGACGGCGCCGGGCACCTGGTGGCCCACCATTACGACCGGACGTACGGGGTGCCGACTCCCTGACGGCGCCACGGCGATATCCGTTGGCTCCGCTTGGACAGGGCTGCCTACCCTCGGCTCATGAACAAGCCTCTCGTCGCGATTCTCAGCGGGGCCGGTATCAGCACCGACTCCGGCATCCCCGACTACCGCGGCCCGAACGGGCTGTGGCAGCGGGATCCGGAGGCCCAGAAGCTCGTGACGTACGAGTACTACATGAGTGATCCGGAGATCCGCCGGCGGTCGTGGCAGATGCGGCGGAAGAACCGGACGCTCAAGGCCGAGCCGAACGCCGCGCACCGGGCGGTGGCCGAGCTGGAGCGGGCCGGGGTGCCGGTGCGGGTGATCACGCAGAACGTGGACGGGCTGCATCAGCTGGCCGGGATGCCGGCCCGCAAGGTGCTCGAACTGCACGGCACCGCACGGACCGTGGTGTGTACGGGCTGTCAGGCGAAGGCCCCGATGGAGGACGCCCTGGCGCGGGTCGCGGCGGGCGAGGAGGATCCGCCGTGCCTGGAGTGCGGCGGGATCCTGAAGTCGGCGACAGTGATGTTCGGCGAGCGGCTCGACCCCGCGGTCCTCGGCGAGGCGATCGCCATCACCAAGGCCTGCCAGGTGTTCATCGCCGTCGGCACCAGCCTCCAGGTACAGCCCGCCGCCGGGCTCGCCGGTCTCGCCGCCGACCACGGGGCGCGGCTGGTCATCGTCAACGCCGAGCCGACACCGTACGACGACCAGGCCGACGAGGTGGTACGGGAGCCGATCGGGACGGCGCTGCCCGAGCTGCTGCGGCGACTCCGGGAGGACTAGAAAAGGCCCGTACCCCGTTCGAAGTCCAGCAGCCGCTTCTTGCGGTCCAGGCCGCCGCCGTAGCCCGTGAGGCTGCCGTTCGCGCCGACCACGCGGTGGCAGGGCACGATGATGCCGACCGGGTTCCTGCCGTTGGCGAGGCCCACCGCGCGGGAGGCCTTGGGGTTGCCGAGGGCGTCGGCTAGTTCGCCGTATGAGCGGGTCTCGCCGAAGGGGATGCGGCGGAGTTGGTCCCAGACCGTGCGCTGGAAGGGTGTGCCGTCGAGGCGCAGGGGCAGGTCGAACTCCTTCAACTCGCCTGCGAAATAGGCCTTCAGCTGGTCGATCGTCTCGCCGAAGGGCGTGTCGTCGGGTGCGCCGAAGGTCTCCTCCGGTGGGCGGTGGCGCTGGTCGGTCATATAGAGGCCGGACAGGACGCCGTCGGTGGCGACGAGGGTGAGGGGTCCGTACGGGCTGTCGATCACGGTGTGTTGCTTCACTGAACGTCCTTTGCCGACTTGAGCAGGCTTGTACGGGCTTATACGGGAAGGAAGTTGATCGGGTGGTCGCCGGTCGCCCAGAGGTACTGGACGGCGTACGCCCGCCAGGGCCGCCAGGCCGCGGCGCGGGCCGTGAGCGCGACGGGTGTGGAGGGCAGGCCCAACTCCCGGGCGGCGTACCGGACTCCGAGGTCGGTGGGCAGGAAGGCGTCGGGGTCGCCGAGGGCGCGCATCGCGATGACGTCGACGGTCCACGGCCCGAAGCCGGGCAGTGCGAGCAGCCGGGCGCGGGTCTCCTCCCAGTCACTCTCGACGCCCAAGTGGAGGTATCCGTCGGCGAGTTGGCGTACGAGCGTGGTGAAGGTGGTGCGGCGGGTGGCGGGCATCGCGAGCGAGGCGGGGTCGAGCGCGGCCAGCGCCTCGGCGGAGGGGAAGAGATGGGTGAGGCCGCCTTCGGGGTCGTCGACCGCCTCGCCGTGCACCGTGACCAGGCGTGCGGCGTGCGTGCGGGCGGCGGCCGTGGACACCTGCTGGCCGAGCACCGCGCGGATCGCGAACTCGGCCTCGTCGACGGTACGCGGCACCCGGCGGCCCGGCGCCTTGTCGACGAGCGGGGCGAGCAGGGGATCCGTACGCAGCTGGTCGTCGACAGCGACCGGGTCGGCGTCGAGGTCGAGCATGCGGCGGCAGCGGCTGATGGCGACGGTCAGGTCGCGCAGGTCGCTGAGGCTGAGCCGGCAGCCGATGTGGTCGGAATTCGGGGTGAGCGCGACGACGCCGTGGCCGTAGGGCAGGCGCAGGGTGCGACGGTAGGCGCCGTCGCACCATTCCTCGACGCCGGGTACGGCGGTGGCGACGAGATGACCGAAGAGGTTGTCGGGGTTGAGCGGAGCCCGGAAGGGGAGGCGTAGCGTCAACACCCCTGGCGTACCAAGTGAGTTGGCACGGTTCTTGGGTACCCGGGCGCGTAGTTCGCTCGGTGAGAGGGCGAAGACCTCGCGGACCGTGTCGTTGAAGGTGCGGACGGAGGAGAAGCCCGCCGCGAAGGCGATCTCGGCCATCGGGACCGGGGTCGTCTCGATGAGGAGGCGGGCGGTCTGGGCGCGTTGGGCGCGGGCCAGGGCGAGCGGTCCGGCGCCCAGTTCGGCGAGGAGCTGGCGTTCGATCTGCCGGGTGCTGTAGCCGAGCCGCGTAGCGAGTCCGGGGACGCCCTCGCGGTCCACGACTCCGTCGCCGATCAGCCGCATCGCGCGGGCGACCACGTCGGCACGCTGGTTCCATTCGGGCGAGCCGGGGCTGGTGTCGGGGCGGCACCGCTTGCAGGCCCGGTACCCGGCCTGCTGGCAGGCTGCCGCGCTCGGGTAGAACGTCATGTTCTCCGGCTTCGGCGGCACGACCGGGCAGCTGGGCCGGCAGTAGATCCGTGTTGTCCGCACCGCCGTGTAGAACCAGCCGTCGAAGCGGGCGTCCTTCGACTGGACGGCGCGTACACAGCGCTCGGTGTCGGTGTGCATGGCGTGCTGCGTCCCGTTATAGGTCCCGTTGTACGTCCCGTTCTGCATGCCCTCCAGCATCGGCCATGGTCATGGCGGTGGCTGGCGAGAATCCGACATGTACCTGCGGCTGCCGCCTTCCCGGACGTCTGCAGGACACCTGCGCCACGGCGATCGTCTCCTCGGGCTCTCCTCAGCGAGGACTACGGGCAGGTGGGCGTGTACTGCGTTCTCAGTACGCGGCGATGTCGGCAGGCGCACGACGACAGGAAGGGCCGTATCCCAGGAGTCTTGGCAGGTACCCGAGACCAGATGTGGAGACCGCTGCTTCATGGCTACCTTCCTCTATCGACTGGGCCGTATGGCCTTCCGGCGACGCTGGTACGTCGCCCTGATGTGGGTGGCGGTGCTGGCCGCCGTCGGCCTCGGTGCGGCCAAGGCGCCCGCCGCTCCCGACGAGGGGATGTCGATGCCCGGCATCGAGTCCCAGAAGGCCTTCGATCTGATGGAGGAGCGCTTCCCCGGCTCCACGGCCGACGGCGCGACGGCCCGGGTCGTCTTCATCGCCCCGGACGGGCAGAAGATCACCGCGGCCGAGAACCGGTCCGCGATCGAGGAGTTCGTGGACGAGGCGTCCGGCAACGCGCAGGTCACGAGCGCGGTGAACCCCTTCGAGGCGGGGGCGGTCAGCAAGGACGCCTCGACGGCGTACGCGACCGTCAATTTCAAGGTGATCGCCGACAAACTCGGCGACGCCGACAAGAAGTCCATCGAGGACGCCGTCGACGAGGTCCGGGACGCGGGCCTGACCGTCGAGGTCGGCGGCGACGCGCTGGCCACCCAGCCCGCGGCGGGCGCGGCGGCCGAGGCGATCGGTATCGCCATCGCGGCCCTCGTGCTGGTGCTGACCTTCGGCTCGATGGCCGCGGCCGGGCTGCCGCTGCTGACCGCGGTGCTCGGTGTCGGGGTCAGCATGGCCTCGATCCTGGCTCTGGCCAGCACCTTCGGGCTGTCGGACACGACCGGCACCCTGGCCACCATGCTCGGCCTGGCGTGCGGTATCGACTACGCCCTGTTCATCGTCTCCCGCTTCCGGGAGGAGCGCGCCAAGGGCCATGCGCCGCAGGAGGCGGCGGGCCTCGCCGTCGGTACGGCCGGTTCGGCGGTCGTCTTCGCCGGGCTCACCGTCGTCATCGCGCTGGCCGGGCTCTCGGTGGTCGGCATCCCGATGCTCACCAAGATGGGCCTGGCCGCGGCGGGCGCGGTCGTCGTCGCCGTCGTCATCTCGCTGACCATCGTCCCCGCGCTGCTCGGCTTCTGGCCGAACGCCGTGCTCTCGCGCTCCGCCCGTAAGCGCGGAAAGATCAAGGAGGGCGACGAGAACAACGGAGGCAGCCGCTGGGCCCGGTTCGTCCTGCGCCGTCCCGTCACCGTGCTGCTCCTCAGCGTCGTGGGCCTGGGGGCGGTCGCCATACCGGTGACGGGTCTGCAACTGGGCATGCCCGGAGACGAGGTCAAGTCCACCTCGACCACCGAGCGCCGCGCCTATGACGCCCTCGCCGACGGCTTCGGTCCCGGCTTCAACGGGCCGCTGACCTTCGTCGTGGACGCCAAGGGAGCCGACGATCCCAAGGCCGCGGTGGCGACGATCTCCGAGGAGGTCGGTGCCGCCAAGGGGGTCGTGTCCGTCTCGCCGGCCCGGTTCAACCCCGCGGGCGACACCGCGGTGTTCTCCGCCGTCCCGGCCACCGGGCCCAGCGACAAGGAGACCAAGGACCTCGTCCAGTCCATCCGCGACGAGCGGCCCGGTATCGAGGCCGCGACGGACGGGGCTTCCTTCCAGGTCACCGGCACCACCGCGGTCAACATCGATGTCGCCCAGAAGGTCCAGGACGCGCTGATCCCCTACCTCGTGGTCGTGGTGGGCCTGGCGATCGTGCTGCTGCTGGTGGTCTTCCGGTCCATCCTGGTGCCCCTCAAGGCGGCCCTCGGCTTCCTGCTGTCGGTCCTCGCGGCCCTCGGCGCGGTCGTCGCGGTCTTCCAGTGGGGCTGGGGCGCCGAGCTCCTCGGGGTCAACGAGACCGGGCCGATCATGAGCCTGATGCCGATCTTCCTGGTGGGCATCGTCTTCGGTCTCGCCATGGACTACGAGGTCTTCCTGGTCTCGCGGATGCGTGAGGCATACGTCCACGGGGACCGGCCCGCGCAGGCGGTCGTCTCCGGATTCCGCTACAGCGCCCGTGTGGTCGTGGCCGCCGCGCTGATCATGATGGCGGTGTTCTCCGGATTCATCGGGGCCGGCGAATCGATGATCAAGATGATCGGGTTCGGGCTGGCCATCGCCGTACTGTTCGACGCGTTCGTCGTCCGCATGGCCTTCGTCCCCGCCGTACTCGCCCTCCTCGGCGACAAGGCCTGGTACCTGCCCCGCTGGCTGAACCGGCTGCTGCCCGACATCGACGTGGAGGGGGAGGCCCTCACCCGCCGACCCGCCACCCTGACTGCGGTCCCGGACGACCCGGCCGACCGCGAAGCGGCGCGCGTCTGATCCCCCCAGACCCGCGCTCGGGTCCTCCCCCAGGACCCGTGCCCGAGGGCCGCCCGCAGTGGACGCGGGCGGCCCTCGCTGGCCGCTCCGACGCGACGTCGTCCACGATGGTCCCCAACCCTCTGACCGGAGATCCGATGAGCATCGACTTGGACCTGGACCGGTACATCGAACGCCATCCGCGTGCCGCCGACCTGGTGGCATCCACCGCGCTGTTCGTCTTCACCGTCCTCGGCGGCACGCTCAGCCTTCCGGAGCACGACCAGCCGGATGAGCTGACGCCCGTCGCGCTGCTCGCGGTCGTGGCCTGTGTCGTCCTGCTGTGGCATCGCTCTCACCCCCGCACCGCCGTCGTCGTCGCCATGGTCTGTGTCACGACCGCCGGCGGTCTTGGCTACATGCTCAACCCCCTCTTGATGGCACCGGTGATGGCGGCGCTCTACTGGCTGGCCGCCCTCACCGACCGCAGGACCACACGCATCTACCTTTTCGTCGCCATCGCACTACTGCAGATCACAGTGGTGGTCGCCGACCGCGCCGACATGCCGCTGGTCCTGCAGACGCTCGCCCCCACCATCTGGGTGCTGCTGCCGGTGGCGGCCGGCAGCGGGGCCCGGATCCGCCGCGCCTATCTGGACGCCGTACAGGCCCGTGCCGACTACGCCGAACGCAGCCGCGAGGAGGAAGCACGCCTGAGGGTCGCCGAGGAGCGCATGCGTATCGCGCGTGAGCTGCACGACGTCGTCGCCCACCACATGGCGCTGGCCAACGCCCAGGCCGGCACCGCCGCTCACCTCGCCCGCAGCCATCCCGACCAGGTCCAGAAGATCCTCGACGACCTCGCCGGTACGACGTCCTCGGCGCTGCGCGAGCTCAAGGCGACCGTCGGTCTGCTGCGCCAGGCCAACGACTCCGAGGCGTCGCTGGAACCGGCCCCCGGACTCGCCCGGCTCACCGAACTGACCGCCGCCTGCCAGACCGCAGGCATCAAGGTCACCGTCACCACCGAGGGCACACCGCAGCCGCTGTCACCGGGAGTGGACCTGACGGCCTTCCGTATCGTGCAGGAAGCCCTCACCAACGTCACCAAACACGCCTCCGCGAAAGCGGCGTACGTACAACTCGCGTACTTCCGGGACCGGTTGACCCTCACCATCACCGACAACGGAACGGCCACAGCCCCCGCCGCCCCGACCGCGGGACGCGGCTTCGGCCTCGTCGGCATGCGGGAGCGCGCTCAGTCCGTCGGCGGCGACCTCCAGGCCGGGCATCGCCCCCAGGGCGGTTTCGAGGTCACCACCACGCTGCCTCTGCACCCCCAGGCCGCCGAGGACACAGCACAGAAGGAACAGACCACATGACCATCCGCGTACTGCTCGCCGACGACCAGGCCCTGCTGCGGGCGACCTTCAGGATCCTGATCGACTCCTGCGAGGACATGGAGGTGATCGGCGAGGCCGCCGACGGCAGCGAAGCGCTCGACCTCAGCCGCGTCCACCATCCAGAAGTCGTCCTCATGGACATCCGTATGCCCGGCATGGACGGTCTGGCCGCGACGGCCGCGCTCTGCGCCGATACGGACCTGTCCGCGACGCGCGTGCTCATCCTCACCACCTTCGAGACCGACCAGTACGTCGCCCAGGCCCTGCGCGCCGGAGCGAGCGGTTTCCTCGGCAAGGACGTCACCGCGGACGCGCTCCTCGACGGCATCCGCACCGTGGCCGCCGGCGAGTCCCTCCTCTCGCCCGTGGCCACGCGCACCCTCATCACCCGCTTCCTCACCACCCCGGAGGCCGGCCCCCACCTGGCTCCGCCCGAACGCCTCGCCGCGCTGACGGCCCGCGAACGGGAGGTGATGGCCCTGGCCGCCGAGGGCAAGTCGAACGCGGAGATCGCCGACGTGCTCTTCCTCAGCCCGCTGACCATCCGTACCCACGTCCAGCGCGCCATGACGAAGCTCGACGCCCGCGACCGCGCCCAACTGGTCGTCATCGCCTACCAGTCCGGTCTGGTCCGCCCCTCGCCGCTGCCGCCGAGCTGAGCCCCGGCGCCGCTCGTTGCCGGTACGGCAGGCCCGTACTGCCCGTGCCGGATGGAGCCGCTGGGACACCGCCGCCGTTCGGACGAGACGCGCCGGTTTCTCCCGGGCTGACGGGGTGAGTCGGTGGGGTACGTGTCCCTCGCGACCGAAATCGCCCGAGGAGCCGAAAACTGTGGGCTTTGGCATTGTTTGAACAGCGGCAGCCCTCTCCATCCCGAGGTGACCCATGCGCCTACTGCTCGTCCACCCCAGCGCCCTGCTGTACTCGGAGATCTTCCTGAGGCTGGAACCACTCGGTCTTGAACGAGTGGCCGGCGCCGCCCGCGACGCAGGTCATCAGGTACGAGTGGTGGACCTCCAGGTGCTCGACCACGCGGATCTGCGGTCGGAACTGGCGTCCTTCCAGCCGGAGGCACTCGGCATCTCGCTGAACTACCTCGCCAACATTCCGGAGGCCATCGAGATCGCCGAACGGACGAAACGGGCGGTACCCGGCTGTTTCGTGTTCTTCGGCGGCCACAGCGTCTCCTTCGTCGCGGAGGACGTGCTCGCCCAGGCGGAGGGAGCCGTCGACGCGGTGGTCCGCGGCGAGGGCGAACCGGCCATGGCCCCGCTGCTCGAAGCGGTCCGTGACGGCGGCGTGGCCGATGTCCCGGGCGTGGTCACCCTGGACGGCCACGGGCCCGCCCCGCGGCTGCTGCACGGCATCGACACGCCCCGCCCGGCCCGCGACCTCATGCGGCACCGCCGCCGGTACTTCATCGGGGAACTCGACCCGTGCGCCTCCATCGAGTTCACTCGCGGCTGTCCCTGGGACTGCTCGTTCTGCTCGGCGTGGACCTTCTACGGCCGCAGCTACCGCAAGGCGTCCCCGGAGGCGGCGGCCGATGAGCTCGCGTCCGTCCAAGAGCCGAACGTGTTCATCGTCGACGACGTCGCCTTCATCCGCCCCGAGCACGGCGACGCCATCGCCGCGCAGGTGGAACGCCGGGGGATCCGCAAGCGCTACTACCTGGAGACCCGCAGCGACGTGCTGCTGCGCCACACGGAGGTCTTCGAGCGCTGGGCCCGGCTGGGGCTGAGCTACATGTTCCTCGGCATGGAGGCGCTCGACGAGGAGGGCCTCGATCTGTACCGCAAACGGGTCAGCCCCGACGAGAACTTCCACGCCCTGGAGACGGCCCGCAAGCTCGGCATCAGCGTCGCCATCAACCTGATCGTGGATCCGGCCTGGGACGAGGAACGCTTCCGGATCGTCCGCGAGTTCGCGCTGTCCGTACCGGAGATCGTCCACCTCACCGTGATGACGCCGTATCCGGGTACGGAGATCTGGCACACCGAGTCGCGCCGGCTGACCACCCGCGACTACCGGCTCTTCGACATCCAGCACGCCGTCGTGCCTACGGCTCTGCCGCTCGACGTCTTCTACCGGGAGCTGGTCAGCACCCAGGCCGTACTGCACCAGAAGCATCTCGGTCTGCGCACCGCCTTCGGCGCGGCGCGCGTCCTCGGCCGCAACCTCGCCCACGGCCAGACGAACTTCGCCCGCATGCTGTGGAAGTTCAACCGGGTCTACAACCCGCAGCGCCAGCTCGCCGACCACGCCCGCCCGGTCCGCTACGAACTGCCGCTGCCCCCGCACACCGAGCTCGGCGACCGCCGCGAGCTGTACGTCCACACCCGGCCGGCCGCCCACGCCAAGCCGCCAGGGCCGCAGCACTGACCGGCCGCGAGCCCCGGAACAGGGCCCGGCATGCCGGTCGCCGTCCTCGCCTCACTCACCGCGGGCGCCTGCTTCGCCCTGGCGGGAGTACTCCAGCAGCGGGCAGCCAGCGCCCGGCCCGCCGAGGAGGCACTGTCCTGGACCTTGCTGCGCCATCTGATCCGACGGCCGCTGTGGCTGTCCGGGATCGCCTTCGCCTTCCTTGCCTACGGATTCCAGGCCCTGGCCCTGGCGTCCGCACCGCTCAGCCTGGTGCAGCCGCTGATCGTCTGTGAGCTGATCTTCGCGGTGCCGCTGTCCGCGCGGCTCAGCCGCAAGCGGCTGGGCGCCCGGGAGTGGTTCGGCACACTCGCGGTGGCGGCCGGTCTGGCGCTCGCCCTGTCCACCGCACGGCCGCACGGCGGCAGCTCGACGGGCGCGGATCTCGGCCCCTGGCTGATGGCGCTGGGCTCGGTCTGCGGGGTGACGCTTGGCGCGCTGGTGGCGCGCCGGTTCGTCGGCGGTACGTGGCGGGCGTCCCTCGTGGCCCTGGCCGGCGGAGCGGTGATGGGTTTCCAGTCCGTGCTGCTGACCATCACCGTCGCGCACATGGAACGGGGCCTGCTCTCGCTGTTCACGGCATGGCAGACGTATTTGCTGGTCATCGCCAGTTTCGCCGGGCTGCTGCTGATCCAGAGCGCGTTCCAGGCGGGGCCGCTGGCCGCCACGATGACGGTGATCGACGCGACCGAACCGGCCGTGGCCATCGCGACCGGCACGACGTTGTTCGGGGAGTCACTGCACCACGGCTGGCCCACCTCGGGTTTCACGGTCCTGGGTGTGTGCCTGACGGTCTTCGGGATCGTACGGCTGAACTCGTCGCCCCTGATCGCCGCGCTGCACCCACGCGAGATGTACCAGCCCTCGGCTCCTGACGGTCCCGGCCGCGGGCGCGCGAATGCCGAGCGCACCAGGAACTTCCGGTCGTAGCCCGCAACGGTGGCCTCAACTGCGGCGGGTGGCCGACCTGATGGCCGCCGTCTCCTGCCAGACCGGCAGCAGATCGTCGGCGAACACCTGAGCCCAGGTGGGGTGCCGGTGCCGGGCCGTGGCGAGAGCCCGCTCCCCCACCACGCGGCGCAGCTCCGGCCGGGTCACCAACTCGGCCAGCACCTGCGCCCAGCCCTCCGCGTTGTCGTGCCGTACGACCAGGCCGTCCCGTCCCGGCCCGGCCAGCCACTGTGTGGTGCGGGCGTCCGCGGGCAGTACGACGGGGAGGCGGCAGGCCATCGCCTCGGCGACGACGTTGCCGACGGTCTCCGTCCGGGACGGGAAGGCGAACACATCGCATCCGGCGTACACCCGGGCCAGCCACTCCTGGGGCTGCGGCCCGAGCAGCGTCACATCGGGGCCGAGCAGTTCCGCGACCCGGCCCCGGTCGGCGCCCCGGCCGACCATCAGCAGATGTACGGCATGCCCCTGGCGCCGCATCCGGTCCACCGCCTCGGCGAGCAGCAGGGCGCGCTTGGAAGCGTCCACGCGGCCCACGAACAGGATGAGCGGCCGGTCCACCGGCACGCCGTGGGCACGGGCGAGTGCGCCGCGGGCCCAGGGATCAGGCCGGAACCGCTCACGGTCGATGCCGCGCCGCAACTGCGAGACCTGGTCGGGGTCCGTCAACGCGGTGATCTGGGCGCGGTCGTTCGGCGAAGCGACCAGCACCCGGTCGCATATCCGGATCAGCCGGTCGCGTCGCCGCCGGGCCAGCCCGGCGACCGCCGCCGGCGCGCCGCCGCCGGGGAACCGGCCGTCCATCCAGGCCAGGGCCGGTGTCCTGCCGAGCATCTGCCGTACGTACACGGACGCCAGGGCCGGTACGTCCGTGTGGAGCGAACCCACCACACCCGGTTGTGCCGTTGTCCTGGCCCAGTCCGCGCGACGGACCAGGAAGGCCGCCGTCGAGGCGAAGGCGAAGGTATGCGTGAGGTGCCAGACGTCGTGGCGCGGCAGGAGCCGGGACAGCCGGGGGTGGAAGGGCGCGAGATCGACGATGTCGACTCCGCCGACCGCGGGCATCAAGGCCGCCGTGCTGAGCACCGGTCGCAGGCTGACGAACCGTACGCGCGGCGACAGCGGCTCCACGCCCTCCCGCTCGCCGAGGACGTACACGGTCAGGTCGATGCCGGGGCCGGGTCCGGAGTGCTGGGCCGCGGCTTCGGCGAGGTGCTCCCAGCACTTGACGTGACCGCCGGCCGAGCCGTTCCTGAGCAGTTCCACGAGGACCGCGACGGAGGGGACGGAATCGTGCGCGCGGCCGGTGCCGGGGCGCCCGTAGGCCTCGACGACGGAAAGTCCGGAAGATCCCGAAAGCCCGGAAAGTGATTCGCCCATGACAGTCGTTGTACCCGTCGCCCTGCACCCCTTATCAGGGATTCGGGCAGGTGGGTGCGGCGGGAGGCGGGGGCGTACAACTGCCTGTGCACGGCCCGGCCCGTACGGGACGGTCTCTTCGTACACTGGGCCCGGAGTACCCGTCACCAACCGACATATGGCTTCACCGGTTGCAGAGGACGACTACCGTGCCCCACGACTCATCCCACACCGGCTCCGAAGCCACCGCGCCCGTCGACGCCTCGGCCGGGACGGCCCCGGACGCCCGCCCGCACCTCGCCGATGCGTCGGCGCCGAAGACGAACGTGGCCCTGGTGACGGGCGCGTCCTCGGGCATCGGCGCCGCCGTCGCCCGGCGCCTGGCGGCGGAGGGCAACTGGCACCTCGTACTCAACGGGCGCGACCGGACGCGGCTCGAGCGGGTCGCCCTGGACCTCGACCAGAGCGCCAAGGACACCTCGGCCGCCGCTTTCCCCACGGATCTGGCCGAGCCGGGGGCGGACCGACGGCTGGCCGAGTACGTCATGAACACGGCCGGCCGGGTGGATCTGCTGGTGGCCGGGGCCGGCATCGGCTGGGCCGGGCCGTTCGACACCATGCCGCCACGGGCCATCGACGAGGTGTTCTCCGTCGACGTACTGGCGCCCATGCATCTGGTACGCCTCCTGCTGCCGGGCATGGTCAGCCGGGGCACCGGCCGGGTCGTACTCATCGGCTCCGTCGCGGGCAGCCTCGGGGTACGCGGCGAGGCCGTCTACTCCGCCGCCAAGGCAGCCCTCGGCACCTTCGCCGAGGCCCTCCGCTACGAGTTGCGCGGCACGGGCGTGGGGATCAGCCATGTCATTCCCGGGGTCGTGGACACCCCGTTCTTCGAACGGCGCGGCGCTCCTTACGCACGCTCGCGCCCCAGGCCGATACCGGCCGAGCGAGTCGCCGAGGCCGTCTGGCAGGCCGTCACCCGCGACCGCGACGAGGTGTACGTACCCGGCTGGCTCCGCCTGCCCGGCCGACTGCACGGCGCGGCACCGGCCCTGTATCGGCGTCTCGCGGCCCGGTTCGGCTGACGCTGCTTCCCGGGCGCCGAGCCGGTCAGCGGAGCTGTGCGGCGAACGCCTCGTATGCCCGCTCGTCGAAGAGGACGAACCTGACCTCCTCGACCGCCGTGTCCGTGGCTCGCACCGTCTCCACCGCGATCCGCGCGCCGTCGTCGATCGGCCATCCGTAGATGCCGGTGGAGATCGCGGGGAACGCGACCGTGCGGGCTCCCAGTTCGTCCGCGACCCGCAGCGACTCGCGGTAGCAGGAAGCCAGCAGGTCGGAGCGGTCCTCGCTCTGGCTGTGGACGGGGCCCACCGTGTGGATCACCCAGCGGGCGTCGAGTTCGCCCGCGGTCGTGGCGACCGCCTGCCCGGTGGGCAGGCCCTTGCCGTACTGGAAGGCGCGAAGCTTGCGGCATTCGTCGAGGATGGCGGGGCCGCCGCGCCGGTGGATGGCGCCGTCAACGCCTCCGCCGCCGAGGAGCGAGGAGTTCGCGGCGTTCACGATGGCGTCGACGGACTGCCGGGTGATGTCGCCCTGGACGAGTTCGATGGTGGTCGTGGCGCTCATGACTGGCGCAGCCTCCTCCATACGGCCTTGGCGGCGTTGTGCCCCGACATTCCGTGCACGCCCGGCCCCGGCGGGGTGGCCGAGGAGCAGATGAACACGGCCGGATGCGGTGTGCTGTACGGGAACAGGGACAGCTTGGGCCGCAGCATCAACTGCAGTCCGGAGGCCGCGCCGCAGGCGATGTCGCCGCCCACGTAGTTCGCGTTGCGGGCGGCGATCTCGGGCGGGCCCGCCGTGGCCCGGGCCAGGACGCGGTCCCGGAAGCCCGGCGCGAACCGCTCCAGCTGGCGCTCGATCGCGTCCGTGAGGTCTCCGGTCCAGCCGTTCGGCACATGGCCGTACGCCCAGAAGACCTGCTTTCCGTCCGGCGCCCGGGAGGGGTCGACGACGCTGGGCTGCACGGTGATCAGGAACGGGACGTCGGGGGCCCGCCCTTCCCGCGAGGCCGCGCGCAGGGCGGTGCCGATCTCGGCCCTGCTCGCCCCGATCTGCACCGTCCCGGCGCGGCGGGCCTCCTTCGCCGCCCAGGGCACCGGCCCGTCCAGGGCGTAGTCGATCTTGAAGACGCCCGGCCCGTAGCGATACCGCTCGTAGTACCGCCCGAAGCCCGCGATCCGGCTGAGCGCGGCGGGCGAGGTGTCGAAGACGTACGCGCGCGCGGGCGGCAGGTCGTCGAGGCGCTTGACCTCGTAGTCGGTGTGGACGGTGCCGCCGAGGTCCTTGAGATACGCGGTGAGCGCGTCGGAGATCGACTGGGAGCCGCCGCGCGCCACGGGCCAGCCGCCCGCGTGCGCGGCCAGCGCGAAGACGAGGCCGACGGCGCCGGTGGCGAAGCCGTCGAGCGGGGCCATGACGTGTGCGACCAGACCGGCGAACAGCGCCTTGGCCCGCTCATCTCGGAATCTGCGCGTCAGCCATGTAGAGGGCGGCAGGCCGACGAGACCGAAGCGGGCGAGGGTGACCGGGTCACGGGGCAGCGCGGTGAGCGGCAGCGACATGAAGTCCCGGGCGAGCGTGTCCCATCTGCCGGTGAAGGGCTCGACCAGCCTGCGGTACGTCCCCGCATCGCGCGGCCCGAAGGACGCGGCCGTTTCGGCCACGGAGCGTGACAGCACGGCCGCCGTGCCGTCCGGGAAGGGGTGCGCCATGGGCAGTTCGTGGTGCAGCCACTCCAGGCCGTACCGACCGAGCGGCATCGCCTTGAAGGCGGGCGAGTTGACGCCCAGCGGGTGCGCGGCCGAGCATGGGTCGTGCCGGAAGCCGGGCAGCGTGAGCTCCTCGGTGCGGGCGCCTCCGCCGACGGTGTCGCGCGCCTCGAAGACGGCCACGCTGAAGTCGCGGCGGGCCAGCTCCACGGCAGCGGTCAGCCCGTTCGGCCCCGCACCCACCACGACCGCATCGAGCATCGACGGCACCTTCGGACTCCTTCGTCAGCCGATGGCCACTCGGGATCAGGATATGCCGGGGCGGTGACAGCCGCGGGGCGCGGGTAGCGCAGCTGTACGTCAGGCTCCGCCCGCCAGCAGGCCCGCCACCCGGTGAGCCGTGGCCGCGTCCCGGGCCGCGGTGAACGGGAGTGTGTTGCCGCCGGTTATGCGGAACGGCTCGCCCGCGCGGGTCAGATGGGCGCCGCCCGCCTCCTCGACCAGCAGCAGGCCGGCCGCATGGTCCCAGGCCGCTTCCCAGGAGAAGCCGGTAGCGTCCAACTCGCCGCGTGCGACGGCAAGATACTCGAGGCCGGCGGAGCCGCAGGGCCGGGTCCGCACGCCCTCCGTGCGCAGGCCGAGCAGGGCGCGCTTCTCGTCGTCGGTCGTGAAGTCCGGGTGGGACGTGGCCACTTCGAGCGGGCGGTCCGGCGCGGGCGAACCGGAGCGCAGGGGCACCCCGTCGAGAGCGGCGCCTGAACCCCGTATCGCCGTGGCGAACAGGTCGAGCGCCGGAGCGTACGTCCAGGAGGCGAGCACCTGGCCGCCCAGTGCGAGCGCGACCAGTGTGGCGAAGCCGGGGTTGCCATGCACGAACTGGCGTGTCCCGTCAACCGGGTCGACGATCCACACCGGCGCCTCGCCCTGAATCGCCTCGTACGTCAACGGGTTGGCGTGCACCGCCTCCTCGCCGACCACGACCGAGCCGGGCAGCAGGGCGCCGAGCGTGGCCGTGAGGTACTCCTCGGCCTTGCGGTCGGCGTCCGTCACCAGGTCGTGCGGGCCCGTCTTCTCGTCGATCTCGTGCGCGGCGAGCTGCCGGAAGCGCGGCATGATCTCCGTCGCCGCCGCCTTGCGGACCGCTTCCTCTACGTCGGACATACCGTGCGCGAGAAACTCTTCGATGGTTTCGCTGTCTTCGATCACCACTCCATGAGAGCACGGGCCACTGACAATCCTCACCCGGTCGGTGCACTCCGGGTGGAATCGCCATGAACTCCCCCACGCACCTGGGGCGTCAGCAGCCTCGGGTGTCAGCGGCCTCAGGGATCAGCGTCCGACCGCGTACCCCTGCATCCCCCGAGGATTCGCCGCCGCCGACAGCACCCCGGTCTCCGGGTCCCGCGCGACCGCGCACAGCCGCCCCTCGGACCAGGCCTCGCCGACCTGCACTTCGTGGCCCCGGCGACGCAGCTCCTCGACGACGGCCGGGTCCATGCGGGACTCGACGGTGACGCTGCCGGGGCGCATGCCGCGCGGGTAGAAGGAGCCGGGGAAGCTGTCGTTGTGCCAGTTCGGGGCGTCGATCGCGCCCTGGAGGTCGAGTCCGCCGCGCACCTCGGAGCGCAGGGCGACGGCCAGGAAGAAGTGCAGTTGCCACTGGTCCTGCTGGTCACCGCCGGGCGTGCCGAACGCCATGACCGGCACCCCGCCCCGCAGCGCGAGCGAGGGCGTGAGCGTCGTACGCGGACGGCGCCCGGGCGTAAGGGAGTTGGGCAACCCCTCCTCCAGCCAGGCCATCTGGAGCCGGGTGCCGAGCGGGAAGCCCAGCTCCGGCACGACCGGGTTGGACTGCAGCCAGCCCCCGCTGGGCGTGGCGGCGACCATGTTGCCCCAGCGGTCGACGACATCGAGGTGGCAGGTGTCGCCCCGAGTACCGCCGTCCGCCGAGACGTCCGGCTCCCCGGGCACCGGCGACCTCGGGCTCTTGGCCACGGTCGGCTCCCCCGCGCCCGGCGCCGCGAGCGGATCGAACCCCGCCTCCCCGGTGGCCACCACGCGCGCGTGGTGACTCAGTCGCGGAGTACGTCCTCCAGGACTCCCGGACCGCAACTCGTACGAGGCCTTCTCCCCGACGAGGGCCCGCCGCCCGGCGTTGTACTCCTCCGACAGCAGCTCCCCCACCGGTACGTCGGCCGCGTCCCCGTACCACGCCTCCCGGTCGGCCATCGCGAGCTTGCAGCCCTCGATCAGCAGATGGACGTACTCTGCGGAGCCGTACCGCGGCGGCTCGGGCGGCAGCAGGGCCAACTGCTGGAGGAGGACCGGCCCTTGGCTCCAGGGGCCCGCCTTGCACAGGGTCCAGCCCCGCCAGTCGTACGTCACCGGAGCCTCGTAGGACGCGGACCAGGAGGCCAGGTCGGCTGCCGTCAGCGTGCCCGCGTGGCGTTCGCCGCTGGTGTCCCTGGTCGGCCGCCCTGCCTGCCGCACCAGGGCCTCGGCGATGAAGCCCTCACGCCAGATCCGCCGCGCGGCCTCGATCTGCGCGACCCGGTCACCGCCCGCCCGGGACGCCTCCGTGATCAGCCGCCTCCAGGTCGCGGCCAGCACCGGGTTCCGGAACAGCTCGCCCGGCCGCGGGGCTCGGCCGCCCGGCAGATACACCTCGCCCGAAGAGGTCCACTCGGTCTCGAAGAGCTCCCGTACGGTCTCGACGGTCTCGCCGACGCGCTCCACGGGCGCGTGCCCGTCCTCCGCGTACCCGATGGCGTACTTCAGGACGTCGGCGAGGGGCTTCGTGCCGTGGTCCCGCAGGAGCAGCATCCAGGCGTCGAAGGCACCGGGAACGGCGGCGGCGAGCGGTCCCGTACCGGGTACGAGATCCAAACCGAGTCCCCTGTAGTGGGCGATTTTCGCCCCGGCCGGCGCCACGCCCTGTCCGCACAGCACCCGGACCTCGCCGCCCGCCGGGGCCAGGATGATCGGTACCTCGCCCGCGGGCCCGTTCAGGTGGGGCTCGACGACATGCAGTACGAAGCCCGCGGCGACGGCGGCGTCGTACGCGTTGCCGCCGTCCTCCAACACAGCCATCGCTGACTGCGAGGCCAGCCAGTGCGTGGACGACACCATGCCGAAGGTGCCCTGGAGCGTGGGACGGGTCGTGAACACGGGCGACTCCTCACTGCCGGGCGGGCGTCCGAAGATCGTACGTACCCGTCCGCGCCCTCGAGTACCCGCTACTCCATCGGCTTCCAGGGCGACGTCCCCAAGACGTTGTCGGGGCCGATGTCGAGGTAGTCCTCGGCTCGTACTGTCGTGACCTCGCGTCCCTTCGCGGGCGTGACGCGCAGATAGATGCCCTTCTCGTTGTTCATCCGCCAGTACAGACTCGCGTACGCCCTCTCGCCAGGAGCGAGCGTCAGCGGCTCGGGGCCGGGGTCCTCCGGGGCCATGGACACCTCGTCCGTGCCCTCGACGGTGCGCACTCCCGTGAGGGGCAGGCTCTCCTCGTCGAGCACCTGGATGGAGGGGTAGCCGTTCAACTCGTACGGCCGTGAACCGCAGTTGGTCAGGATGAGGCTCGTGGCGCGCAGTCCCATGGCGCCCTGGACGAGCTCGGTGCCGAAGCGCACACCGGACGGCGGGCAGCCGGACTCCTGCTGGACCGGCACGCTCGGCGAGGCTTCGGGAGTGACGGCCGGGGGCGGCTCCACGCTCAGGGTCAGGGACGGTGAAGGCGGAGGCTTGGGGTCCGGGTTGCGCTCACGCTCCAGTTCGTCGGAGAGCCCGCAGCCGCTCGCGCTCAGCGCCAGCAGGCAGGCGAGGACGGCAAAACGGGCTGGCCTGCGGCGTATCGCGATCACGCGCCGATCATCGCACGCACCCTCGGCGGAAGGGTTCACTCCGCGTGACCGCGTCCGTCAACAGCCAGCCGCTGTGACCACACGGGCACGGAGCGAGTTCGCACTTTCGCCTCACAAGGAGGCATGTGACACTGGCGTCCCGTCCGCCGTGTGGCCCCCTCCGCACCCATCCCCCACGAGAAGTGCGCCGTGCGTTCTCTTCCTCTGCCGCTCTCCCTCACCGCGCGTCTGCTGCCGGTCGCCGTGCTCGCCTCGGCGGGCTGGGCGCTGGCGTCCGGGCCGTTCGCCGCGTCCCCGGCCGGGGACGCGGACGACAAGGCGGCCTCGGACAGACCCAGCGCGTCGCCGTCCGCGCCGTCCACGGCGGCGGCGAGCCAGACGTACCGCGTCTCGCCCAAGCCCTGCCAAGGGATCGGGGAGAAGACGGTGACCTCACTGGTGCCGAGCGCCAAGACGGCCGGCAAGGAGATCCCGTCGACCGACGAGTCGGTGCGCCGCACCTGCTCCTGGAACGCGCTCAAGGGGTTCGACTACCGCTGGCTCGACGTCTCGTACGAGATCAAGAAGACCGACCAGACCGCCGCCACCGCGTACAAGGAACGCATCACGAAGCAGAGCGGCGGAGGAGCGGTCCCCGGGGTCGGCGACGAGGCGTACTCCGTCGTGAACCTCACCACCGAGGACAAGCAGCAGACGCGCGAAGGCACGGTGATCGTCCGCGCGTCCAACGCGCTGGTGGTCATCACGTACAACGGCAGTGACTTCGAGACGAAGAAGGCGCCCAGTACGGACGAGATCAACAAGGGCGCCATCAAGGCCGCCAAGGAGGCGGTGGCCGCGCTGGAGAAGGCCCAGTAGAGCCGTTCTCCAGCGCGACCCGCACCAGTGCGTCAGGCGGCGTCCTGAGGCTGGGGCTCGCGCTCCTTGCCCCCCATCAGCACCACGTACAACAACAGCGCCGCTCCCAGGCCCACCGCCCAGCCGTAGTCGGCGAGCGGCTTCAGGAACGGGATCAGTCCGTCCGCCGGGAAGGGGCCGGCCTTGTTGCCATCGGCGTCGACGTTGGAGTACGAGCCGCCCACGGCGAGGACGGCGCCCACGGCGAAGGCCACCAGGGCCCGCCAGTTCCAGCCGGAGCTGTACCAGTAGCGGCTGCCCTCGGTGTAGAGGCCGGGCAGGTCCAGATGAGTACGGCGGACCAGCCAGTAGTCGGCGATGAGGATGCCGGCCACGGTGCCGAGGAGGCCGCCGACGGTACCCAGCCAGGTGAAGATGTAGATGTCCGGGTTCTCGATCAGCTTCCAGGGAAAGATGATCACGCCGATGCAGCAGGCGATGAGCGCCCCGGCGCGGAAGTTGATGAGCTTCGGGGCCAGGTTGGACAGGTCGTACGCCGGGCTGACCAGGTTGGCGGCGACGTTCGTGGACAGCGTGGCGAGCAGCAGGATGAACAGCGCGAAGAGCACCCCGATCGTGCTGTCCATCCGGGCCGCGAGCTGGCTCGGGTCCCAGATCGGCTCGCCGTACACGGCCTGCGCGCCAGAGGTGACCAGCACCGACAGCAGTGCGAACGCGGCCATGGTGGTCGGCAGTCCCAGCGACTGGCCCCACATCTGGGCCTTCTGTCCGGCGCCGAAGCGGGTGAAGTCGGGGATGTTGAGGGAGAGTGTCGACCAGAAGCCGATCATGCCCATCAGCGCCGGGAAGAAGACTTTCCAGAAGTCGGCGCCCCAGCCGAGCTGCGAGGGCTGGTCGAGCAGCGGGCCGAAGCCTCCCGCCTTGTTCGCGATCCACACCAGCAGCGCCACCGCGCCGGCCAGCATCAGCGGCGCCGCCCAGTTCTCCAGCCGCCGCACCGCGTCCATGCCGCGCAGGATGATGACGATCTCGATGGCGAAGAAGAGCAGGAAGCACAGCCACTGTGTCCACGGATAGCCGCCGACCTTGCCGGCGTCGGTCCACCAGCTGCCCGCCCCGGACAGCTTCCCGGCGAGGAAGTAGATGGACTGACCGCCGATCCAGGTCTGGATGCCGAACCAGGCGCAGGCCACCAGTCCGCGCAGCAGCGCCGGCAGATTGGCGCCGCGCAGCCCGAATGAGGCACGGGCGAGCACGGGGAACGGAATGCCGTACTTCGGCCCCGCGTGACCGGTCAGCAGCATCGGCAGCAGCACGATGACGTTGCCGAGCGCGATGGTGAGCACGGACTGCTTCCAGTCCATACCGAGCGCGACCAGGCCGGCAGCGAGCGTCCACGACGGGACGTTGACCGCCATCCCGATCCACAGCGCGGCGAAGTTGTAGGTCGTCCAGCGCCGCTCGGCGAGCGGCACGGGGCGCAGGTCCTCGTTGGCGAAGGGGCTGTCGGTGGGGAAGGCCCCGGGGGCGAGCTCTATCCGGCCTTCGGCGTCGGCGCTCTGGAGGGTGGGCGACCCCGTGGGGGCTGTTTCGGTCATGGGCAGGCCAATCAATAAGCGGGACGGGAGAGGCCGTGCGGGCCCCTTGGCCCCTCCCCGGGCAGGGAGGGGAGACAAGGAGTGGGGGGTCGGGGAGCTGGGGAGGAGCGGTGGTGCCGCGCGTCAGGAGTCGGCGGTCCGGTCAGGAGCTCAGGGCGGGGATGACCTTCTGGCCGTACGTGTCGATCACGGCCTCCTGCGCGTCGTGCATGTCGTAGACGGCGAACTGGTCGACGCCCAGCTCGCGCAGCGCGTTCAGTTTCTCGATGTGCTGCTCGGCCGTGCCGATCAGACAGAACCGGTCGACGATCTCGTCGGGCACGAACTGGGTGTCGGGGTTGCCGCTGCGTCCGTGGTGCGAGTAGTCGTAGCCCTCGCGGGCCTTGATGTAGTCCGTGAGCGCCTCCGGAACCACGTCGGAGTGATCGCCGTACTTGGAGACGAGATCGGCGACATGGTTGCCGACCATCCCGCCGAACCAGCGGCACTGCTCCCGCGCGTGGGCGAGCGCCTCGGGCGAGTCGTCCTCGGTGATGTACGCGGGCGCGGCCACACAGATCTTGACGTCGGACGGGTCACGCCCGACCGCCACCGCCGCGTCGCGCACGGCCTTGACCATGTACTCGGTCAGATACAGATCGGCGAGCTGGAGAATGAAGCCGTCGGCCTCCTCGCCCGTCATCTTCAGCGCCTTCGGGCCGTACGCGGCCATCCAGACCGGGAGTTCGGCGCCGGGCTTGACCCACGGGAACTTGATCACCGTGCCGCCGAGGTCCGCCTCCTCGCCGCTGCCGAGGGCACGGATGACCTTCATGGCCTCGCTGATCCGCGCGAGCGTGTTCGGCTTCCGCCCCGCGACCCGCATCGCGGAGTCGCCGCGGCCGATACCGCAGATCGTGCGGTTGCCGAACATGTCGTTGAGCGTGGCGAAGGTCGATGCGGTGACCTCCCAGGTGCGGGTCCCCGGGTTGGTGACCATCGGGCCGACCTTCAGCTTCGACGTGTTCGACAGGATCTGGCTGTAGATCACGAACGGCTCCTGCCACAGCACGGCGGAGTCGAAGGTCCAGCCGTACGTGAAGCCGTTGCGCTCGGCCCGCTTCATCAGGCTGATGACACGGGAGGCAGGGGGGTCCGTCTGCAGGACGAGTCCGAAGTCCATTGGCGCCACTCCTAGTTCAAGTACTGACAGGTGGAACGGGGGGTGTAGACGCCGTGCCCGGCGCGTCCGGTGAACTCCCGCTCGGTGATGACGAGTTCGCCCCGCGAAAGGACCGTCTCGACACGGCCGGTGACGCTCTTGCCCTCGTACGCCGAGTAGTCGACGTTCATGTGGTGCGTCTCGGCGGACATGGTCTGCTCGGCCTGCGGGTCGTAGATGACGACGTCGGCGTCGGCGCCCGGCGCGATCGTGCCCTTCTTCGGGTACAGGCCGAACATCCGGGCCGGAGTGGCGCAGGCGATCTCGATCCAGCGGCGGCGGGTGATGTGTCCGTCGACGACGGCCTGATGGAGGAGGTCCATGCGGTTCTCGACACCCGGCAGACCGTTGGGGATCTTGGAGAAGTCGCCGCGGCCGAGCTCCTTCTGGCCGACGAAGCAGAAGGGGCAGTGGTCGGTGGAGACGACCTGGAGGTCGTTCGTACGCAGGCCCCGCCACAGGTACTTCTGGTGTTCCTTGGGCCGCAGGGGCGTGGAGCACACGTACTTGGACCCCTCGAAGTCGGGCTCCGCGAGGTTGTCCGTGGACAGGAACAGATACTGCGGGCAGGTCTCACCGAAGACGTTCAGGCCCTCGTCGCGCGCCCGTGCCAGCTCGGCGACTGCCTCCATCGCCGAGACGTGCACAACGTACAGCGGGGCGCCCGCGACCTGCGCGAGCTTGATGGCGCGGTGCGTGGCCTCGGCCTCAAGCAGCGCCTTCCGCACCTCGCCGTGATACCTGGGGTCGGTCTCACCGCGAGCCAGCGCCTGCTCCACGAGGACGTCGATCGCGATGCCGTTCTCGGCGTGCATCATGATCAGCCCGCCGTTCTCGGCGGAGCGCTGCATGGCGCGCAGGATCTGGCCGTCGTCGCTGTAGAAGACGCCGGGGTAGGCCATGAACTGCTTGAAGGAGGTGACGCCCTCCTCCACGAGCAGGTCCATCTCCTTGAGCGTCTCACTGTTGACGTCGGAGACGATCATGTGGAAGCCGTAGTCGATGGCGCACTTGCCGTCGGCCTTGGCGCTCCAGGCGTCCAGGCCCTCGCGCAGCGAGTGGCCCACGCTCTGCACGGCGAAGTCGACGATCGTCGTGGTGCCGCCCCAGGCCGCGGCCCGGGTGCCGGTCTCGAAGGTGTCGGAGGCGAAAGTGCCGCCGAACGGCAGCTCCATGTGCGTATGGGCGTCGACGCCGCCCGGAATCACGTACTTTCCGGTGGCGTCGATGATCCGCTCGGCCGTCCAGGCCTCGGCGGCGGGGGTGCCGCTCGCGGCGAGGGCGGCGATGCGGCCGTCCTCGATGAGGACGTCCGCGTGGATTTCGTCGGACGCGGTGATGACTAGGCCACCGCGGATGACGGTACGACTGCTCATGCTCCCTCTCCTGGTCCTGCCGTGGTGGGTGCTGATGACGTACGGATGAGCCCGGCGTCCGCCGGATCGGCGGACGCCGGGACGGCGGTCAGGGTGCGGTCAGCGGCTCGTAAGCCCCAGGGGCCCGGTCGCGGTAGAACTGCCAGCGGTCGCGGACCTCGCGGAGCTTGGCCATGTCGAGGTCGCGTACGACGAGTTCGGTCTCCTTGTCGCTCGCCACCTCCCCGACGAACTGCGCCTCCGGGTCCACGAAGTACGAGGTCCCGTAGAAGTCGTTGGAGCCCAGCTCCTCCACGCCCACCCGGTTGATGGCGCCCACGAAGTACTCGTTGGCGACAGCCGAGGCAGGCTGCTCCAGCTGCCAGAGGTAGCCGGACAGACCGCGCGAGGTGGCCGATGGATTGAAGACGATCTCGGCCCCGGCGAGACCGAGCGCGCGCCAGCCCTCCGGGAAGTGCCGGTCGTAGCAGATGTAGACGCCGATCTTGCCCACGGCGGTGTCGAAGACCGGCCAGCCGCTGTTGCCGGGCCGGAAGTAGAACTTCTCCCAGAAGCCCTCGACCTGCGGAATGTGCGTCTTGCGGTACTTGCCGAGGTACGAGCCGTCGGCGTCGATCACCGCCGCGGTGTTGTAGAGGACGCCGGGCTGCTCCTCCTCGTACATCGGCAGCACCAGGACGATGCCCAACTCCTTGGCGAGCGCCTGGAAGCGGCGCACGATCGGCCCCTCGGGGATCTGCTCGGCGTACTCGTAGAACGCCTTGTCCTGGACCTGGCAGAAGTACGGCCCGTAGAACAGCTCCTGGAAACACAGGACTTGGGCGCCCTGCGCGGCGGCGTCGCGGGCCGCCTGCTCGTGGACCTGGATCATCGATTCCTTGTCGCCTGTCCAGGCGGTCTGGAAGACGGCGGCGCGGACCACTCTGCTCATCGGGACCTCCGGTCGCTCGGTGTGCGGTGAGCCTAGGAAGTCCGAAAGAGGTCTTTGAGATGCACGGTGTCACGTCTACGGGGGCATGGCGTTCCACGGTGTCACTCCGCCGTCGGCCCATGTTTCACCACCGTTTTCCCATGCCGTTCCATGTTTCACCCCTGTTGCGCGTCGTGCGCGAGGAGCGCGATGTGCACGGACGCGGCCTGCTCGAAGTCGTCGAGATCGACCCCGAGCCGCGCCTCTATGGCCTCCAGCCGGCGGTACAGGGCGGGCCGGGAGACGTGATGGAGCTGGGCCGTACGCGACTTGTTGCGGCCGGTCGCGAGATACGTCCGCAGCACAGGCAGCAGCTCCTGCTCGGCCGCGCCGTCCCCGCACAGCAGCCCGTCCAGCTCCCGCTCGGCGAACGACTGGACGTGCGGATCGTCCCGCAGCAGCCGGATCAGGCCCCGCAGATGTACGTCCCGCAGCCGCACCACCACCGGAACGTCCAGCTCGGTGGGCGTCGCCGCGACCGCGTCGGCCACATGCTGGGCCTCGCGCAGACCGGCGGGCACGTCGTCCCACACGGTCCGCGGATCCGCGGCGGCGACGACCGTCTTGTGCGCCCCCGACTCCGTACGCCACCGGGTCGCGAAGTGCGTCGCCAGTGCCTCCGCGTCCTGGTCCCGGGCCAGGCTCAGCAGCACGGCGGTGACTCCGTCGGCCAGCTCGGCGACAAGGCCGGGCATCCCCAACAACCGCAGCACCCGGTCGAGTTGGGCGGGCTCACCGTCCCGTACCACCAGCGGCACGAACGTCCGCCGGTTGACGGGCAGCCCGGCCGCCCGCGCCCGCGGCAACAGCTGCCGGGCCGGTACGCCACCGGAGACGAGGTCGGTCAGCAGGCCCTGCGCGGACTGCTCCTCCCAGGAAGGCGCGGGCCCGCCGAGCATGCGATGCAGTACGAGGGCTTCGGCGGCGCGGTCGGCGAGCAGCCGCCCGGTGGCACCATCGCCCCGATAGCCGCACAACACGATGCGCCCCCAGCGCTCCCCGCGCCCGCCCAGCTCGGCACGGACCCAGCCGTCGCCCTCGCTGCCGCCCGCCTGCCGCGCGATGCGCTCCCAGTCACGCAGCACGTCGTCCACCGCGGACCGCTCCCCCGCCGTCGCGAGCACGCGGTGCGCGAGGTTGGTGACGACGACGGGGCAGGCGCTGTGTCCTGCGACCTCGTCGAGCAGGCGTTGCAGCGGGGCGCCCGCGGTGATGAGCCCGGTCAGCGCGGTCCGTACGGCCTCCGAGAGACTGACGGCCGCGAACTTCCTTCGTACGAGCCGGGACTGGACCTCTTCCGTCAACTCGGCGAAGGGGAACGGCCGATGGAGCACCACCATCGGCAGCCCGCACCGCTCGGCGGCCCGGCGCATCACATCAGGCGTTGCGGGAAAGGCGCGCCCCAGGCCCAGCACGACGGCGGCGGCCTCCGCGCGGTGCAGCGAGCGAATGTACTCGGCCTGCGCTTCCACGTCACCGGCGAGCAGCACGCCGGTGGTGAGGACCATCTCCCCGCCGCTGAGCATCACGCCGACGTCGGCGGCCTCGGCGACATGCACCCAGCGCACGGGCCGGTCGAGCTGGCTCGCACCGGCCACCACCTCGGGCTCTCCGGCGAGCACCCGCTCCAGGCCGAGGACCTGGCGGACCGAGAGGGCGGGTTCCAAGGTGGTGGTCATGGCGGCGCACCTTCGTTCTTGCCAATCTTGCGTTACTGAATGCTCCTCAGCGCGCGCTCGAGGATCGCGGCGCCCTCTTCGGCCTCCGCGACGGTGAGCGAGAGCGGCGGTGCGATGCGCAGCACGCTGGTGTTGTGACCGCCGCCCTTGCCGATCAACAGGCCTTCCTCGCGGGTCGCTTCGAGCACAGCGGCGGCCGCGTCGGGGTCGGCCTCGTCGGTGCCGGGCTTCACCAGCTCGACGCCGATCATCAGCCCCCGGCCACGGATCTCGCGTACGCCCGGAAGCTGCGCGGCGACGGCCCGCAGCCGCTCGATGAGCATTCCGCCGACGCGGCGGGCGTTGCCCTGGAGGTCGTGTTCGAGGAGGTACGTGAGGTTGGCGTTCCCGGCGGCCATCGTGACCGGAGAGCCGCCGAAGGTCGAAATGGAATTGGAGTCAAGGCAGTTCATGACCTCGGCACGGGCGACGACACCGCCGATCGACATACCGTTGCCGATGCCCTTGGCGAAGGTCAGCATGTCGGGTGGACCGCTCTGGCCGTGGGCCTGCCAGCCCCAGAAGTGGTCGCCGGTCCTGCCCCAGCCGGTCTGCACCTCGTCGGCGATCCACAGGATGCCGCGCTTCTGGAGCACCTCACGGAAGGCCGCGTACAGTCCGTCCGGCGGCGCGGTGAAGCCGCCGACGCCCTGGATGGGTTCGGCGATCAGGGCCGCGGGCGCGCGGACATGCCCGAGCAGGTCCTCCAGGTCGTCGACGCAGGCCGCGATGAACTCGGCGTCGCCGAGCTCGGCGTACGGGCCGCGGGTGCGGACGCCGCCGTGGACGTACAGCGTCTGGAGGGGCGAGAGGCTGGTCGGCGACCAGCCCTTGTTGCCGGTGATGCCCACCGCGCTGAACGAACGGCCGTGGTAGCTGTTGCGCATCGCCAGGATCTGGTTGCTCTGCCGGTACGCGGTCGCCAGCAGAAGCGCGGTGTCGTTGGCCTCCGTGCCGGACGTCGTGAAGAAGACGCGGGCGTCCGGGATGCCGGACAACTGGGCGATGCGCTCGGCGAGTTCGACCATCGGCCGGTTGAGGTAGAGGGTCGAGGTGTGGATGATCCGGCCGGCCTGCTCACTGACGGCCTTCGTCACCTCGGGGAGCGCGTGCGCGGTCATGGTGGTCAGAATCCCGCCGAAGAAGTCGAGGTACTTCTTCCCTCCGGCGTCCCAGACGTGGCGGCCCTCGCCGTGGGTGATCTCGAGGGGGTCGGCGTAGTAGAGGGCGAGCCAGTCGGGGAGGACGGCTTTGTGGCGGGCGTACAGGTCACTCATGGCTGCACCAGTCCTTCGTACGCGTCAGGCCGGCGGTCCCGGTAGAAGGCCCACTGCTGCCGCACTTCTTCAATGAGGTCGAAGTCGAGGTCGCGTACGACGAGTTCCTCGCTCTTGTCGCTCGCGGTCTCGCCGACGAACTGCCCGCGGGGGTCGACGAAGTAACTCGTCCCGTAGAAGTCGTTGTCGCCGTACTCCTCCTGGCCGACACGGTTGATCGCGGCGATGAAGTACTCGTTGGCGACGGCGGCGGCGGGCTGCTCCAACTGCCAGAGGTAGGCGGAGAGGCCGCGGGAGGTCGCGGAGGGGTTGTAGACCAACTGGGCGCCGTTCAGACCGAGTTGGCGCCAGCCCTCAGGGAAGTGGCGGTCGTAGCAGATGTAGACGCCTACCTTGCCGACGGCCGTGTCGAAGACGGGCCAGCCCAGGTTGCCCGGTTTGAAGTAGTACTTCTCCCAGAAGCCCTTGACCTGGGGGATGTGGTGCTTGCGGTACTTGCCGAGGTAGGTTCCGTCGGCGTCGATCACCGCCGCGGTGTTGAAGTAGAAGCCGGACTGCTCGACCTCGAAGACCGGGACGACGATGACCATGCCGGTTTCGCGCGCGAGCTCCTGCATACGCGTCACGGTCGGGCCGTCCGGTACGGGCTCGGCCCAGCTGTAGTGTTCCGGCTCCTGGACCTGGCAGAAGTACGGGGCGTTGAAGACTTCCTGGAACCCGATGACCTTCGCGCCCTGGCGAGCCGCTTCGCGGGCGTGTTCCTCGTGCTTGGCGACCATGGTTGCGGTGTCGCCGGTCCAGGTGGCCTGGACCAGAGCGGCACGTACGACGTTGGCCATGAGCTTGCTCCTTCGACCGGGACGTCAACCTCTACGACTCTACGCCCGTAGACGCTGGTCGTAGAGCCCCGAAAGTAAGCGGAGCCGCTGCGCTGGGCAAGACCATCGCCGTTAACCGGGGGAATCGATCAGGTTTCCCACTCCTGTGGGGGGCGGTTGGGTTCGTTGTCGACTGCGGGCCCGTCGTGGCTGGTCGCGCAGTTCCCCGCGCCCCTAAAAACCTGCGCCTTCCCGCGCCCCGAAGATCCCGCGCCCTGGAAAAGCCCGCACCCCGACGAACCCCGCACCCTCCCACCGGCGGGAGGGGCCGTGGGCCGGTGCGTCGTATGCCCGTCGCGTAGGTTCGGTCTCGGAGAACCAGGACCGTGTACCGACACCGGGCCGTATGCCCACCCTGCGACGGGCTGACGCACCGGCCCACGGCCCCGCACCCACCACCCACCCAGGGGCGCGGGGAACGGCGCGACCAGCCACCACGCACCCGCACCCGAAAACGAACCCAACCGCCCAACCGCCGGAGGCAGAGGCGTCGTCACCCCGTGTAACCCGCGACGCGCAGCGCGTGGACCAGGTCCCAGTGGCGTTCCTCCGAGACGGCCTTGGCCGCCTCGAGGAGGAGGGGGGCCAGGCGCGCCGGGTCGGGGGCCGCGCTGCGAGCCGCTTCCTCGGGCGTGCGGACGCGCACGTAGGCGTCAAGGAGGGCGTGCACCTCGCGATCGCGGCCCTCCCGCGAGAGCGCAAGCACCGCCTCGCCGATCTCCGCGGCGGGCCGTGCGACGCCCTGTCTCAGCATCTGCCGGCCGTCCGTCGTACGTCCCGCCGCCGCGAGCGCATCGGCCGCCGCGACCAGCCGGTCGGCAGGCAGCGAAACCGCCTCCCACAGCAGCGTGGCCCAGTCCGCACCCAGGCCCGCGCGGTGCAGCTCGGCGGCGAGTAGGGGAAAGCGGGCCGCAGGCCAGTACGCGGCCTCGGCCAGCAGGACGTGTGCCTCCCCGCTGTGACCCTCGCGACGCAGCCGGACGAGCCGCTCGACCGTCTCGACCGTGGCCCGCCGCGCATCGTCGTCCAACGGCTCGCGCCGCGCCGACGGCCGCCGCTCCGCCTCCTCGGCGACCCCCGCGTAACGAACCCCCCGCGGGCTGCGTTCCGTGACGGCAGGCGCGGGCATGGCCGGTACGGCGGTGGCACCGGTGTCCGCTTCGATCCCGGCGAAGCGGGCACTGCCCCGGGACCGCCGTTTGGAGCGCTGCTTGGCCGCCTTGCCCCCCTTTGGGGCGGTGGGTGCGGATGGCTCGGCGCGGGGGTCGACTACAGACGGTCGGTCGTCGGACGGGCTGGCGTGTTCGGGCGAGGGCGAGGCGGGCATCGGGGCCGGGGTGTCCACGCCGACGTCGGGCTGCCAGGCAGCCCGACGCGTGGTCGAGTCCCGCCAGATGTCCGGCCAGTCATCCTCGGTCGACTCCCGGCGCGGCGCGCCCACGCGGCCCCCGACGGCACGCTCGGAGCCGTACGCACCACCGCGCCCGTGGGACGACCCCCCGTAACCGTCGTCGTACCGGTCGTCCGTCGACCCCTCGCCCCCGTCGGACCCCTCATCGACCCAGACCACGCCCCCGCCATCCCCTGGAGGGATCGTCATCGCCTCACGTGCGTGTCCGCCCGGCGTCCGGCGGTCCAACTCATCCATGCGGGACCGGATTTCGGCGCAGCGGGCGGTGGCGCGTTCGTGGTCGTCGCGGGCCCAGGCCAGGTCGAGGCGTATGGAGTCGGCCTCGTCGCGGGAGGTGGCGGCGCGGAGCGACTGGGTGAGTTCCGCCTGGCGTTCGGCGGCGTAGCGCTGTTCGCGGAGCATGACGTCGAGGCGGTCGCCGAGGGCGTCCCGGCCGCCGGGCCGGGCGTCGTACGCGGCTAGTGAGGCGCGGTGGAGGGCGCGTGCCCGCTCGGTCTCCTGCGCGGCGGCCCGGTCACCGTATGCGGCGGCGAGGTCCTGGAGGAGGGCCTCCACGACGTCCCAGGGCGGCACTTCCCAGCCGTCCACGCAGGCCCGCATCCCTTCGGGATCGCGCTGCCAGAACACAGCGCACCACCCGCTGCCCTGGTCAAGCCGGGTCAGCAGCCCTTTGAGATACTGAGCGAACTCCCGTACCTGGCCCGGGAGTTGTTCCACCGCCATTATGTTCACCCCACGCCAGCCTGGAGTACTCCGTTCCGGTAGAAAACACCATTCGTGTTACGGATGTGCTACGAGAGGCTTTCGGACGGGACGCACAGTACTCCGCCCCGCTCGGAACGTGACGTGCGCGGCGGAGCTTCGGGAGGCCGGCAAGTCCCATAACGCGAAGGACATCTACACACCCGTCAGGGCACACCGCCCCGCGATCTCGTCCATCGACAGACCCAGCGCTCCGGCCAGTGCCGCCACGGTGAAGAAGGCGGGGGTCGGAGCCCGGCCGGTCTCGATCTTGCGGAGCGTCTCGGCGGAGAGGCCCGCGCTGGCGGCGACCTCCGCCATGCTGCGGCTGCCACGGGCCTCGCGCAGCAACTGGCCGAGTCGCTCGCCGCGTTCACGCTCTTCGGGGGTCAGGGGGTTTCTCACCATGGCCCCATACTAATACCGGCAAGCGGTATATTAATAGGTGCCGATCGGTATAGTAATTGGCATGGTTGAACTGAAGACGGACACGTCTATCGACGCGATGTACGAAGCGGGCCAGGTCGTGGGCCAGGCCCTCACGGCGGTGCGGAAGGCCGCAGACATCGGCGTCTCGCTCCTGGAACTGGACGAGGTCGCCCACGACGTCCTGCGCAGCGCGGGTGCCAACTCCCCCTTCCTCGGTTACCGGCCCTCCTTCGCCCCCACACCCTTCCCGGCAGTCCTGTGCACTTCCGTGAACGACGCGATCGTGCACGGCATCCCAACCAACTACCGGCTGCGCGACGGCGACCTGCTCTCCGCCGACTTCGGTGCCGAACTGGGCGGCTGGGCAGGCGACTCGGCGATCAGCTTCGTCGTGGGCCGGCCCCGCCCCGCCGACGTACGCCTCGTCGAGACCGCTGAGCGCGCCCTGGCGGCGGGCATCGAGGCGGCCGTCGTCGGCAACCGCATCGGCGACATCGCACACGCCATCGGCACGGTGTGCCGCACGGCGGGCTACGGCATCCCGGACGGCTTCGGAGGCCACGGCATCGGCCGCCGCATGCACGAGGACCCACCGGTCCCGAACGAGGGCCGCCCCGGCCGCGGCCTCCCCCTCCGCCACGGCATGGTCCTGGCCATCGAGCCCATGCTCATCGCCTCCGGCGCCGACGCCTACCACGCAGCCGCAGATGGCTGGACCCTCCGAACCAACGACGGCTCCCGAGCAGCCCACGCCGAGCACACGGTGGCCATCACAGACTCGGGCCCACGAGTCCTGACGGCCCGGTAGCGACCGATTACCTCCGGCGGTTGAGCGGGGGCGCCTACCGGGAGGGCGGGTTCGGTTCATGGGCGAGTGCGGGCCCGTCGTGGCTGGTCGCGCAGTTCCCCGCGCCCCTGAAGGGGCGCTCCCGGAACCGCCAGCCACCATGCTCACCAGCCCCCCACGTGCCCGCAGCCTCCCCCCGGCGGGAGGGGTCGTGGGCCGGTGCGTCGTATGCCCGTCGCTTAGGTTCGGTCTCAGGCCACCCGCACCCTGTACCAGCAAAGGGCCGTACGCCCCGCCTGCGACGGGCTGACGCACCGGCCCACGGCCCCGACCCACCACCGGACCCAAAGGGGCGCGGGGAACGGCGCGAGCAACCACCCACCAACCCGCACCCGGCAACGAACCCCCACGTGTAACCGACGGAGTCATGGGCACTCGCGAGCCGCACGGTAGTCGACATGCGAGGACGGCCATGACCAGCGGCTTCCCAGGTCCGCAGGGCTACGGCCCGGACCCCTTCGGAGAATTCTTCGCCCGCTTCTTCGGGGGCGGGCCGAGCCCCGCCCCCCGGCACATCGACATCGGCCGGCTGATGAGCGGCCCCGCCCGCCAGCTGGTCGCCACCGCCGCGACGTACGCCACCGAACACGGCAGTACGGACCTCGAAACCCAGCACCTCCTCCGCGCCGCCCTCGCCGTCGAACCCACCCGCAGTCTCCTGGCCCGCGCCGGCGCCGACCCCGACGCGCTGGCCACCGAGATCGACGAACGAGTGGGCCCGGCCGACAACAAGCCCGACCAGTCACCCGACCGCCCCGAGGACCGACGCGAAGACCAACCCGACGGCCGGGCCGACGACCGCCCCCACACCCCCCTCGGCATCACCCCGGCAGTCAAACGCGCCCTCCTCGACGCCCACGCCCTGGCCAGGGCGCAAGGCGTCGGCTACATCGGCCCCGAACACGTCCTCAGCGCCCTCGCCGCGAACCCCGACTCCGCCGCCGGGCACATCCTGAACGCCGCCCGGTTCAGCCCCTCCCCCCGCCCGCCCGAGGGATCGGCCCCGGCGGCAGGCGCCCCCGCACACCCCGAGCGGACGCGTTCCTCCCCCACCCCGACCCTGGACAAGTACGGCCGGGATCTCACCGACCTCGCCCGGCAGGGCCGTATCGACCCGGTCATCGGCCGGGACCAGGAGATCGAGCAGACCGTCGAGGTGCTGTCCCGGCGTGGCAAGAACAACCCGGTCCTGATCGGCGACGCGGGCGTGGGCAAGACCGCCATAGTGGAGGGCCTCGCGGAGCGCATCGTCGACGGGGACGTGCCCGACGTCCTCGCCGGGCGCCGGGTGGTCGCCCTGGACCTGTCGGGCGTGGTCGCCGGGACGCGCTACCGCGGTGACTTCGAGGAGCGGCTGACCAACATCGTCGACGAGATCCGTACGAACTCCGACGAGCTGATCGTCTTCATCGACGAGCTGCACACCGTCGTCGGCGCCGGAGGCGGCGGCGAGGGCGGCTCGATGGACGCGGGCAACATCCTCAAGCCGGCCCTGGCCCGTGGTGAGCTGCATGTCGTGGGCGCCACGACGCTGGAGGAGTTCCGCCGGATCGAGAAGGACGCGGCTCTGGCGCGCCGGTTCCAGCCGATCCTGGTCCCCGAGCCCTCCGCCGCGGACGCGCTGGAGATCCTGCGCGGCCTGAGCGACCGGTACGAGGCCCATCACCAGGTCCGCTACGCCGACGAGGCCCTGGTCGCCGCCGTGGAGCTGTCCGACCGCTACATCACGGACCGCCATCTGCCGGACAAGGCCATCGACCTGATGGACCAGGCGGGCGCCCGCGTGCGCCTGCACGCCCGGACCAAGGGCACCGACGTACGCGCCCTGGAGCGCGAGGTCGAGCAGCTCACCCGGGACAAGGACCAGGCGGTGGCGAGCGAGCAGTACGAGCAGGCCACACAGTTGCGCGACCGGATCACCGAGCTGAAGACGAAGATCGAGGCGGGGCGCGACGGGGAGGCCGACGAGGGGCAGCAGCTCGAGGTCACCGCCGAGGCCGTCGCCGAGGTGGTCTCCCGGCAGACCGGCATCCCGGTCAGCAGCCTCACCACCGAGGAGAAGGACCGGCTGCTCGGCCTGGAGGAGCATCTGCACGAGAGGGTCGTCGGACAGGACGAGGCGGTCAGGGTCGTGGCCGACGCGATCCTGCGCTCCCGGGCCGGTCTCGCCAGCCCCGACCGGCCGATCGGCAGCTTCCTCTTCCTCGGCCCGACCGGGGTCGGCAAGACGGAGCTGGCCCGCGCGCTGGCGGAGGCCCTGTTCGGCAGCGAGGAGCGGATGGTGCGCCTGGACATGAGCGAGTACCAGGAACGGCACACCGTGAGCCGGCTCGTCGGCGCCCCGCCCGGCTATGTCGGCCACGAGGAGGCCGGGCAGCTCACCGAGACCGTACGGCGGCACCCGTACTCGCTGCTCCTGCTCGACGAGGTGGAGAAGGCCCACCCCGACGTCTTCAACATCCTGTTGCAGGTCCTCGACGACGGCCGCCTCACCGACGCCCAGGGCCGCACGGTGGACTTCACCAACACCGTGATCGTGATGACCAGCAACCTCGGCTCCGAGGCGATCACCCGCGGCACCGGCCTCGGCTTCGCCGCGCGCGACGCCGAGGCCGACGAGCAGGCCCGCCGTGAGCAGATCCTGCGCCCGCTGCGCCAGCACTTCCGGCCGGAGTTCCTCAACCGGATCGACGAGGTCGTCGTCTTCCGGCAGCTGACCGCCGATCAACTGCACCGCATCACCGAGCACTTGCTGGAGCAGACCCAGCGCCGGCTGCACGCCCAGGACATCGCGGTCACCTTCACCGACAGGGCCGTCGACTGGCTCGCGCAGCGCGGACACGAGCCCGAGTACGGCGCCCGGCCGCTGCGCCGCACCATCCAGCGGGAGATCGACAACCGGCTGTCCCGCCTGCTCCTCGACGGCCGCCTCACGGCGGGCAGCCGGGTGACGGTGGACATCGAGGCCGGACAGCCGGTGTTCCACACCGACGCGAGCACCGACGAGCCCCGCCAAGCCGAAGGCTGAGCTACGTACGACGAGACCCGCCGAGCCGAAGGCTGAACTACTTCGCCGGTGTCACCACCATCGCCGAGCCGCCCCCTCGCCGTACCTTCTCCGCCGCCGCCAGCCACTTCCCGTTCGGCAACCGCTGGACGCCCGTCGCCGCGCCGATCTCCGGGTTCTGCCGGAAACCATGGCCGATCGACTCCAGCGGAGTCTTCAACTCGCTGTTCCACAGGCCCGGTTCGAGCTCGGTGGTCGTCTGGTTGCGCTGACTGGCGCGGGGCGCGGCGATCGCGTCGACCAACGGCAGGCCACGGTCGACGAAGCCCGTCAGCGTCTGCAGCACGGTCGTGATGATCGTCGCGCCGCCCGGCGAACCGAGCGCCACCACCGGCTTGTTGTGCTGGTCCAGCACGATCGTCGGCGAGATCGACGAGCGCGGCCGCTTGCCCGGACCCGGCAGGTTCGGGTCGTGCACATCGGGGCTCGCGGGTGTGAAGGAGAAGTCCGTCAGCTCGTTGTTGAGGATGAAGCCACGGTCCGGGACGGTGATGCCGCTGCCGCCGGTCTGCTCGATGGTGAGGGTGTAGGCGACGACGTTGCCCCACTTGTCGGCGGCCGTGAGGTGCGTGGTGTTCTCACCCTCGTACGTCGTCGGTGCCGCCGTACCGCCGGTTGAGCAGGCCGCGGGGTTCCGCGGATCTCCCGGCGCCAGCGGGCTCGTCAGCACCGCGTCGTCCTTGATCAGGCACTCGCGCGAGTCGGCGTACTTCTGCGACAGCAGTTCCTTCGTCGGTACGTCCTCGAAGGCGGGGTCGCCCACCCAGCGCCCCCGGTCGGCGAAGGCGATGCGGCTCGCCTCGATGTAGCGGTGCAGGTACTGGACGTCCGTGGCCTTCGAAAGGTCCGTGTTCTCAAGGATGTTGAGCGCTTCTCCGACCGTGGTGCCGCCGGAGGAGGAGGGGGCGATGGAGTAGACGTTCAGACCGCGGTACGAGGTCTTCGTGGGCGCCTGCCGCTTCGTCTCGTACGCCGCGAGGTCCTTCAGGGACAGCTCGCCGGGGCGTGCGTTACGTCCCGAAGCCGGGTCCACGGGCGGGTCGTTGACCGTGTCGACGATGTCGCGCGCCAGCTTGCCGCGGTAGAGCGCGCCGACGCCCTTGCGGCCCAACTCCTCGTACGTACGCGCCAGATCGGGGTTCTTGAACGTGGCGCCGACCACGGGCAGTTGGCCGCCGGGGAGGAACAGCTCGGCCGTGTCCGGGAAGTCCTTGAAGCGGGCCTGGTTGGACTCCGTCTGGGAGCGGAAGGTCGCATCGACGGTGAACCCTTCGCGCGCGAGCCGTTCGGCGGGCTTCAGCAGCGGGCCGAGCCGCTTGCTGCCCCAGGCGTCGAGTGCCGTCTGCCAGGTGGCTGGCGTCCCGGGCGTCCCCACGCCGAGGCCGCTGGTCACCGCGTCGGCGAACGGGATCGGCCGGCCGTTCTCCAGGAAGAGCCCCGAGTCGGCGGTCAGCGGTGCCGTCTCGCGTCCGTCGATGGTGTGCACCGTACGGGACTTGGCGTCGTAGTAGACGAAGTAGCCGCCCCCGCCGATGCCCGCGGAGTACGGCTCGGTGACGCCGAGCGCCGCTGCCGTGGCGACGGCCGCGTCCACCGCGTTGCCGCCCTTGCGCAGGACCTCGATGCCGGCGGCGGACGCGTCCGCGTCGACGCTCGCCACGGCCCCGCCGTATCCGACGGCGACCGGCTCCTTCTTCGGCGTCGCGGTGGCCGGCGCGGACGGGGGTGCCGCCCCGACCGACACCACGGCGGCCGAGACCGCCAGGACCGCGAGATTCCGTCTGACCGGACGACGACGCATCCCTACCTCCAGTTAACAGCCGTCTGCGCAGCGTACTTCTTCGCCATGATCCCGTCAGGGACTCCTCGAACAGCGTTCCGGCGCGCCCGCTACCATGCGCGCCCATGAATGACGACGTGCGCAACATCGTTCTGGGCGCGGCCCTGGCCGTCATCGGCGCCGCGCTCGGCTGGCTCGCCCGTACGTACCTGTGGAAGCGCAAACTCCACCGTAAGCAGGCCTTCTTCGGGCTGCCCGAGAACTCCGAGTCGCTGCTGGTGGTGAATCGCGATGCGGGCGGCCCGGACCTCACGGTCGTGCGCCACGATGTGGCCGCGCTGCTCGAACTCGCCGCGCTGATCAAGGACTGCGGCGCGCACTCCCAACTCGTCGCGCATGACGCGGCGCAGCAGGGCTTCGGGGAACGTACGGAGTTCTGTGTGGGCCATCCCTCGGCAAATCGCCGGATGGCCGCGCATCTGCACTCGCTGCTGCCGGGCGTCCGCCTGAACACGGATCCGGAGCCGGGCCCGGACCGCGGCGCCTTCCAGATCGGCGGGGAGACCTATCGCCTGGAGCCCGGCAGGAACGAGTACGCGTTTCTCGCCCGGCTCACCGCGGGCCAGGGCCACGACACGACGAGACCTGTGTTCGTCTTCTGCGGCCAGCGCGCGATCACCAACCAGGCGGCCACCCGCTATCTCGCCCGCCATCACGAGCGACTGACGCGCAAGCACGGCAACAACTCCTTCGTCCTGCTCCTGAAGGTCGTCAACTCCCAGGCATACGGCTCCGATGTCGTCGAGCTCGTCGCGGACGTCACAAAGGCCGCGCAGACCCCGGCGGTTGAGGCCGCTCCCCAGAAGGGACATCGCGCCTCCTAGGTCTCTACACATTTCAACGATCGTTACTCCCACGTAACTTACCGACGGGTTACCTCCGGTAATGGAGAGCGGTTACCGTCGGGTCACTTTGCACTTACACGAGTGAGGAGTGACCCGTGGGAAGCCCTCGCAAAGCCCTGCGTACCACCGCAGTTGGTGCCGTTTCGGCGACCTTGCTCGCCGGCACGGCCCTCACCATCGCCCCCGCCGCACAGTCGGCGCCCTCCGTGTCGGCCGCGGCCGGCGTCCGGTTCGTAGACATCGCCGGAGACGGCGGCACCACCCTCAAGGCCAACGTCGTCACCCCCACGGACGACGACGGCACCCGCCGCTACCCGCTGATCGTGCTGCCGACGAGCTGGGGCCTGCCGCAGGTCGAGTACCTCGCCCAGGCCCAGAAGCTCGCCAACTCCGGCTATGTGGTCGTCAGTTACAACGTCCGCGGCTTCTGGCAGTCCGGCGGCCATATCGAGGTGGCGGGCCCGCCCGACGTCGCCGATGCCTCCAAGGTGATCGACTGGGCCCTCGCCAACACCCCGGCCGACGCGGACAAGGTCGGCATGGCGGGCCTCTCGTACGGTGCGGGCATCAGCCTGCTCGCCGCCGCACACGACAAGCGCGTCAAGGCGGTTGCCGCACTCAGCGGCTGGGCCGACCTGATCGACTCGATCTACTCCGGCCGCACCCAGCACTCCCAGGCGGCGGCCCTGCTGGACGGCGCCGGCACCATCACCGGCCGCCAGAGCCCCGAACTCAAGCAGATCTTCAAGGACTTCTTCGCCTCCAACCTGGCCGCGGAGCCGGAGATCATCGCCTGGGGGAAGAAGCGCTCCCCCGCGACGTACGTCGACCGGATCAACGCCAACGGCACGGCGGTCATGATGGCCAACGCCTGGGGCGACACGATCTTCCCGCCCAACCAGTACGCCGACTTCTACGAGAAGCTGACCGGCCCCAAACGGCTGGAACTGCGCCCCGGCGACCACGCCACCAACGAGGCGACCGGACTGCTCGGCCTGCCCAACGACGTGTGGACCGACACCGCCCGCTGGTTCGACCACCACCTCAAAGGCGCGGACAACGGCATCGACCGCGAGCAGCCCGTCCGGCTCAAGTCCCGCTCCACAGGCGACTACGAGGGCTACCCGGACTGGAAGTCGGTCACCGCGACCCGCAAGAAGATCGACCTCGCGGGCACCACCACGATCCGCGCGAACGTCAACTCCGGCGCGGACGGCGGGATCGTCTTCCTCTCCAGCATCCTCGACCAGGTGGCCCAGCTGCCCCCGATGGCCTCGATGCCGTTCCTGCCACGCCGGTACGCCGCCGTATGGCAGTCGGAGAAGTACGCGAGCGCCGGGCGGGTGCGCGGGACCACGAAGCTGCACACCACGGTCACCAGCACCAAGGAGAGCGGCACCCTCGTCGCGTACCTCTACGACGTGGGCCCGCTCGGCCTCGGCAAGCTGGTCAGCAACGCGCCGTATACGTTCCACGGGCAGACGCCGGGCAAGCCGTTCGGCGTCGACCTGGAGCTGTTCTCCACGGCCTACGACGTCCCGGCGGGCCATCGGCTCGCCCTGGTCGTCGACACGGTCGACCCGCTCTACATCGAGCACAACCCGACCGGCGCGCAGCTGACCTTCTCCTCACCCGCGGCCGATCCGTCGTACGTGTCGGTTCCGTTGGGCGGGTAGCGGTTGGACGGGTAGTGGTCTGCGGCTGCTGCCGGGCGGGCCATTGCCCGTGAGTCACCGCTCCCCCAAGGAGTTCTTGAACGCATCACCCCGTCAGTGCTTGAGGATCGGGGACTGCCGGGGTGATGGGTCACACCGAGAATGCTTCACGCCGACGACGGATTACGCCTCCGACACCTCGCCGTACAGCTGAGAGAGTTCCGGTACGCCGCTGGCCGCCCACTCGCGCCCGGCGGCGACCACGTCGATCTCGCGGCCGGATTCCAGCCGCACCACCGGCTGGCCGTTGGGCCACAGCTGCCAGGTCGCACCGGGGACCGTGCGCAGGATGACGGTGCCGAGATACAGGCCGGCGTCGTTGCCGAGCCAGGGCAGGCTCTCCTCGTCGTCGCGCCAGCGCGGCAGCAGCTGGTCGAGCGCCTCCAACGAGGCCGGGGAGTCGTCGAGTTCGATTCCCGCCTGGTACGCCTGGGAGCGCAGCAGTTCGCATTCGGAGAGAAGCTCGGCCACCCCCTCACGATCGCTCTCGCTGTCGGGGAAGACAGCGACTCTGGCGGGGTCTCGCTTCTTGCGCCAGTTGCCCAGGAACGAGATGTTCATACTCCCAGCCTGTCATCCATATCGCCCGGTGCACCACAGGGCACGCGGAGCCGCTTGTTCCAGGGGATTTCGCCCGGAGTTCGCGTGTCGATCATTGACGGGGCCCTGCCGTCTCCTTAGCTTCCCGGAGCATCTGTTGTCGCGCGTCTGTCGCTTGCATCTGTCGTCTCGCACATGTCATGCAGCACGTGTTGTCCTGTCGGCGAACGGGAGGAGTCGGTCGTGCACCGACGTGTCTGGGGTCCGGCCGTCGCTCTCGCTCTTCTCATGATGGCGGTGCCGACGGCGTCCGCGAAGACCGGGTTGTCCACCCAGGTCGACCCGCTCCCGCTGGAGCGGCTCTTCGACAACACGGCCGTCAGCGATGACACGCGGCCCGGCGAGGCGGACTTCGACGGCTCGGGCGGCTCCTTGTCGGCCCGGGACCTGACCGCCGCGGGCTGGACGCCGGGCCGCACACTGACCGTCCAGGGTGCCCGGCTGACCTGGCCGCGCAGGGCGGCGGGCCAGGCCGACAACGTGCGCGCCGACGGCCAGTCCGTCCGGGTGCGCGGCCGTGGCGACGCCCTCGCCTTCCTGGTGGCGGGCACGGCCGGCGACGCGGCCACGGGCACGGGTGTGGTGCGGTACGCGAACGGCTCGCACTCCTCGTACCGGCTGACCGCCCCGGACTGGCGCCGCGGCCCCCTCGCGACGAAGGCCGTGGCACTGCCGCACGTCAACACGCCCGGCGGGCAACTCGCCGAGAAGGCACGGCTGTACGTCGTGACCGTGCCGCTCGTCCACGGCCGGACCGTCGCCTCGGTCCAGCTGCCACGCAATGACGACCTGCATGTGTTCGCGCTGTCGGTACGTGCCGACTCCCCTGGCTGGACAGGCAGTTGGGCCACCTCGACCTCCGGGTACACGGCGGTCGGGCCCTGGACGGACCGGACGCTGCGCCTCGTCGTGCACACCTCGGCGGGCGGACCGCGCGTACGGATCCGGCTCGACAACACCTTCGCCGCCGCGCCCGTACGGATCGGCAGTGCGACGGTGGCGGTTCAGGCGTCCGGTGCGAGCCCGCGGAGCGCTCCCGTACCGCTGTCGTTCCGGGGCGCCGCCGGGACCGAAATCCCCGCGGGGGCGCAGGCGTTCAGCGATCCGCTCGGCTTCGACGTGCCCGCGGACGCCAATCTGCTCGTGAGCTTCCATCTGCCGGGAACGGTGACCGCCGCGCCCGTGCACAGCCTGGCCGTCCAGCGGTCGTACCTCAGTGAGCCGGGCGACCATGCGGCGGACGCCACCCCGGACGCGTACACCTCGACGATCAGCAACTGGCCGCTGCTGACCGGTGTGGACGTGGGTGGCGGGCCCGGTTCCGTGGTGCTGCTCGGGGACTCGATCACCGACGGCGAGAAGTCGACGCCGGACGCGAACCTGCGCTGGGGCGATGTGCTCGCCGGGCGGCTGCGGAACCAGGACGTGGTCCCGCACTACGGGGTCCTCAACCACGGCATCTCGGCGAACCGTGTGGTCGCCGACCGCTACCCCGGCGACGGCGTCTCCACCGACACGGGCGGCGTGAGCGCCCTGAACCGCCTCGACCGTGACGTCCTCGCCCAGACGTCGGCCCGTACGGCCATCGTGTTCCAGGGCGTCAACGACGTCCGCTGGGGCGCGAGCGCGGACCAGGTCATCGCCGGGCTCCGGGAGATCGCCGACCGGGCGCACGCTCGTGGGCTGCGGGTGCTGGCCGCGACGATCGTCCCCTGCGAGGGCGAGGCGCGGTGCACGGCTGCCGCCGACGCCGGCCGCTCCGCGGTGAACGGGTGGATTCTGTCCAGCTCCGCGTTTGACGGCGTGCTCGACTTTGATGCGGTGTTGCGGGATCCGGCGCACCCCTCCCGCATGCTGCCGGTGTACGACAGCGGGGATCATCTGCATCCGGGGAATGCGGGGCTCGCTGCGCTGGCGGAGGCTGTGGATTTGAAGTTGCTGTAGCTGCAGTGCCGCGCCGCCGCTTCGCGGGGAGGTCGTCATTCGGCTGCAGGTCCGTCGTGGCTGGTCGCGCAGTTCCCCGCGCCCCTTTGGGGCGCGCCCCCGCGGGGCGCCCCAAAGGGCGTCGGTTACACGTCCAAGTCCACCACCACCGGCGCGTGATCGGACGCGCCCTTGCCCTTGCGCTCCTCCCTGTCCACGTACGCGTCCGTGACCGCCTTTGCGAAGGGTTCGTTGCCGTAGACCAGGTCGATGCGCATGCCGCGGTTCTTGGGGAAGCCGAGTTGGCGGTAGTCCCAGTACGTGTACGGGTGGTCGTACTTGAGGGGGCGCGGGACCACGTCCGAGAGGCCGGCCTCGCGGAGTTCGGTGAGGGCGGCGCGCTCGGCGGGGGTGACGTGGGTGGAGCCCTCGAAGGCGGAGATGTCGTAGACGTCGTCGTCCGTCGGCGCGACGTTGTAATCGCCCAGCACCGCGAACGGGCGGCTGCCGCCTGCGTCGCCCGCGACCGCCGCCTTGAGGGCCTCGAACCACTGGAGCTTGTACGCGAAGTGGGGGTGGTCCACCTCTCGGCCGTTCGGCACGTACACCGACCAGACGCGGATCGGGCCGCAGGTCGCGGCTATGGCCCTGGGCTCCTGGACACCGTCGTAACCGGGGTCGCCGGGCAGGCCCTTGACCACGTCTTCGAGGCCTGAGCGGGAGATCACCGCCACGCCGTTCCAACGGCCCGTCGCATGCACCGCCGACTCGTAGCCAAGCTCGCGGAGTTCGGCGGTGGGGAACTGCTCGGCGGTGGTCTTGGCCTCCTGGAGGCACAGCACGTCGGTGCCGCTGCTCTCCAGCCAGGCCAGCAGCCTGGGGAGACGGGCAGTGATCGAGTTCACGTTCCAGGTGGCGATGCGCATGCCTCACAACTTACCGGGAGGGTCTGACAACGACCCGCGGAAGGCTTGCGCTCAGAGTTCGGCCGAGGTGCCCGGCGTCAGCCGCAGGTGTTCCGCACCGCCCAGGCCGCCGATCTGCCGGTCGTAGATCGGGCGGGCGAGGTCGGTGAGGAGGGCGTCATGGATGTCGTACGCGCGCTGCGGTTTGACCTCGCGTACGTACTCGATGACCTCGGCGATCTTGTTCCAGGGGGCCATCACCGGGAGCATCAGCGTCTCGACCGGCTGGTCGGGGACGGTGAGGGCGTCGCCCGGGTGGAAGACGCGGCCGCCGTCGATGAGATAGCCGACGTTGGTGATGCGCGGGATGTCGGGGTGGATGACGGCGTGCAGTTCGCCGTGGACCTGGACGTCGAAGCCCGCGGCGGTGAAGGTGTCGCCGTGGCCGACGGTGTGCACACGGCCGGGGAACGCCGCCGCGATCTGGTCGGAGACGGACTTCAGGGTCCACAGCTCGGCGCCGGGGTTGGCCTCAAGACCGGCCCGCAGCCGCCCCTCGTCGAAGTGGTCGGGGTGCTCGTGCGTGACCAGGATCGCGTCCGCGCCGACCGCGGCGTCCTCCTCGCTGAAACCGCCGGGGTCGATGACGAGCGTGCGCCCGTCCTTCTCGAGCCGGATACAGGCGTGCGACTTCTTCGTGAGCTTCATGGTCTCCATCCTGCCCCCGCCCCAGGAACGACCTCTCCCCAGGAGCGACCTCACTCCCAGTGCTCACTCCCAGTGCTCACTCCTGGGGCGTGGTCTCCTCGCGGATGACCTGCTGCGCCACCTTGAAGGCGCTGTTCGCAGCGGGTACGCCGCAGTAGACGGCCGCGTGGAGGAGTACTTCCTTGATCTCGGCCGGAGTGAGGCCGTTGCGGAGGGCGGCCCGGGTGTGGAAGGCGAGTTCTTCGAGGTGGCCGCCCGCGACGAGGGCGGTGAGCGTGACGCAGCTGCGCGAGCGTCTGTCCAGACCGGGCCGGTCCCATACCTCGCCCCACGCGTAGCGCGTGATGAACTCCTGGAAGTCCCCGGAGAACTCGTCCGCCTGGGCGAACGCCCGGTCCACGTGCGCGTCACCGAGCACCTCACGGCGGACCTTGATGCCCGCGTCGTACGGGTCGGGCCTGCCCAGGGCCTCGGGCTGCTCGGCGGCGGCGATCTCGGCGACGGGCGCGACCGGCGGGGCCGCGGCCAGCACCGGCTTGACCGGGGACGCCGCGATCGCCATATGGCCGGTGGTCGTGTCGAAGGCGGGCTGCCAGGCGCTGGTGAAGTGCCGTACGAGGAGGTCGGTGACCGCGGCGGGCTGCTCCACCGGGACCAGGTGCGAGGCGCCGGGCACGACTGCGAGACGGGCGTCCGGTATTCCGGCGACCAGGGTGCGGGCTTCGGCGGGGCCGGTGACCTGGTCGTCGGAGCCGACGAGGACGAGCGTGGGCACGCCGACGCGGCCCAGTTCGGGGCGTACGTCGAAGGAGGCGAGCGCCTCGCAGGCGGCGATGTAGCAGCCGGGGTCGGTGGTGCGTACCATCTGCACGGCCCACTCGGTGATCGCGGGCTGGGCGGCGGCGAAGCCGGTGGTGAACCAGCGCTCCGGGGACGTACGGGCGATGGGGTCGAGGCCGTTCGTCCGTACGATCACGCCGCGCTGGCGGAACTCGTCGGCCGTGCCGAAGCGCGGTGAGGCGGCGATCAGGGCGAGCGAGGCGACCCGCTCCGGGTGGCGCAGGGCCAGCTCCGTGCCGACGGCGCCGCCGAGCGCGCAGCCCGCATAGCCGAACCGCTGGACGCCGAGCCCGTCGAGCGTGCCGAGCAGCCGGTCGGCGAGGTCGTTGACCGAACCGGCCGGGTACGCGGGCGCGCCACCGTGGCCCGGCAGGTCGAACCGGAAGATCCTCCAGTGCTTCATCAGCTCCGGGACCTGCCGGTCCCACATATGCCACGTCGTGCCGAGCGAGGGACCGAGGACGAGGACCGGGGCGTCTTCCGGGCCGTCGAAGCGGTACTGGAGGGCAGGGGTCTTCATCTCACTCACCGCTCCAAGCTAGCTTCCGCACCTGTGGCCGCGAAAACGGGACCGGTTTGTCCACATTGCCTGCACGGGGCCGCCACATGTGAGGCGGCGGCACACTGGGGAGTTCAGCCGGGGCTCATGGGGCGTCCGGTGTGCCCAGGCCGGTGAGGGCGCCGACCGGGTCGAGGTCGGGGGTGCCCCGGGGCCACCAGTCGTCGTGGCCCGGTTCCGACTCGTACGCGTACCAGAGGCCGTCGTGGCCGAGGCGGAGCTGTATGTGGCCGCGAGGGTGGGTGAGGTGGTTGTGCCAGGGGCGGAAGGCGGGGAAGTCGGCGGCCAGGAGGAGGGGACGGGCGCGGTCGAAGCGGCCCGCCGGTGGGTCCCAGGGTTCCTCGAGGACGGCGAGCCCTTCGAGTCCGCCCTGGCGCCAGGCGGCGACCGCGCGCGCCAACTCGGCGGGGGTGCGGCCGGCGGCAGGGGCAAGCCCATGGAGGAGAGGAGGAGCGGGGCATTGAGCCGATGGGTCTTCACCGCAAGCACGAAGGCATGAACCTCCGCCACACTCCACGACGGCACCACCGTCTTGGTGTTGCGCTCTGCCTTTCACGCCTTCCGGGGGATCGTGATCTCCTGGGCTACATTCACGGCGACAAGACTCCGCGTCACGGCTCGGCCGTCGCGTCCCCGCGGGCCGTGTGTCTGGACAGAACGGCTCCGCAGGGGTAGACCGGCCCGGTGCATCCGGATGAAGTCCATGTCTGGTGCGGAGCCCCGTCGTCGGTCCGCTCCGCGGAGACGCTCGCGGCGTGCCGTGCGGTTCTGTCGGCCGACGAGCGGACCCGGCACGCCGCCTACCGGCGCGAGCAGGACGGGCAGGCGTTCCTCGTCGTCCGGTCGATGCTCCGGTTCGCGCTGTCGGGTCTGGTGCCCGGCGTCGGGCCGGGCGAGTGGGTCTTCGTCCGCGGGCTGCACGGGCGGCCGGAGATCGGTGGGCCCGTGACCGGGGTGCGTTTCAACGTGTCCCACACCCGTGGGCTCGCCGCCCTGGTGGTGGTCCGGGAGCTCGACTGCGGGATCGATGTGGAGCGGGCCCGGCGCACGACGGACTCCGCGCTGCTGGCCGGCAGGGTACTCGCTCCGCGCGAGGCGTCCGCGCTGGCGGCGGCCCCGCGCGAGCGGCACGGCGAGCTGTTCCTGCGTCACTGGACGCTGAAGGAGGCCTATACCAAGGCCCTCGGTCTGGGCACGCGGATCCCTTTCAGCGGGATCGGGTTCGAGGTCGGCGAGGGGGGCCCGCGGCTCGACCCTGCTGTGCACGCGGACAGCGCCGACTGGCAGTTCGCGCAGTGGGCTGCGGGCCCGGCCGGGGAGGCGTTCCTGTTGTCGCTCGCCCTCAGGCGCCCTGGCCGTCGTGAGCTGCGGATCGTGCGGCATCCTGGATGGCCCACATGTCCCGCACGGCCTGCGCGAGACCGATGCGGGGACGCCAGTCGAGGAGCTGGTCCGCGAGGGTGATGTCGGCGCACGTCCAGCCGCCGCCCTTGCTCTCCACCGCCGCGGAGCGTTCCCTGACCGCGTGGGCGGGGAACCCGGACGCGGACACCAGCAGGGAGACGAGTTCACGCATGCTCACCGCCTCCCCTCGCCCTATATTGACGACCCGTCCGACGACCGGGGCATGTGCCGCTTTGACGACGGCTTCGGCCAGGTCCCGCACGTCAAGGTAGTCGCGCCGGGCGTCAGCGACGGTCAGTTCGATGCCTTCCTCCTCGGTCGCCTCGGACAGGCGGGCCATGACCGCACCGAGGAAGCTGGCCTCCGTGGTGTGTGGACCGCACACGTTGACGGCCCGCAGCACCACCGCGTCGGCGTCGCCAGCCCGGGTGGCGGCCAGGACCGCTTCGGAGCCCGCGTGCTTGGTCACGGCGTACGGCGTCGTCGGGTTCGGCTCGATCCGCTCGTCGATGGGCACTCCCTCGGGGACGAACCCGTACTCGTGGATGGTGCCGACCTGCACGATCCTGGGCCGTGCGGCCATGCGAGCCGTCGCCGCGATAACGCGGTCGACCAGCCGGACATGGGCGTACTCCATCGCCTCCTGGGTCAGCACCCATCCTCCGGTCGCGTTGACGACCACGCCGACCCGCTCGGACGTGAACAGCGCCGCCAGCTCGGCCGGTTCGGCGGCGGCGACGTCGAAGGGGACGAAGGTGTGGCCGTCGGCGTGGGGACGGTGGTTCCGGGCGACGGCGAGGACCTCGTGTCCGGTGCGGGCGAGGGCGGCGCACACCTCTCGGCCGACGCACCCGGTCGCCCCCAGTACGGCGACCTTGGGCGGTGCGTTGAGTGCGTTCATGGCGGTCCGTGACTCCTTTACCGAGGGCTGCGGTGAGCGGCGGTGAGCCGTTCCAGTACGGGGACGAGGTCGGCCGGGGACGGCGCGGCGAGCGTCTGCGTGCGCAGCGCGGCGGCGGACCGGGCGAAGGACGGCTCGCTGAGGACCTGGGTGAGCATGGTGCGCAAGTCGGCGGCCGAGAAGTGTTCCACCTGTCGGAACAACCCGGCGCCGAGTTCGGCGACCCTGCGCGCCTTGGGGATGTTGCACCACATCCGGGCGGGCACCATGATCTGCGGCACCCCGTGCGCGAGCGCCGTGGCGACGGTGCCCGATCCACCGTGGTGGATGATCGCGGCGCAGGTCGGCAGCAGGAGGTCGAGTGGGACGAAGTCGACCACGCGCACGTTGTCGGGAACGCCGCGGAGCTCGGAGAGCTGGTCGGCGTTGAGGGTCGCCACCACCTCGACGTCCAGGTCGGACACGGCGTCGAGGAGCACCGGTACGGAGGCCTTGTCCCCGCCGACTATCTCGCGGAAGGAACGGCCGAGGGTCAGGCAGACGCGGGGCCGCCGGGGCGGCTCGCGCAGCCAGTCGGGCAGTACGGAGGGGCCGTTGTACGGCACGTACCGCACGGGTACGTACGGGTGGTCCACGGGCAGTCGCATCGCGGTGGGCAGCGGGTCCACGGTCCACTGGCCGAGCACGGCCTCCTCGGCGAACTCGCGTCCGTACGGGGCGAGGAGCGGGCCGAGCCACTCCTCCATCGGGTCCTCGTGCAGCACGGACGGCCGCTCGGACAGGAGGGTGCGGTAGCGGGCGCGCATCCGGCCCATCAGGTCGAGGCCGAACATCAGGCGGGCGTGGGCGGCGCCCGTCGCCATGGCGGCGACCGATCCGGCGTAGTACATGGTGTCCCAGATCACCAGGTCCGGCTGCCATTCCCGGGCGAAGCCGACGAGTTCGGTGACGACCGGGCGCGGGTTGGTGGCCTGGTGGATCACATGGGTCCAGGCGGTGAGGGTGCCGTGGACGTAGTCATAGGTGAGCTTCTCGGGACGCAGCTCGCCGATGTCGAGCACGTCCAGCCAGGACTCGCCGTCCGGGTCGGAGACACTGTCCTCGTCGGACTCACCGTTCGGATCGGGCTCCGGCCCGCCGGTGGGCTCCGGTTCCTCCTGGTTCATCTTGGCGCCGACGTCCAGCACCTCGCCGATGGGCACGGCCGTCAGTCCGGCGCCCAGGATGTCATCGCACACGTCCGGCTGGGTGGCCACGCACACGTCGTGGCCCGCCGAGCGCAGCGCCCAGGCCAGCGGTACCTGGGTGTTGACGTGGGTGGTGGCCGGAAAGGGGGTGAACAGGACGCGCATCCGGTCAGCCGCCCTGACGGCTCAGGGGCCCCCACGCGGTGTACGCGTCGGCCCGCTTGCTCTGCTCCGCAACCGCCTCGTCGTACGCCGTGGCCCCCAGGACGAGGCGGCGCGGCGGGTTGTCCATCCCGACGAGTTCCAGGACGACGGCGGCCGCCAAGTCGGGCGACGGCGGGTGCGGGGAGTCGGCCCAGGACGCCTCCAGCGTGGCGCGAGGACCGTCGTAGACGGGGTTCGGCTCGGTGACGGTGAGGCCGAAACGGCCGAGCCCGGTGTCGTACTGCCCCGGCTCCAGGAGAGTGACCTTGATCCCGAACGGCTCGACCTCGTCGGCCAGTGCCTCGCTGACCGCGTTCAGGGCCGCCTTGCCCGCCCCGTACAGACCGGTCGCGACCGAGCCGCCGCCCGCCCCCGCCACGGTGACCTGGAGGATGTGGCCGGAACCCTGGGCGCGCAGCACGGGCAGCACGGCCTGGGTCACCCACAGCGCGCCGAAGAAGTTGGTGTCGAGATGGCGGCGGGCCTGTTCCTCGGTGGTCTCCTCAACCATGCCGAACAGGAGCTGTCCGGCGTTGTTGACGACGACGTCGATCCGGCCGAAAGCGGCGGTCGCGCGGTCGACCGCGCCGAAGACGTCCTCGCGGCGGGTCACGTCGAGGGGGAAGGCGACCAGGCGGCCGTCGTGGGCGTCCGCCCGTGCTTCGAGTGCGGAGACGTCCCGGGCCGTGGCGAACACCCGGTCTCCGGCCGCGAGCGCGGCCTCGGTGAAGGCGTACCCGAGGCCGCGGGAGGCTCCGGTGACGAACCAGACCCGGCTCTCGCGAGGCGGGTCGGTGGAGGGAAGCTGAGTCATCCGGCCACCGTGCCCGGAGGTCATCGAGTTTGCGTTGAGTCGCACTCGAAGCCCAACGCCCACGCTACGCATGACACGTCGACGCGTGCCGCACCGCCGTGCCGCACCCGTGTGCGGCACGGCGGACAGTCATCGAGCGAGGGAGCAGCAGCATGAACACCGCAGACCACGTCCTGGACCGGCTCCTCGCCCCCGGGCAGGACGATCCGTATCCGCTCTACGAGGAGCTGCGCACCACCGCCCCGGTACATTTCAGTTCCCAGCTGGGCAGTTACGTGCTGACCCGGTTCGAGGACTGCGCGTACGTGATGAAGAACCCGGTGCTGTTCCCGGCGCCGGACCCCGCGTCCTTCGCCTCGTTCATGCCGGAGCACAGCACGTACGACGCGTTCCGTGTGCTGGTGAACTCGATCGTGAACTCCAATCCGCCGCAGCACACCCGGCTGCGCCGGCTGGTGAGCCGCGCCTTCACCGCCCGGCGGGTGGAGTCCCTGAAGGCGGGCGTGATGACCATCGCGGCCGACCACGTGGACAAGGTCGCGGCGCGTTCCGCCGGCGGCGCGGTGATCGACTTCCATCACGAGCTGTCCGTTCCCGTACCGCTCCAGGTGATGGCGCGGCTGCTCGGTCTGCCCCTGGAGAACGACCGGCTGCTCGCCGAACTGATTCCGCGGATCATCAACGTGGTCGATCCGAGCAGCGACACGGCGGCGCTGAAGGATGCGGACGACGCACTGCACACCCTGCTCGACCAGTTGTGGGACCTCGTCGAACGGCGGCGGGCGCAGCCTGCCGACGATCTGGTGTCGGCTCTGGTGGCGCTGGAGTCCGACCGTGGCGGGTCCGCGGACCGGCTGACCGAGGACGAGCTCAAGGCAGTGTTCGTGGCCCTGCTGACCGCGGGGTTCGAGACGTCGGCGACGGCGATCGACATCGCTGTCCACACGCTTCTCACCCGTCCGGAGCACCGGCCGGGCCTGCGGAGCTACGAGGGGGCGCTGCGGTTCGTCGACGAGGTGCTGCGGTGGGACGCGCCGGCGCCGATGTCGGCGGGATTCCGTTACGCGGCCGAGGAGGCGGTGTTCGGCGCCCACGTGGTGCCTGCGGGGTCGCCGGTGCGGGTCCTGCTCGGAGCGGCCAACCGGGATGCCGGGGCCAACGCGGATCCGGACCGGTTCGACCCGGCGCGCACGGCACCGCGCTCGCTCGTCTTCGGCGGCGGGGTGCACCACTGCCTGGGAATGAACCTGGCGCGGATGGAGATCGCGGCGGTGCTGATGGCGATAGCGGACAGGCTCCCCGGCCTGCGGTTCGCCGAGGAGCCTGTCCGCCGCCGCTCGCTGCCCCTGCGGGACTTCGCCTCGTTCAAGGTGCGGCTCGAAGGGTGACCGTGGTCAGGCCGGGCGGTCGTCACGCGTGACACGGCGTTCGCGTACGAGCAGTCCGCCGCCCTCGCGGACCAGGATGTCCTCGCACACGCACATCAGATGCAGCCGCGGCTCCCCGCCGCGCGGGGTGGCGATGATCTGCGCGTAGCTGCGGACCCGCAGGGAGTCGTCGCCCTGCGGGTCGATGTGCACCGTGGTGAGGACGTGCCGGTGCACCTCGCCCGCCTCGGCGAGGGCGGCCGCGGACTTGCGGACCCCGGCGGCCAGTTCGGCACGGCCCTGTACCGGCTCCGGGAGGGAGGGCGGGGCGAACGTGCCGTCCTCGGTGAAGGTGCGGGCCCAGCCGTCGGCGTCCCCGCTGTCCAGAAGTTGCATGTGCTGTGCGAGGAACTGCTGGACCTCGGCGACGACTTGGGCTGAAACGGCGTCCGACACGGCGTTCTCCTCAACGGATGCGGATGGGTACGGGGACGATCCCGTACCGGCTTCGAGATCCGTTCAATGCGCCGCCCCAGCGATCCTCGATCGGCTCGCGGTGCTCTGCGCGCACCATCGGACCGCCCCCGCGTTCCGGCCGTCCCGAAGGTGACGTATGCGCCTGATCGACCTGTCCTCACCCGTGGATTCCTCGTTCGTCGAGCCCGACCCGGTGGTCCACGACATCCTCACGCCGCGCCAGGGTGCCGAGCACATGAGCGCGGAGATGCGGGAGCACTTCGGGATCGATTTCGATCCGGACGAGCTGCCGGACGGCGAGTTCCTGTCGCTGGACCGGATCTCGCTCACGACGCACACCGGCACCCATGTCGACGCGCCCTCGCACTACGGCTCGAAGGCCGGTTACGGCACCGGAGTGCCCCGGCACATCGACGAGATGCCGCTGGACTGGTTCCACCGGCCGGGGATGGTCCTCGACCTCACCGACGCGCCGACCGGGATGATCGGGGCGGACCGGCTGGAGAAGGAGTTCGCCCGGATCGGCCGGCGTCCTGAGCCGCTGGACATCGTGCTGCTGCGCACGGGCGCCGACACCCGCGTGGGGACCCCCGCGTACTTCACGGACTTCGCCGGGCTGGACGGACCAGCCACCCATCTGCTGCTCGACCTGGGGGTGCGGGTGATCGGGACGGACGCGTTCAGCCTGGACGCTCCGTTCGGCGACATCATCGCCCGCTACCGGGCCACCGGCGACCGCTCGGTGCTGTGGCCGGCCCACTTCGCCGGACGGCAGCGCGAGTACTGCCAGATCGAGCGGCTGGCCCGGCTCGACCAGCTCCCCGCCCCCTTCGGCTTCACGGTCTCCTGCTTCCCGGTGAAGATCGCCGGCGCGGGGGCCGGCTGGGCCAGGGCCGTGGCCCACGTCGAGGAGTGATCCCCCGGCGCGCACGAGCCCCCATCCCCACCGATTCCAGCTCCGACCCCAGGGAGAAGCGATGTACGGGCAGGAACTCGCCAAGGTCTACGAGATCTTCTACCGCAGCCGCGGCAAGGACTGGACCGCCGAGGCGGAAGAGGTCACCCAGCTCGTCCGCGCGCGCATGCCGCAGGCCCGGACACTGCTGGACGTGGCCTGCGGCACAGGTGCCCATCTGGCCACCTTCCGCGAGCAGTTCGAGGAAGTCGAGGGCCTGGAGATCGCTCCGCCGATGCTGGAGCTGGCGCGGGAGCGACTGCCCGGACTCACCTTCCACGAGGGCGACATGCGGGACTTCGCTCTGGAGGACACCTTCGACGCCGTGGTCTGCATGTTCTGCGCGATCGGCTATCTCGGCACGGTCGAGGAGATGCGGGCCGCGGTGCGGGCCATGTCCGACCACCTCTCCCCCGGCGGAGTGCTGGTGATCGAGCCGTGGTGGTTCCCCGAGAACCACATCGAGGGCTATGTCGCGGGCGACCTCGGCAAGGAGGACGGGCTCACCGTCGCCCGGATCTCGCACTCCACGCTCCAGGGCCGCGCCACCCGCATGGAGGTGCGCTTCCTGGTCGGCGACAGCGCCGGCATCAAGGAGTTCACCGAGATCGACGTGCTGACCCTGTTCACCAAGGACGAATACACCCAGGCGTTCCTCGACGCCGACTGCTCCGTCGAGTACCTGCCCGGCGCGCCCACCGGCCGGGGACTGTTCGTCGGAATCCGTCACTGACCGACCCCGATCGAGTCCCAGGAGGGCCGACCACGCCATGACCACAAACGTGTGGGACTACCTGCCGGAATACGAGAACGAGCGCGAGGACATCCACGAGGCCGTCGAGACCGTGCTGCGCTCCGGACAGCTCGTACTCGGCCGCAGCGTCCGCGGGTTCGAGGAGGAGTTCGCCGCCTACCACGGGCTGCGGCACGGCGTCGGCGTCGACAACGGCACCAACGCCATCAAGCTCGGTCTCCAGGCCTGCGGCATCGGGCCCGGCGACGAGGTGATCACGGTGTCGAACACCGCGGCACCCACCGTGGTCGCCATCGACGGCACCGGCGCCACCCCCGTCTTCGTGGACATCGACCCCGAGACGTATCTGATGCGCGTCGACCAGGTCGAGGCCGCGATCACCCCCCGCACGCGGGCACTGCTGCCGGTCCACCTGTACGGCCAGTGCGTGGACATGGCTCCCTTGAAGGCCCTGGCCGAGCGGCATGGTCTGGTGCTCTTCGAGGACTGCGCGCAGGCGCACGGAGCCCGGCACCACGGCCGGCTCGCCGGCACGATGGGCAAGGCGGCTGCGTTCTCCTTCTACCCCACCAAGGTGCTCGGCGCCTACGGCGACGGTGGAGCGACGCTCACCGACGACGACGAGGTCGAGCGGAATCTGCGCCGACTGCGCTACTACGGCATGGAGGAGCGGTATTACGTCGTCCGCACCCCGGGCCACAACAGCCGCCTGGACGAGCTGCAGGCGGAGATCCTGCGCCGCAAGCTCACCCGTCTCGACGCCTATGTCGAGGGGCGGCGCGAGGTGGCCCGGCTGTACGCGGAGGGGCTCGGCGACACCGAACTGGTGCTGCCCGCGCTCGCCCCCGGCAACGACCACGTCTACTACGTCTACGTCGTCCGCCATCCCCGGCGCGACGCGATCATCGAAGCGCTCAAGGCGTACGACATCTCCCTCAACATCAGCTACCCGTGGCCGATCCACACCATGAGCGGCTTCGCCCACCTCGGGTACGAGCGCGGCTCGCTGCCGGTGACCGAACGGGTGGCGGACGAGATCTTCTCCCTGCCGATGTATCCCTCCCTGTCCCCCGGCGTACAGGACAAGGTGATCGGCGCGCTGCGAGATGTGATGGCCCCTCTGTGATGGCTGCCCACCGCGGCCCCGTGAGGATGGGCGTGCTCGGGTGCGCCGACATCGCGCTGCGCCGGATGCTGCCGGTCCTGGCGGAGGAGCGTTGCGTCGAGCTGGTGGCGGTGGCGAGCCGCGACGCGGACAAGGCGGCCAGGACGGCCGCCCGGTTCGGATGCGACGGCGCCTCCTACGACGCGCTGCTGCGGCGGGACGACATCGACGCGGTGTACATCCCGCTGCCGCCGGCCCTGCACCGCCACTGGATCACCGAGGCGCTGGCGGCCGGCAAGCACGTCCTGTGCGAGAAGCCGCTGAGCACCTCGTACGACGACACTCTGGAGCTGATGGAGCTGGCGCGGACCCGTGATCTGGTGCTCGCCGAGAACTTCATGTTCCTGCACCACTCCCAGCACCGCGAGGTCCGGGGACTGCTCGACGACGTGGTGGGGGCCGTGCAGGTCTTCACCAGTGCGTTCGGGGTGCCGCCGCTCGATCCGGCCGGGTTTCGCTACCGGCCTGGTCTGGGCGGCGGCGCGCTGCTGGACACGGGGGTGTATCCGCTGCTCGCCGCTCAGCTGTACCTGGGCGGTGAGCTGGAGGTGCTGGGGGCGACCCTGAGGGTCGACGAGCGGACCGGCGTCGACGTGGCGGGCACGGCGCTGCTGTCGGCGGCGGACGGGGCGGCGGCGCAGCTGTCGTTCGGATTCGACCACTCCTACCGGTCGCACTACGCGCTCTGGGGCACCCGCGGCCGGCTCACGGTGGACCGCGCGTTCACCCCTCCCGAGCAGCTCAGGCCGACGGTGCGCATCCAGCAGCAGGACCGGGCGACCGAGCTGTCCCTGGCCCCGGACCATCAGGTCCGCAACGCCGTGCGGGCATTCGCCGGGACGGTCCTCTCGGGCGTCCACGGGCCCGTCGCGGAGGCGTCGACGCTGCGTCAGGCACGGCTGGTCGAGGACGTACGGCTCACGGCCCGGCGGTACACCCACGGGAAGGGCCAGGCGTGGGACGCGCTGGACAGGACGGATCAGCGATGAGGACGGGGCGGACATGAAAGGCATCATTCTGGCCGGCGGGGCGGGTACGCGGCTGTACCCGATCACCCTGGCGGTCTCGAAACAGCTCATTCCGGTCGGCGACAAGCCGATGATCTACTACCCGCTGTCGGTGCTGATGCTGGCCGACATCCGGGAGATCCTACTCATCGCCACACCCGAGGACCTGCCTCAGTTCCGGCGACTGCTCGGGGACGGATCCCATCTCGGTCTGGAGATCGACTACGCGGAGCAGGCCCATCCGGGCGGTCTCGCCGAGGCGTTCATCATCGGAGCCGACCATGTCGGTTCGGACCCGGTGGCCCTGGTCCTCGGCGACAACATCTTCCACGGCCACCGCTTCTCGGACGTGCTGGCGGAGAACGCGGGGGACGTCGACGGGTGTGTGCTGTTCGGGTACGCCGTGCACGACCCCCAGCGGTACGGGGTGGGTGAGGCGGACGCCGAGGGACGGCTGATCTCCATCGAGGAGAAGCCGACGACGCCGCGCTCCAACCGGGCCATCACCGGCCTGTACTTCTACGACAACGACGTGGTCAACATCGCCAAGAACATCGCTCCCTCGCCGCGCGGCGAGCTGGAGATCAGTGATGTGAACCGGGTCTACATGGAGCGGGGCAAGGCCAAACTGATCGATCTGGGGCGGGGCTTCGCCTGGCTGGACACCGGCACCCCCGAGTCGCTCCAGGAGGCGGCCCAGTACGTGAGCACCTTGGAGCACCGGCAGGGGATACGGATCGCCTGTGTCGAGGAGATCGCTCTGCGGATGGGGTTCATCGACGCGGACGCGTGCCACGCCCTGGGGACGGGCATCGGCAAGTCGGACTACGGCAAGTACGTGATGTCCATCGCGCGGGAGTCGAGCGTCTGACACGTCCGGGCGGCGCGGAGGGGGCGGGTCCACGATCGTGGACCCGCCCCCTTGGCGTCATCGGGCGGTGGTCACGGCTCGGGTACGGCGGGGCAGCTCGTACCGCGCGGCGGGAGGGTCAGCGCGGCCAGGTACCGGTCGACGGACGCGGTGACACAGCCGCTGATCCAGTAGTTGCCGTGGCCCCAGCCCTCGTAGGTGAGCAGCCTGCTCCGGGGAGCGGCCTGGGCGGCGACCCGTTCGGCCCAGACATGCGGCATGGAGGGGTCATGCCGACTGTTGGTGAGCAGGATCGTGGGAGCCTTGCCGCCGAGGCGCAGCGGGCGCTGCGGGTTCTTCACCGCGTCGCCCTGACGGCCCAGGCAGTCGGTGACACCGCTCCAGGCCAGAGCGGTGAGCCGGGTGTGCGGGGCGTTGTCGAGGGCCAGCTTCCGCAGGCGCCGGAGGTCGGCGAACCCCCGTACCGGCATGTGGTGGTCCGCGCAGAAGGTGGCGGTCTGCGGATAGTGGATCTTCCCGGGCGGGATGTCGCTTGTGGTGGCCTCGCCGCCCTCGAAGAGGCATCCGGTCCGGTTGGCGTCGACCTCGGTGAGGCAGCGGGAGAGTTCGGCCCACCGGCGCTGGAAGAAGTAGAACGAGACCTGGGTGCCGAGCAAGTAGCCGTCGAGCGCGAACGTCGGGGTATCGGCGAGGGTGACGGTCAGCTCGCCCCGCTCGGCCCTGGCGTGCAGCCGGTCGTACCACCGCGCGGTCCCGCCGGTGCGCGGGCCGCAGGAGGGGCTGCGGTCGCACCAGTCGGCGAAGCCGCGGAAGGAGTCCTCCGCGGACGCCGCCCGGTCGCGCACCCAGCGGAAGACGCCGGTGGTGTGGTCCATGTTGCTGTCCCAGACCGCGGCGCGCAGACGGGTGGGGAAGAGTTCGGCGTACGCCTGGCCGACCAGCGTGCCGTGGGAGTCGCCGTAGTAGCTCAGTTGCCGGTCGCCCAGCGCGGCCCGGACCGCCTCCAGATCGCGGGCGACGCTGCGGGCGTCCATGTTGTCGAAGACGGGCCCGGTGTTGGCGCGGCAGTTGGCCGCGAAGGCCTTGTGGGCGTCGACCGCACGGGTGTACGCGGCGGGGGTGGACGGGACGAGTTCGACGTCGGCGGGGTAGGCAGCGGCGTCGCAGACGACCGGGTGGCTGCGCGCCGTGCCACGTGGGTCCATGCCGATGATGTCGAAGCGTTCGCCGGTCTCGGCCGAGAAGATCCGGGGGTCGCGGACGACGGCATCGACGCCGGAGGTGCCGGGCGCTCCGTGATGGTACAGCAGGGGGCCGATGCGTCGGTCCGGGTCGGTGGCCGCCCGCCGGGCGATGGCGATGTCGAGCGTCGGACCGCTCGGCTCGGCCCAGTCGACGGGGACGGTGACGGTGCCGCAGCGCACCATGTCGTCCTCCGGTGCCTCGGGGCAGGGGGTCCAGACAACGGGCCGGGGCGCCGCGGCGGCCTGCCCCGAGTGCGCCGGAGCCGGAGCGGCCGACAGGCCGAGCAGGATCGCGGCCACCATGCCGGCCGAGGTGATCCGGCGTCTCATCGTGCCTCCGGGGCGCCGCCCCAGCGGCCCTCGTCGACGGGGGCGCGGTCGAGCAACGGCTCCCACCAGTCGCGGTGGTCCGCGTACCAGCAGACGGTCCGCCGCAGGCCTTCGGCGAAGTCTACCTGGGGCCGCCAGCCGAGTTCGTCGCGCAGGGTGCTCCAGTCCAGGACGTACCGGCGGTCGTGTCCGGGCCGGTCGGCCACGATCGTCTTCAGCGTGGCGGGCAGTCCGAGCTCGTCGAGGACGATGTCGGCGATCTGCTCGATGGACGCCTCGTCCCCGGTGCCGACGTGGTAGGTCCGGCCGACCTCTCCGCGTTCGAGGACCGCCTCGATGGCCCGGCAGTGGTCGAGGACGTGGATCCACTCGCGCCGGTTCTCCGTCTGCGCGTACAGCGTGAGCGGCTTTCCGTTCAGGGCGGAGGTGGCGAAGGCGGGGATCACCTTCTCCGGGAACTGGTGGGAACCGTAGTTGTTGGCGCAGTTGGAGATGGTGATCGGCAGCCCGAAGGTGTGGTGGTAGGCGCGGACGGCGTGGTCGGCGCCCGCCTTGCTCGCGTTGTACGGGGTGCGCGGGCGGTAGGGGCTGAGCTCGGTGAAGAGTTCGGTGGCGTCCAGCGCCAGGTCTCCGTAGACCTCGCAGGTGGAGACGTGGTGGAAGCGTTCGACGCCGACACGCCGGGCGGCCTCCAGAAGGGTCTGGGTGCCCATGACATTCGTACGGAAGAACTGGCCCGGCTCCAGCAAGGCGTACGAGTTGTGGGACTCGGCGGCGAAGTTGACGACGACGTCTACGCGATGGGTGCGCAGGATGCGTTCCATCGCGGCGGGATCGTCGATGCTCTCCTTTTCGAAGACGATACGGTCCCGGATGTCGTCGAGGTTGGCTGTGTTTCCGGCGTACGTCAGCGCATCCACGACAATGACGCGGTCCCCTGGATGGGTTCCGCGCCAGTGCCTGACGAAATGCGATCCTATGAATCCGGCCCCGCCGGTGACCATGAGGGTGCCCATGGGGACCAGGCTAGGAACGGGCGCTGGTGAACGGGCCGGATCCCGCTGGAGGCCGCCGACCGACCCTACGGGCGCCAGCCGCCGCCTTCGGGCCACGGCTCGCCGAGCTGGCGCAGGGTGCCCTGGAACTCGGGCCAGTCACGGTGATCGCGGATCTTGCCCTCGACGAAGCGGAAGAGGTGGACCTGCTCACCAGCGAACTTGCGGCCGGTGGGGGCGAAGCCGACGAGATTGCCGACGTGCCGCCCGTAGAGGACGAGGTAGGCGCGGACCCACTCGCCGTTCTCCTCGATCTTGACCTCTTCGAGGTGGGCCTCCTCGGAGAAGGTCATCTTCACCCACTTGACAATCATGCCGAACCCGTCGGGGCCCGGCGGGATGCCGTGCTCCAGCGTGGCGGGGTTCAGGTACTCCTCGTGGAGGTATTCGGCCGCGTCGCCGGCCTCTCCGGTGTTGAAGGCGTTGATCACCCGTCGTACGGCCTCGACCTGATGGCTCATCAGCTGCGCTCCCGGTTGTTCTCGTCGTCGGCAGGCATTACCTGGGGCCGAACGTGACACCTGGTGGTCGCAGATGCGTCGACTTCCGCTCGATGCCGTCCAACCGGTCCCCAGCCGGCCGCGAGAGGCGTCGCCCATGCTGACCCGGCCCAGCCGTAGACATTCCAGAGGGGTGTGCCGCACATGACCGTTCACCAGCCCGGAGACGGGGTCACCTTCGTCAACACCTTCACCCTGTCCGCCTCGCCGGAGGAGTTCGAGGAGGCTTTCGCGCGGACGTCCACGTACATGGCCCGGCAGCCGGGGTTCCGGGAGCACACGCTCGTCCGGCACACGAAGGACCCGCGGCGGTACGTCAACATCGCCCGGTGGGACGATGCCGCCTCGCTCCAGCGGGCCGTGGCCACACCGGAGTTCCAGGAGCACGCGGCCGCCCTGCGGGCGCTGAGCAGCAGCGACCCCCAGCTCTACGCACCGGTCCGTACGGTCCGTCCGGCTCCGTCGGACGAGGCTCCCGTGGTGGTGGTCACGGGCGGCGGCACCGGGATCGGCCGGGCCACGGCCCACGCCTTCGCCGAGCAGGGCGCTCGCGTCCTGGTCGTGGGACGGACGGAATCCAGCCTGGCCGGAACGGCCGAGGGGCACGAAACGATCCGTACCGCCGTCGCCGATCTGACCTCCCCCGGCGCGGCCGAGGAGGTCGTGGACCGCGCTCTGCGCGCCTTCGGCCGGATCGACGTCCTGGTCAACAACGCGGCTGTGTCCCTGCACGGGTCACTGGCCGGCCACACGCGGAAGGAGGACGAGACACAGATCGCCACGAATCTGCTGGCCCCGATCTCGCTGACGCGCGCGGCTCTGGACGCGCTGGAGGCGAGCGGCGGCACTGTCGTGAACGTCAGCACCGCGGGTGCGCTGGGGCTGCGGACCTGGCCGGGCGCGAGCGTCTTCGGGGCGAGCAAAGTGGCCCTGGACTTCCTCACCCGCACCTGGGCGGTGGAGCTGGCGCCCCGCGGGATCCGGGTGGTGGGCCTCGCCCCCGGCGTCGTGGACAGCGGCATCGGGGTGCGGATGGGCATGTCCGAGGAGCAGTACGGCGGGTTCCTGGAGCAGATGGGGGCGCAGGCCCCGGCCGGCCGGGTGGGAACGCCCGCGGAGATCGGCTGGTGGATCACCCAGTTGGCGCGGGACGAAGCGTCCTACGCCAACGGTGTGGTGGTGCCGGTGGACGGCGGGCTCTCGCTCACCTGACGCCCACGGGGCGGGGGCGCCTGTGCAGTGCTGTCAGGCGCTCCAGCGTGGGCACGATGTCACCCGGCGCCGGGGTGGCCAGCATCTCGCCTCGCAGCCGTGCGGCCCGCTCGGCGAAGGAGGGTTCGTCGAGGACCCGGGCCAGCAGGGTGCGCAGTTCGACGGCCGAGACGTGGTTCGCGTCGGCGACCCGCAGCCCGGCACCGGCCTCCTCCAGCCGCTGCGCCTTGAGGACAGTGTCCCAGAGCCTGTTGGGGACGATGATCTGCGGAACGCCGTGGGCGAGGGCGGTATGGAAGCTTCCGGACCCGCCGTGGCTGATGACGGCCGCGCAGCTGGGCAGTAGGGCGTCGAGGGGGACGAAGTCCACCACCCGGACGTTCTCGGGCAGCCGGTTGCCGAGCGAGGCCACCTGTGCGGCGTTGAGGGTGGCGACGACCTCGACGTCGAGCTCGGCGGCGGCCGAGATGATCTCGGCGACGGGGACCCGGTCGCGTCCGAACACCTCCTGGTCGGAGACGCCGAGGGTGACACAGACCCGGGGGCGCTTCGGGGTCTGGTGCACCCAGTCGGGCAGCACCGAGGGTCCGTTGTACGGGACGAACCGGACGGGGACGCGTACACCGTCGACCGGCAGAGCGAGAGAGTCGGGTACCGGGTCGATGGTCCAGTGCCCGGTCACGGCCTCCTCGGTGAAGGGCAGGCCGTATTCGGCGAGAGTCCAACCCATCCATTCGGACATGGGGTCGTCCCGCAGCGCCACCGGCCGCCCCTCCAGCGCGGCCAGGTGGTGTCGCCGCATGCCCCCGACGAGGTCGAGGGCGAACAGCATCCGGGCGTGCGCGGCGCCGGAGGCGAGCGCGGCGATCGCTCCCGCGTAGGTGAGCGGGTCCCAGATGACCAGGTCCGGTCGCCAGGCGCGGGCGTACCGGACCAGCTCGTCGGTCATCTCCCAGGAGAGGTACCGGAGGATGAGGGGCCCCCAGGCGGCGAAGACCGCCTGAACGTAGTCGGGGGTGAGCCGGTCCGGGCAGGTCTCGGCGATATCGAGAATTTCGGTCCAGGTCGACATGTCGACCATGTGAGGGTTGGCGGCGTGCTCCGGGTCGAGCACCCGTTCGTCGACCGCCGTGTCCTCGGCCTGGTTGAGCGGCTCTCCGAGGGGGACGGCGGTCAGCCCCGTACGGGTGATGTCGTCGGCCAGATCGGGTTGGCTGGCGATCCGGACGTCATGGCCCGCCGACCGCAGCGCCCAGGCCAGTGGCACCTGGGCGTACAGGTGCGACCGCGCGGCGAACGTCGTGAACAGGACGCGCATCCCGAACTCCTCTGCTGTGATGAGCCTTTGCCGGCTGACCGTAGGGGTGGGCGCGCGGATCCGGCTCGCATCGCGCTGGAGGCGCCCCCGCGAAGGCGGGGGCGGGAAGCGGTCAGCGGAAGTCGGCCGCGTGGTCGCGAGCCCAGGTGCCGTACGGGCGCGGGGGCCGACCGGTCACCGCGTCGGCGGTGACCGTCCCCGGGGCTTCCTGGGGTTCGGCCTCCTCCTCGGCGGGCTCGTCGGGGACGGACTCCACACCGGAGTAGTCCTCGTACCCGAGGAGGAAGTCGGCGTTCTCCGCGGCCCATCCGCCCTGCGCGTGGTAAAAGGCGCGGGCCCGGTCGACGGTCGTGTGGTCGAGGCGGATCTCCTCGCCGATGGCCTCGGCGATGGCCGCCACCTGCTCGCGGGTGGTGAGTGTCTGCGGACCGGACAGGGTGTAGGCGGTGTTGACGTGCTGGTCCTCGACGAGCGCGGCGGCGGCGACCTCGGCGATGTCCCACTCGTGGATCGGGGTGACGGCCCGGTCGGGGTGCGGCTCGACGACGGTGCGGTCGGCGCGGATCGACGGACCCCACATGTACAGGGAGTTGACGGCGAACTCGCCGGGCCGGACGTGAGTCCACTCCAGGCCGGAGGCCTCCACGGCCCGTTCGACCGGGAGGTGGTACTCGGTGTCCCAGCCGGCGGTGACGGCGGCGGAGGAGAGGAGCACGATCCGGCGCACCCCCGCCCTCACCGCCAGGTCCACGACCTCCTCGGCCGCTTCCAGGACCGGGAAGAGGAACATCTTCTCCACCCCGGCCAGGGCGTCCGGCAGCGTCCCGGGCCGTTCCAGGTCACCCGGGACGATCTGCGCCCCGGCGGGCAGCCCGGCGGTGTCCGGCCGACGCGTCAGGGCCCGTACGCTCTCATCGGCTTTCAGCAGCTCTGTCACCACATGCCGGCCCACGTTCCCGGTCGCACCAGTCACCAAGATCGTCACTTGAACTCCACGTCCCCTCAACTCTGCGCTCGGATGCCGTTCTCGAGCATGCGGATGACCGCGGTCGCGACGCCGTGCCGCGGCAGGACGCCGCGGCTGGCCGAGTCGCAGCCGGTGTAGACGAGCGCCCACAGCGTGTCCTGGATCCACTGCACGGCGATGTCGGCGTCGAAGACCCCCTCCGCCTGACCGCGCTTGATCAGGTCGGCCATCATCTGGGCCACGGAGTCCGGTTCGTCTCCCGCTTCGAAGCCTTCGAGGACGCTGGAGTCGCCGTACAGGAACAGCAGTCGGTCGCCTGCGTCCACCATGGCCGCGACCAGTCGACGCAGGGCTTCCAGAGGAGGCCCCTCGCCCACCGCCGCGTCCTGGATCGACTGCTGGATCACCAGATAGGCGTCGGCCACGGCCGCCTTGACCAGCACGTCCCGGTCGGGGAAGTAACGGTGCAGCGTACTGCGACCGACCTGGGCAGCCTTGGCGATGTCGGCGAGCGTCGCGGCCCGGTCCTGGGCCAGCACCTCGGCGGCCGCGCCCAGGATGGCGCGGCGTGTGCGACTACGCGTTCCGGACTCCACAGCTGCGCTACTCATGTTCCGAACCTAGCAGATCACCCTCCAACTCGAAACTTTCTCATGCTACTTTGGGACACGAGTGTTCCATTTAGATGCTTTGGAGTTCCTTCGATGCACTGCGTTGTTCGAGGAAGGGTCTGCACGTGAACGTGAAGGAGACGGCACCACCCGAGACACCGTCGGAACGCTTCGCCAACACGCGGGTGCTCTGGTCGTTCGTGCGCCCGCACCGGTGGCCCCTGCTGGTGGCCTTCGTCCTGACCGCCATCACCACCGGCACCATGCTGGCCACGCCGATGGCCACCAAGGGCATCCTGGACGGGCTCGCCGACGCCGCCCTGCTGGAACGCGCCATCTGGATCCTGGTCGGGCTGCTGGTCATCGGCTCGGTCCTGGGCTGGATCCGTCTGATCATGCTCGGCCGGCTGGCCGAGCAGATCGTGTTCGACGCCCGCGCCGACATGGTGAAGCGACTGCTGCACGTCCCGATCGGGGGTCTCGGCCGGCGCTCCCCCGGTGAGCTGGTCACCCGGGTCACCTCCGACACCCTGCTACTGCGGGAGGCCGCCTCCTCCACCGCGCTGGAGTTCTTCAGCTCGATGATCATGGTCGTCGGCTCGCTCGCGCTGATGGCGTCGCTCGACTGGGTACTGCTCCTGGTCATGTTCGTCACGATCATCGTCATCGCCGGTGTGATCGGCCTGGTCATGCGGCCGCTCGCCGCGGCCCAGCAGGAGGCCCAGGCCGCGGTCGGGCGGCTCGGCGGCGTGCTGGAGGGCGCCATGCGCGCCATCCGCACGGTGAAGGCCAGCCGCGCCGAGCAGTGGGAGAGCGACCGCATCCTCGACGAGGCCCGCGAGTCCTTCCGCCAGAGCATGCGGGCGGTCCGGATCGAAGCGCTCGCCTGGACGCTGACCGGCGTCGGCTTCCAGGGGGCGATCCTCGTCATCCTGGGGGTCGGCGCCTGGCGGGTCAGCCTCGGCGAGCTGACCGTCTCCGGGCTGGTCGCCTTCCTGCTGTACGCGTTCCTCGTCGTCGACCCGATGACCCAGCTCAGCCAGTCGGTCTCGCTGCTCCAGTCCGGTCTCGCCGCGTCCGCGCGGATCCGGGAGATCCACGACCTGCCGGTCGAGGACACGCTGGCGGTCCCCGAGCGGGCCACGGCCTCCGTCGCCGCCGACGGTTCACCGGTGCTGACCTTCCGCGACGTCCACGCCCGCTACGCGCCCGGTGCGCCCCGCGCACTCAACGGGGTCAGCCTGGACATCGGCAGGCGCGGGCACACCGCCGTCGTAGGCCCGTCCGGCGCCGGAAAGACCACGATGTTCTCGCTCGTGCTCCGCTTCCTGGAACCGGAGAGCGGGGTTGTCGCCCTCGACGGCGTCCCGGTCGGCCAGTACGCCCTCGCGGAGTTGCGCAGGCGGATCGTCTACGTCGAGCAGGACACCCCGCTCGTCCCGGGCACCCTGCGGCAGAACCTGCTTTACACCAAGCCCGACGCAGACGAGGAAGCGCTGTGGGCCGTCCTGAGTGACGTCCGTCTCGACGCACGCGTCCGCGCCCTGGAGAACGGTCTCGACACCCCACTCGACGGGACCGTGATCTCCGGCGGTGAGAGGCAGCGCATCGCGCTGGCGCGCGCCCTGGTCAGCGAGCCCGAGATCCTGCTCCTGGACGAGGCGACCGCCCAGCTCGACGGACTGACCGAGTCCGCGATCCACGACGCGATCGTACGCGTGGCCGCCCGGGGCGCCGTGATCACCATCGCGCACCGCCTCTCCACCGTCGTGGACGCCGACCAGATCCTCGTCATGGAGGACGGCCTGTGCCGAGCCACCGGTACGCACGACGAACTGCTGGTCACCGACGACCTGTACCGGGACCTGGTGGCGGCGCTGCGGATCGCGACGATCACCCAGGGCCGGGAGAAGGAGGACGCGGCCATGACCGGCTGACCGGGCCCGGCGACGGCTGGACGCCCGCCCGGGCGGGCGTCCAGCCGTCGTCGATCGGGCTGCGAGGGCCGTCGGCCACGCTTCAGGGCGGAAGCAGAGGAGAGCCTTGATGCGGGTCCTGTTCACGACCTTCGCCGCCAAGTCCCACCTGCACATCCAGATCCCGCTCGCCTGGGCGCTGCGCTCGGCCGGCCACGACGTCTGTGTCGCCAGCCAGCCGGATCTCGTCGAGTACATCTCCCACGCCGGACTGACGGCCGTAGGGGTCGGCGAGAGGCTCGATCTGGATGTGCAGATGGCAGGGGCCAACAGGCGACGGGACAACACCGAAGAGGTTGCCGGAGACCCGGACTTCCTCACCCACGCCGATCTGTCCGGGCTGCACCCGGAGCGCCGCACGTACTCCTATCTGCGGGGCGCGTTCGAGCTGATGGCCACGTATGTGTATCCGACCCTCTCCTCGGAGTCCATGACCGGGGAGCTGGTCGAGTTCGCCCGGCACTGGAAACCGGACCTGGTCGTCTGGGACACCCACACCTTCGCCGGGGCGGTCGCCGCAACCGCCACCGGCGCGGCCCATGCCCGGCTGCTGTTCGGCGCGGACCTGCTGGGCCACTCCCGGCAGCTCTTCCGCCGGGAGCAGGACCTGCTGCCTTCGGCCGAGCAACTCTCGGACCCGCTGGCGGACTGGCTCGGCGGGGTCCTGGACGCGTACGGCCGACCGTTCGGCGAGGAGGTGGTGACCGGTCACTGGACCGTGGACCCGATCCCGGCCTCTATGCGGCTGCCGGTGGACCAGCACCATGTCCCGGTGCGGTACGTCCCGTACAACGGCCCGTCCGTGGTGCCCGACTGGCTGAGCGAGCCGGTGGACCGACCACGGGTCTGCCTGACCCTCGGCCGGACGGGTCGCGAGGTCCTGAGGGCGGACCGGGCGTCGGTGACCGACCTGCTCGACGCGGTCGCCGATCTGGACGTCGAGGTGGTGGCCACGTTGTCGGCCGCACAGCTGGACCGGCCCGAGCAGGTGCCAGACAACGTGCGTGTGGTGGACTTCGTCCCGCTGGACGCGCTGCTGCCGAGCTGTTCGGCCGTGATCCACCAAGGCGGAGCGGGCACGTTCCAGAACTCCCAGCTGCACGGCGTGCCCCAGATCATCGTGCCGGACCTGCTCTGGGACTACGCGTACAAGATGTGCCATCTGGAGTCGACCGGCAGCGGCCTGGCCGTGCCCGACGTGGACCGGTTCACCGCGGCCCAGCTGCGGAGCATGCTGGTCCGGGTCCTGGAGGACCCGTCGTTCGCCGAGAACGCGGCCGGTGTCCGCACGGAGATGCTGGGCATGCCGGCGCCCCGTGACGTCGTACCGGTTCTGGAGCGGCTCACGGCCGAGTACCGCCAGTCCCCCTGAACCCCCTGAGCGCCCCTGAGTGCTCATGACGACCGTACGCAGCCCCCAACGGGAGATGGACAGATGACCTTCACGATGCAGTCACGCAAGCTCGCCGTCGACGGCGCCTTCGAGTTCACCCCCCGTGTCTTCGAGGACGAGCGCGGCTACTTCGTCTCTCCGTACCAGGAGAGTGCCTTCGTCGAGGCGACCGGGCACAAACTCTTCCCGGTGGCCCAGACGAACCACAGCAATTCCCGGCGCGGTGTGGTCCGCGGTCTGCACTTCACGGCGTGCCCTCCGGGCATCGCCAAGTACGTGTACTGCGGTCGCGGGCGGGTCCTCGACATCGCCCTGGACATACGGGTCGGTTCGCCCACCTTCGGTACGTCGGACGCGGTGGTCCTGGACCCGGCGAGCGCCCGTTCCATGTACTTCCCCGTCGGCGTCGCCCACGCCTTCGTCGCCTTGGAGGACGACACCGTCGTCTCGTACATGCTCTCCGGCGAGTACGTGAAGGAGGACGAGCTGGCGCTGTCGGTGCTCGACCCCGCGCTCGGGCTGCGGATCCCCGAGGGCATCGACCCGATCATGTCCGAGCGGGACACCCAGGCGCCGACCCTGGCGGAGGCACAGGCGGCCGGGCTCCTCCCCGACTACCAGAAGTGCCTGGAGATCGACCGGGCGCTGCGGTCGTGAGGGCGGGCCACGACCTCTCGGACACCCCACTGCGGCTCGCCGAGTCGATAGCGCACGGCCCGTCCGACGGCGGCATGCGTGACCGGGTGGACGACGTCCAGCGGTGGTTCACGGAGTTCGGCCGGTACGCCTACACGAGGGTGTCCCGTGTCGCCCTGGACGATCTCGACGGCTGGTCCCGTGATCCGGTCACCGGGAACATCCACCACCACAGCGGCAGGTTCTTCACCATCGAAGGCCTGTCGGCAGAGGTCCCGGGCGGACCGGTGCCCCGGTGGACCCAGCCCATCATCAACCAGCCGGAGATCGGCGTCCTGGGGCTCCTCGTCAAGGAGACCGACGGGGTGCTGCGGGCCCTCGTCCAGGCCAAGGTGGAGCCGGGCAACCGCAACGGACTCCAGCTCTCCCCCACCGTGCAGGCCACCCGATCCAACTACACCCGCGTCCACAAGGGCCGGGCGGTGCCGTATCTGGAGTACTTCCGCGATCACCGGGAGCATCGTGTGATCGCGGACGTGCGCCAGTCCGAGCAGGGCGCGTGGTTCTACCGGAAGCGCAATCGCAACATGGTGGTGGAGACCGTCGAGGACGTCGAACTCCGCGACGGGTTCACCTGGCTGACCCTCGGCGAGCTGTACGCGATGCTCGCCGAGGAGGACCGGGTCAACATGGATCTGCGGTCGGTGCTCTCCTGTCTGCCGCTGGCCGGCCCCGGCGTGGACACCGTGCTGCGCGCGGACGGTACGGGATTCCACAGCGCCCTGGTCCGTTCCTGCCGGCCTGCGTCGGGGGCCCGCCACTCCCTGGGCGAGCTGCTGAACTGGATCACCGACACCCGTACCCGCGCCGACGTGCACACCGACCGCATCGCGCTCGACGCGCTTGACGGATGGCGGCGTACGCCCGAGACCATCACGCACGGGAGCGGGCGGTTCTTCTCGGTCATCGGGGTCGACGTCACCGCCGGCGGCCGGGAGGTGTCCCACTGGACGCAGCCGATGGTCCGGCCCGAGGGCCAAGGGATGATCGCCCTCCTGGTAGGCCGGATCGACGGGGTCCTGCACGCGCTGCTCCACGCGCGCGTGGAGCCCGGTTACCTGGACGTGGCGGAGCTCGCGCCGACCGTGCAGTGCATCCCGGACAGTGTGGAGGTGCTGCCCGCGGCGGCCCGGCCCCCGTTCCTGGACACCGTGCTCCGGGCGGACGCCCGTGACATCCGCTACGACACGGTCCTGTCGGAGGAGGGCGGCCGTTTCTACCACGCGCTGAGCCGGTACATGATCGTGGAGACGGACCCTACGGGAGTCGACCACCCCGACTTCCGCTGGATCGCGGTGCACCAGCTGATGGAGCTGCTGCCGCACAGCCACTATCTGAACGTCCAGGCGCGCAGTCTGGTGAGCTGTCTGCACAGTCTGCTCGCCTCGGCCCCGGCGACGGGAAGCACAGCGGGAGTCGAGGGAAGATAGAGCGATCCGGCCTACTTTCGGTCCCATGATTTCCACCAAGACCGACAGCGAGCTGGGTCCCGTGCTGATGGCGCACCGCGGCCTGCAGTGGATCTACGGCATCAAGGACGACCCGTACGCCCTGCTCCTGCGGGCCGAGAGCGACGACCCGCACGAGCTGGGCCGGCAGGTGCGCAAACACGGCGCCCTGATGTGGAGCACGGCCGAGACGTGGGTGACGGGGCGGTACTCCACCGCGGCCGCGCTGCTGCGCGATCCCCGGCTCGGAGTGCGCTACCCGAAGTCGGAGACGGACGCGGGCGACGAGGCGTCGCAGGACTGGCAGATGCCGGCGCTGCACGAGGTCCTGCCGCTGGACGACCTGCATCTGGCGCTGGACCGCACGGCGTACCGGCGGCTGCGCGGGGTGACCGCGTCGCTCGTCGGTGGGCGGCCGGAGGGGAGCACGGATCCCGCTTTCGCCACGGAGGTGGCGAAGCGGGCCGCCGAGCAACTCGACCGTCTGGAGAGCGCGTTCGACCTGATGACCGACTTCGCGCATCCGCTCGCGGCGGACGCGCTGGCCGGTCTGCTGGATGTGGCGTCGGCCGACCGTGAGCGGTTCACCCGCCTTTGCGCCGAGGTGGCACCCACGCTCGACGCCACGCTCTGCCCGCCGCGGATGACGACGGCTCGGGAACTCATCACCGCCGCGCGGGAACTCCGGGAGCTGGTCCGCGCCCGGACGCCGGGTCCCGCCGAGGACGACCTGGGCGTGGCCCGGTTGCTGCTGGCCGTCGCCGGTGTGCAGCTGGCCGCCGACCTCACCGCGAAGACGGTCGCCTCGCTCCTGGACCATTCCGAGTCATGGGCGGCGGTCCGCGAGGACACCGGCCTCGCGTCCGCGGCCGTGCGGGAAACGGTGCGGTACGCGCCGCCGGTACGGATGCAGCAGCTCTTCGCCTACGAGGACGTGGAGGTGGACGGGTCGGTGATCACGGCCGGCGGCGGAGTGACCGTCCTGGTGGAGGCGGCGCAGCGCGACCCGGAGGCCTTCCCCGTACCCGACCGCTTCGACCTGCACCGCACCGGGCAGGCGCAGCCGCTGGTCTTCGTCGACGATCTGTACTCCGGTGTCCTGGAGCCCTTCGCGACACCGGTCGCGAAGGCCGCCGTGGCAGCCGTCGCCTCCCGGCTTCCCGCGCTCCGCCCGGCCGGCCCCGCACTGCGGCGCCTGCGCTCCCCCGTGACCGGCGGCGTGCTGCAGCTGCCCGTCACCACCACGGCCGGATGAGGAGACCACCGATGCGTGTACTGATGACGTCCTTCGCGGAGGACAGCCACTTCAGCGGTTCCGTGCCGCTGGCCTGGGCCCTGCGTACGGCGGGTCACGACGTGCGCGTGGCGAGCCAGCCGGCGCTGACCGACACGATCGTCGGGGCGGGCCTGACGGCCGTGCCCGTCGGTACCGATCCGGCCCTGCACACCGTGCTCGGCGCGGTGGGCGGTGACATCATGGCGCTCCACCACGTTCCGGACTACCTGGAGAAGCGGCATGAGCGGCTGCCCTTCTCGTTCCTGAAGGGCCATGACACGGTCATGACGTCGCTCTTCTACTCCTGGATCAACAACGACGCGATGGTCGACGAGCTGGTCGACTTCGCCCGCGCCTGGCGGCCCGACCTGGTCATCTGGGAGCCCTTCACCTTCGCCGGGGCGATCGCCGCGCGGGCGAGCGGGGCGGCCCACGGACGACTGCTGTCCTTCCCCGACATGTTCGGCAGTACGCGACGGCTGTTCCTGGAGCAGCTGGCGTCGCAAGGGGCCGGTCAGCACGACGACACCCTCGGCGAATGGCTGAGCTGGACGCTGGCCCGGCACGGCTGCACGTTCGACGAGGAGGTCGTCAGCGGTCAGTGGTCGATCGACCAGATGCCGCCGAGCGTCCGGCTGTCGCTCGGGCAGCCTCTGGTCCCGATGCGGTACATCCCGTACAACGGGCAGGTCCCGACGGTCGTGCCCCGCTGGCTGCGCTCCGAGCCGTCCCGGCCGCGGGTGTGTGTGACGGCGGGCATGACGGCCCGTGACACCGGCGCGCCCAACGCCGTCCTGGCCGACGACGTCTTCGAGGCGGTCGGCGGTCTGGACATCGAGGTGGTGGCAACGCTGGACCCGGCCGAGCGGGAGCTGATCACCTCGACGCCGGAGAACGTCCGCGTGGTGGACCACGTGCCGCTGGACGCGCTGCTTCCGACCTGCGCGGCGATCGTGCACCACGCCGGCGCGGGCACCTGGGCGACGGCGACGGCCCGGGGCGTTCCGCAGATCTCGCTCGGCCGGGTGTGGGACGCGGTGTACCGGTCGCGGAGGATCGAGGAGCTGGGCGCCGGGCTGTATCTGCCGGCCGGCGGGGTCTCGGCGGAGAGTCTGCGCGCCGGTCTGCTGCGGCTGCTCAAGGAGCCGGAGTTCACGCGCCGGGCCGAGCAGCTGCGGGAGGAGGTACGTACGGCCCCGCACCCCAACGAGGTGGTGCAGGTCCTGGAGCGGCTGACCGCCCGCCATCACAGCCGCGTGGCGGCGACGGCGTCCTGACCGCGGCGGGGGCCGGTTCGGCGAACCGGCCCCGGTCACTGTCGGCGGGTCAGCGGCGGTGGGCCGCCGTCAGGCGTTCCAGGGCCGGCACGATCTCGCGGGGTGAAGGGGTGCCCAGCATTTCACGGCGCAGCTCTTGGGCCCGGGTGGCGAAGGAGGGTTCCTCCAGGACCCGTACGAGCATGTCCCGCAGCACTTCGGCGGTCGGCGCCTGCCCGTCGCGCACATGGAGCCCCGCTCCGGCCTCCTCGACCCGCCGGGCCTTGAGCAGGTTGTCGAGCATCAGCGCGGGGACGACGACCTGAGGTACGCCGTGGGCCAGCGCGGTCTGGGTGGTGCCGGAGCCGCTGTGGTGGATGATCGCCGAGCAGCTGGGCAGCAGTGCGTCCAGGGGTACGAAGTCCACGGCGCGGACGTTGTCCGGCAGCCGGGGCAGTTCGGCGAGCTGGGTGGCGTTGAGGGTGGCCACGACCTCGACGTCGAGTTCCGCCACCGCGTCGAGCAGCTCGGCGACGGACGCCCGGTCGCCTCCGAGGAGTTCCCTGAAGGACCGGCCGAGGGTGAGGCAGACCCGGCGCCTGCGGGCGGGGGTGCGCAGCCAGGCGGGTATGGTCGAGTGACCGTTGTACGGGACGTACCGCACGGGCAGGTACGGGTGGTCGACGTCCAGGCGCAGCGCGGACGGCACGGGGTCGATCGTCCACTGTCCGACCACCGCTTCCTCGGCGAACTCCCTTCCGTAGCGGCCGAGCAGGGGCCCCAACCACTCCTCGAACGGGTCCTCGCGGTGCTCCGGCGGACGGTCCCGCAGCGCAGCGAGGTAGCTCTGGCGCATCCGGCCGAGCACGTCGAAGCCGAACATCAGCCGGGCGTGGGCCGCGCCCGTCACCATCGCCGCGACCGCCCCGGCGAAGGTGGTCGGGTCCCAGATCACGAGGTCGGGCTGCCACTGCCGGGCGAAGGCGACGAGGTCGTCGACGGTCCGCGGCGAGGACGTCTGCTGGAAGCTGTGGGAGGTCCAGGCGGTGAGCACGCAGTGCATGTAACTGTACGTCAGCTTCTCGGGCCGCAGTTCGCACAGGTCGAACAGCTCCCAGGCGATCCCGCCCTGCGCGTTCCAGATGTTCCCCTCGACCGACAGGTCCTCCTCGGTCAGCGGGGAGACGTCCGCCCACCGGCCGGGGTCGAGCGCCTGTCCGACCGGTACGGCGGTAAGGCCGGTGCGGACGATGTCGTCGACCAGGTCGGGCTGGCTGGCCACACAGACCTCGTGGCCGGCGGCGCGCAGGGCCCAGGCCACCGGGACCTGGGCGTGCAGATGGGTCGAGGCGGCCAGGGTGGTGAACAGAACGCGCATCAGCGGACCTCGGCGCCGGGGTCGGGGGTCACAGGAAGTCCGTCCGGTGGTCGGCGGCCCACCGGGCGAGATCGCGGGCGGGCCGGCCGGTGAGCCGCTGGACGGTGTCGTGCACCGTGGCGGGCCGGTCCACCCACTGTGCCTGGAAGGCGAGGATGTAGTCGGCGACGGAGTCGGGCAGGCCCTGACGGATCATGTCGGTACGGGCCTCCGCGTGGCTGACCTCCTCGAAGCGGAGGTCACGGCCGAGGCCGGCCGCGAGGGCGGCGACCTGGTCGCGCAGGGAGAGGGTCAAGGGTCCGGAGACGCCGTGGATCGCTCCGGCGTGGCCGTCCTCCAGCAGCGCCGCAGCCGCGACGGCGGCGACGTCGGCCTCGTGGACAGGGGCGCCGACGGCGTCCGGGTAGGCGGCGCGGACGGTGCCTTCCTCGCGGATGGAACGCTGCCACAGACTGAGCTTGTTGGCGGCGAACTCGCCCGGCCTGACATGAGTCCAGGCGATGCCGGTGCGCTCCACCGCCTCCTCGACCGGGCGGTGGTGGCCGGGGTCTCTGCCCTCGGTGACGGCGTCGGAGGACAGCACCACGATCCGCCGGACGCCGGCCTCCCGTGCGAGCTCGGCGACGGCGTGGGCGGTGGCCGGCTCGGGGAACAGGTAGAGACGCTCCGTACCGGCCAGGGCGGGGGCCAGGCTGTCGGGGCGCAGCAGGTCTCCTTCGAACACCTCGACGGCGGCGGGAAGGCCGGCCGCGGCCGGGGTGCGGGTCAGGGCCCGTACCGGCGCGCCGGCCGCCAGGAGCAGGTCGACCACATGGCGGCCGACGCTTCCGGTGGCTCCGGTGATCAGGATGGTCACGTGGGGTCGGTCCGTTCAGTCGCGGGTGGCCAGGACAAGGTGGACGCTGCCGCCGGCGTAGACGCCGAACTGGGAGACGTCGGAGGTGAGTCCCTGCCGTGCCGGCAGGGCGACGGTCTCGTCGAGGCGGCCGTCGATGTCGTGGACCTCCAGCAGGACGCGGCGGGCCGTCGGCCAGTGTTCGTCGTCGATGCCCTTGAGCACCTCCGTCTCCCCGCGTTCGACATCGACCTTGAGGAGCCCGATCCGTTCGACGCCCTGCTCCCGGATGATCCGGCTGACCGTGCTGACCTCGACGTCCAGGCTCTGGCGGACGTCGAACATCTGCCAGACGACCTGCCGGGTCTGCTGGTCGGCGTCGAGGTTGACCTCGATGTTGCGGACGTTGTCGTCCTCGTCCTCGAAGAGGGTGGAGGAGGAGGGGATGCAGGGGTGGAAGATGAGCTCGGCGGCGCCGAGGGCCATGTTGAACGCGGTGGTGCCGGGGAGGTGCTCGGCGAGGTTGGCCTCCAGGCAGCCGTAGGTCTTCGGGGGCGGGCTCGAAGGCCAGGACGCGGGCGCCCGGGACCTGTTCGGCGAAGCGGAGTGCGGCGAGTCCGATGTGCGCGCGAGGTCGACGATCACCTCGTCGGAGCCGGGCCCAGCCGCCGCGGTCCGGTAGGAGGGTGCTTCGGTCAGCTCCCTCCAGAGGGTCTCGACCTCGGCGTGGTTCATGGCCTGGACCGTGGGCCCGTCAGGGACCGCGCAGCGCACGGTCGGGGGTCCAGGGGCAGTTCGGCCGGGAGGTTCCAGTAGTCCACCATGCCGTCCACGATGGGGGGGTGTCCCTGAGTTCCCTCCGCAGACCGCTGGAGCCGCCGCGCCGGTGGGCGCGCAGGGGGTCCACCGGTTGTCGGTCCGGACACGAGATCGCCCTGTCACGCTCGCCCGGAGCCTGCGCCCCGGCCGCCCGGAGGCCGGTGGCGCACTTCGTCGACAGGGGAACCATGCGCGCACTGTTCGTCACATCTCCCGTGCTGAGTCACATCTTTCCGACAATTCCGGTGGCGCACGCGCTGCGGGCGGCCGGGCACGAGGTCCGTTACGCCGCGGGCGAGGCGCTGGAGGCCGTCACGGAGGCGGGGCTGCACGCCGTCGACGTCACGCCCGGGTTGAACTACGAGAAGGTCTGGGTGCCGGACGGCACCGAGGATCCGATGCATGTGCAGGACGCCGGTGTGGAGTTCCTCGCCGAGTTGTTCGGCCGGGTGTCGGGTGTCGAGGTCGACGGTGTCCTGGAGGTGGCCCGCTCCTACCGCCCGGACCTGATCGTGCACTCGGCCGCGCAGGGGGCGGGGGCGCTCGCCGCCAGCGCGCTCGACATCCCCTGTGTCGAGCTGCCGCTCGGCCCCGCGGACAGCGATCCGAGGTTGGCCGGGCTGCTGCGGGAGGCGATGAAGGGCGATTACGCACGCCACGGCATCACGGGGACACCGCGCAGGACCGTACGGATCAACACGGTTCCGCAACGCCTCGCCCCGCTGCTGCCCGGTGGGGAGCGGCCCGAGCACGAGTGGACGATGCGGTACGTCCCGTACAACGGCGGGGGCGTGCTCCCGGACTGGCTGGCGCGGCCGGCCGGGCGGCCGAGGATCGCGGTCACGCTCGGCTCGATCGGCGCGCAGTGGGGCGGGATCACCGTCCTGGCGCCGCTGATCGCGGCGGCGGGCCGGGTGGACGCGGAGTTCGTACTCACGCTGGGCGGCGGTGACGTGGAGCTGTTGGGCGAGCTGCCGAAGAACGTGCGGACGGTGGAGTGGGTGCCGCTCGCGCCGCTTCTGGAGACCTGTGCGGGAATTATCCATCACGCCGGGTCGGGGACGCTGTTGACCGCACTGACGCTCGGCGTGCCGCAGTGTGTGATTCCGGACGGCGCCTATCAGAAGGCCAACACCGAACTGCTGGTGGGCAGCGGTGCGGGGTTCGCGGTGGCCCCGGACGAGCTGGGGGCCGAGGAGTGCCGCCGGCTGCTGGAGGGCGCGGAGCTGAGGACGGCTGCGGAGGGGGTACGGGACGAGCTGCGGCGGACCATGCCGAGTCCGGCCTCGCTGGTGCCGCGGTGGGAGGAACTCGCGGC
>NZ_BAAGPS010000091.1:204587-275120 GCF_054783935.1 Streptomyces pseudoechinosporeus
CGTGCGCGGGGCGGGTCAGTAATCCGGTCGCCTGACGGCGACACCCTGTGGGCGTGAAAATCGGTATGTGACCGTCCGGCGGACGTCGTGACCTCTTGGTGCGTTCCGAGCCCGCGGGTCAGAGGCCGTCGGGGACGTGCCCGAGCGCGCGGAAGAGGGGCGAGAAGTTCATGACGTCCCAGTGTTCGACGACCTGGCCCCGGTCGTTGAAACGCAGTTCCTCCAGGTAGTGCCAGGTGACCGGCTTCCCGGTGGCGGGTACGCCCATGAAGTCGCCTGTGTGGGTGGCGGTGACGGTGATCCGGAGCATGACGCGGTCTTCCTCGGCGACGATGCTCTTCGCCTCCAGGTGGAGGTCGGGGAAGGAGTCCAGGGAGCCGCGCATGATGTCCGCGATCTGTTCGGCGGGCATGGGCCGGCCGTCCTCGTCGTAATGGACCGCGTCGGGTGCCCAGTAGGCGATGACACCGTCGGGTTCACCGCGGTTCCAGGCGGCGACCATGTCCAGGGCACGGCGTTTGTTGTCGGCGGGTGACAAGGTCATTGCTCTCCTCGGAGACGGGGGCTGGAGCCCCGGACGTGGGTGGTGATCGCCTCGGTGAGCACGGCGTGGACGGAGCCGGGGAGGGCGTGGCCCATGCCGGGGATCTCCACGAGGGTGGCGCCCGGGATCAGTTCTGCCAGGTGGCGGCCGTGCGGGGGCGGGGCGATGGGGTCGTTGAGGGCCTGTACGACCTGGGTGGGCACGCGGACCCCGGCGAGTTCGGGGGTGCGTTCCCGTGGATGGGAGCCGAGCATGTGGTGGGCGGTCGGTTCGACGGCGGTACCGGCGTGGTCGGCGGCTTCCCGTTCCCAGCGGCGGAACTCGGCCGGGTCGGAGGGTATCTGGTCGCCGGAGAAGATCCGGGCCCGCTCGACGCGGCGTTCGATCTCGGCGTCGGGGCCGTCGACGGGCTCGGACATCAGGGCGAGCACGTCGAGCAGGGCCTGTCCCGGCAGGGGGAGACCGTCCACGGACGGCTCCCCCTTGAAGAGCCGCTCGATGTTGCCGTCGAAGTCGATGTCGAGTCCGCCACCGAGCATCAAGGTCAGGCTGAGCAGCCGACCGGGGTGGTCGAGGGCGAGGAGCTGACCCGTGATCGTACCCATGGACATGGTGACCACATGGGCGGCGGCGACGCCGTGGGCGTCCAGAACGGCGATGGCGTCGGCGGTCAACTCCGCGTATCCATAGGGATGTTCGGCGAAGTCTCGGGTGGTGGAGCGGCCGGTGTCACGGTGGTCGTAGCGGATCACCCGGTGTCCGGCCGCGGTCAGCAGGTCGACGAAGTCGCGCGGCCAGGCCCGGGAGGACTGGTTGCCGCCTGCGATCAGGAGCAGGGGCGGGCCTTCGGGGTCGCCGAGGGCCTCGCTCCACAGCCGGACGTCCCTGGACAACGCGATGCGCTCGGTCATACGGGGCTCATTTCGATGAGGCAGAAGTCGAAGGGGACGACGGGCGAGCTGATGGGCGACACCAGCGAGGTGACGGCGAGGCCGGCGGACGCGGCGAGCGCGGTCCACTCCTCGTCGGTGCGGACCCGGCCGCCGAGGAAGACCAGCATGCGCATGTCCAGAACGCTGAAGTAGCGGTCGGAGGTGGAGACCACCGAGTCCTTGCGGGGTTCGGCGCGTTCGCGCAGCAGGATGCGACCGCCTGGCTCCAGGGCTTCCCGGCAGCGTATGAGGATGCGCCGGGCTTCCTCGTCCTGCCAGTTGAGCAGGACCATGGAGAGCAGCACCAGGTCGGCCGATACCGGCAGTTCGTCGAAGAAGTCGCCGCCGACGACGTCGATGGGCGTGTCCGGGTCGGCGGCGGTGAGCCGTTCGCGGGTGCGGTCGGCCGGGCCCGGCAGGTCGAGCACGGTGCCGCGGATGTGGGGTGCGCTGCGGACGACCGACTGGAGGAAGCCGCCGGGGGCGCCGCCGACGTCGAGGACGTGGCGCACCCCGCTCCAGTCGTAGGCGGCGATGGGTGCGGCGTGGACGGCTTCCTCCTCCGTGGCCATCAGCCGGTCGAAGGACTCGCCGAGCTCGGGCACGGCCGACAGGTCGTCCCAGAACGGGCGTCCGTACAGCGCTTCGTAGGTGGGGCGGCCGGTCCTGACGGCCTCCAGGAGCTGGGTGAAGGCGAGGTCGGCGCGGCCGATCGGCTCGTCGAGGGCAAGCCAGTGCCGCTGCTGGACGGGATGGTCGTCGGCGAGCAGCAGTCCGACGTCGGTGGGGACGAACGTGCCGGGTTCGGTCTCCCGGTACACCCCGACGGCGGCAAGGTGGCGGACGAGCCGGTGCAGTGCGCCGCTGTCGTTTCCTGTGGCCTCGGCCAGGGCGTCGGCCGTGGTGGCGCCGGACAGCATGTGGTCGGTCAGCCGCAGCGTGGCCGCGACCCGCAGCGCCATGGGGGTCACCAGGTCGCACATGCTGATCAGGGCGTCCATGGGGGTGCCGTCGTGCTGCCTGCTGGAACTCGTCACGTGGGGTTTCTCCCGGAGTCGGTCGCCGGCCGGCCCTTGCTCACGGCCGTTGCCCGGTGAGTGTGCGCCCTCGCTCTCGCAGGCCTCTCGACGATCAGTGGGCGAGCGCGGAACGTCGCACTCGCCCATGTCCAGTGCGCTACGAGCGCTCGCTGGCAGCCTGGGCCGCCAGAACTCTGGCGAGAGGAAGGGCATGACGAACCAAGATCGAGGCGTGGCCGTGGTGACGGGCGCGACCAGCGGAATAGGTGAGGCGGTGGCGACCCTGCTGGCCGAGCGCGGCCACCGGGTGTTCCTCTGCGCCCGCGACAAGGACAACGTCGGCGCGACGGTGGAGCGGCTGCGCAAGGAGGGGTACGAGGTCGACGGGCGGACCTGCGACATCCGTTCCACGGAGGAGATCGACGCCTTCGTGAAGGCCGCGGTGGAGCGGTACGGGCCGGTCGGCGTGCTGGTGAACAACGCGGGCCGCAGCGGCGGCGGCACGACCGCCGAGATCACTGACGAGTTGTGGCGCGAGGTGATGGAGACCAATCTCGACGGTGTCTTCCGGATGACGAGGGCGGTGCTCACCGAGGGCGGGATGCTGGAGTGCGCCAGCGGCCGGATCATCAACATCGCCTCCACCGGTGGCAAGCAGGGCGTGATGTTCGGGGCGCCGTACTCCGCCTCCAAGCACGGTGTCGTCGGCTTCACCAAGGCACTGGGTCTGGAGCTGGCCAAGTCGGGGGTGACCGTGAACGCCGTCTGCCCCGGCTATGTCGAGACGCCGATGGCACAGCGTGTGCGGCAGGGGTACGCGGCGTTCTGGGAGACGTCCGAGGAGGAGGTGTTGAACAGGTTCGAGGCGAAGATCCCGCTGGGGCGGTACTCCACGCCGCAGGAGGTGGCGGGCCTGGTCGGCTATCTGGTCACGGACACGTCGGCGTCGATCACCGCGCAGGCGCTCAATGTCTGCGGCGGGCTCGGCAATTACTGACCAAGGACCGAGGGAGACGGAGACCATGGCACAGCCGGTGACGCACGAGACCGAGCACACGATCACGGTGGCGGCCGCCGCCGATGTGGTGTTCGGGCTGATCGAGAACGTGGGCCAGTGGCCCGTGATCTTCCCGCCCACGGTGCACGCGGAGCAGATCGAGCGGAGCGGGGACACCGAGCGGATCCGTCTCTGGGCGACCGCCAACGGCGCGGTGAAGGGCTGGACGTCACGCCGTGAGCTGGACCTGAAGAGCCTGCGGGTCCGCTTCCGTCAGGAGATGTCCCAGGCGCCGGTGGCCGCGATGGGCGGCGAGTGGGTGATCGAGCCGCTGCCCGGGGGCGGGACGCTGGTACGGCTGCTGCACGACTTCCGCGCGGTGGACGACGATCCCGCGTCCACGGAGTGGATCCGGCAGGCGGTGAACCGCAACAGCGACAAGGAGCTGGCCGCCCTGCGCGACGCGGCCGAACAGCGGGAGCAGCGGGCCGATCTGTTGCTGACGTTCTCGGACACGGTACGGGTGGCCGGCGCCGCCAAGGACGTGTACGACTTCCTCGACCGGGCGGACGAGTGGCCCCGGCGGCTGCCTCATGTGGGCCGGGTCGAACTCACCGAGGATACGCCCGGGTTGCAGACCCTGGAGATGGACACCAGGACGGCGGACGGATCGACGCACACCACGAAGTCGGTGCGGGTCTGCTTCCCGTACGACCGGATCGTCTACAAGCAGTTGCTGACACCCGCGCTGATGTCCGCGCACACCGGTGAGTGGACCGTCCGGGAGGACGGCCCGGACACGCTGGTCACCAGTACGCACACCGTCGTCGTCAACCCCGGGGCGATTCCCGAAATCCTCGGCGCGGACGCCGGTGTCGCCGAGGCTCGGACCTTCGTCCGCGACGCGCTCGGCCGCAACAGCACCGTCACCATGCTGCATGCGAAGGAATACGCCGAGGGCGTCGCACGCGGCTGAACGCCGAACCGGAAGGCAGTGTCATGCGTGTCCTGTTCACCACTCTCGCCGCCGCGACCCACGTCCACACACAGGTCCCGCTGGCGTGGGCGCTGCGCGCGGCCGGGCACGAGGTACGTATGACCAGCCAGCCCGACGCGGTGGAGCACATCCGGCGGGCCGGCCTCCCTGCCGTCCCGGTCGGCGAGCCGCTCGCCCAGGAGGCGCTCGTCCAGGAGCTGGACGAGCGCCGGGCCGACGCGCTGGAGTCCGGCGGGTCCGGCCCTGAGACGCTCGACTACCTCTCGCTGACGGACATCAGCGAGACCCGCCCCGAGCGGATGTCCTACACCGACATGCACGCCAAGCAACTCGTGCTGGCCCTGGGGGCGTTCCCCTCCCAGTCCGATCCGGGCATGATCGACGATCTGGTGCGGTTCGCCCGCTGGTGGCGGCCCGACCTGGTGGTGTGGGACACGATGACCTTCGCGGGTCCGGTCGCCGCCATGGCGTCCGGCGCCGCCCATGCCCGGCTGCTGTTCGGCCTGGATCTGATCGGGTGGATGCGCCGGCACTACCGGGAGGCCCTCGCCTCCCGGCATCCGCTGTTGCGGGACGATCCGCTGGCCGACTGGCTGGGCTGGACGCTCGACGCGTATGGCTGCGCCTTCTCCGAGGAGGCGGTGGTCGGCCAGTGGACGGTCGACCCGATGCCGACCTCGCTGGCGCTCCCCGTGCCGGGCCCGCGGGTACCCGTACGGTACGTGCCGTACAACGGGCCGTCCGTCATGCCGTCGTGGGTCCACGAGCGGCCGGCCAGGCCGCGGATCTGTGTGACGCTGGGCGTTTCCCAGCAGGAGGTGTTCGGTGCGCACCGGGCTTCCGTCGGCGAGATCCTCACCGCGGTCGCCGAACTCGACGTCGAGGTGGTCGCCACCCTGAACGAGGACCAAGTGGCCTCCCTGGGCATGGAGCTGCCGCAGAACGTACGAGCGGTGGGATTCGTTCCGCTGGACTCCCTGCTGCCGTCGTGCGCGGTGGTAGTCAGCCATGCCGGCGCGGGGACGATGCACACCGCCCTGCACCACGGGGTTCCGCAGGTCTTGGTCCCGGATCCGCTGTGGGACGCGGCTCGCAAGGCCGAACGACTCGTCGCGGCGGGCGCCGGCCTGGCGGTGGCCGATCCGCAGTGCTTCACGGCCGTCGAACTCCGCGCCCTGGTGCGGCGGGTGCTGGAGGAGCCGTCGTTCGCGGCCGGTACGGCCAGGGTCCGCAGCGAGATGCTGGCCACGCCTGCCCCCGCCGACATCATCCCCACCCTCAAACGCCTTTCGGCTGAATTTCGACGATGACGGCCTCATTTCCTCATCACCTGCTCACACAGGTCAATCGGGAAGAAACCGGTCGGACGTTCACACGTCAACCAATTTACCGACCGTTGACCTTACCCTAGGATGTCGTTGACAAAGCCTTTACTGGAAGCATAAGGTCGTAAACTAGTTTCCGACGGCAGTTCGACCCAACTGCTGAGCAACTGGGGGATTTCATGGAATTCCGGGTTCTCGGACCTTTAGAAATGCTCGACAAAGGGCAGAACGTCGCACCAACGGCACCCAAACCTCGGCAAGTCATCGCCCTCTTGATCATGCGGCGCAACGCGGTGGTGCAAACCACCGAATTAATTGATGAATTGTGGGAGGGTGGCCCGCCCGTAAGCGCACTCACCACTCTCCAAACGTATGTGTACAAGCTCCGCAAGATTCTGATGTGCCACGACGGAAAAGAACTTCTCCATACGCGGCCCGGCGGCTATGTACTCGAAATACCCGACTCTTCCATCGACCTGCACCGGGTCGAGCACGCGGCGAGCGAAGGGCAGGCTTCACTGGAGAGCGGAAATCCGGCCCGCGCCCGGGAGATCCTGACGGAGGCGCTCTCCACCTGGCGGGCGCCGGCCTTGGTCGACGTGGACCAGGGCGGACTCCTTTCCTCGTACGCCACACGACTCGAGGAATTCAGGTCCCGCACACTGGAACTGCGCATAGAGGCAGACCTTCGGCTCGGCCACCACCGGGAATTGGTGAGCGAACTGAAATCGCTCGTGCTCACCCACCCTCTGCACGAGCACCTTCATGCGTCCCTCATGATCGCGCTGCACCGGTCGGGACGGCGCCACGAGGCGCTGGAGATCTTCCGGCTGCTGCGGCGCAACATGATCGAGGACCTGGGCCTCGAACCCGGTGAGGAACTGCGTCAACTCCACCAGGCGCTGCTCGCGGACGCCCCCATCGGTCCACCGCTCGAGGCCCGGCAGGCCGTCCGGCTCGCCCCGCCCTCGGGTGCCGCGCGACACGCGGCCGAGAAGGCCCCAGGTGATTCCCCCGGCGCCGGGGCGCGGCACGCCGTCGCCGCCCCGCCCCGGTCACCGGGCCAGGAGCCGGAGCGCAGACCCGAGCCCGCAACCCGGGCCGCACCGGCCTGCGGGCCGGCGGAGGGCACGGGGACGCCGCTCACCGTCCCGGCCGAACTCCCCGCCGACGTCGCCGACTTCACCGGACGCGCCCCCCTCATCGAGAGAATCGGCACACATCTGACCCCCGCCGAGCCGCACGGCACGGCGAGCCGGGTCGTGGTGATCGCGGGCATGCCCGGGGTGGGCAAGACGGCCCTCGCGGTCCATCTGGCCCACCGACTGCGCCACCGGTTCCAGGACGGTCAGCTCCATGTCCAACTGGACGGATCCTCGGCTGCCCCCAGGGACATCAGAGAAGTCCTCCACGAGATCCTTCGCTCCCTGGGGGTGCAGGACACCCTGATACCGGAGAGCCTGGAGGAGCGCAGCAAGCTGCTGCGGTCGACGACGGCCCCCCAGCGCCTGCTGCTCGTCCTCGACGACGCCTCGTCGCCGGCGGATGTGCGCCCGCTGCTGCCGGGCGGCGCACAGTGCGCCGTGATCCTGACCAGTCGGCAGCGGCTGCACGGTCTGGCCGGAGCGCAGCACGTCGACCTCGAAGCCCTCGAATACCCGCAGGGCCTCGACCTGTTGGCCTCCCTGATCGGGCGGCAGCGGCTGGAGAAGGAACCGGAGGCCGCCGACCGACTGGTGGCGCTGGGCGGTGCCCTGCCGCTCGCGTTGCGGTGCATCGGGGGCCGACTGGCCGCCATGCCGGGTCTGCCGCTGACCCGCGTCGCCGACCAACTGGCCCGCTCCCGGGACTTCCTGGCCGAACTGCGCCTCGGCGATCTCGACGTGAAGGCCGGCTTCGACGCCGCGTACGGCCGGCTCACCCGCTCCGAACAGGCCGTCTTCCGGCTGCTCAGCATGCTCCCGGCCGATGCGTTCACCGCGGACGCCGCGGCCCGGCTCCTGGGCTGGGAGCTCCCGATGGTGGAGCGCGTGCTCAACCGCTTCGTCAACAGCTATCTGATCCGGATCGTCCGCTACGACCACCACGACGCCCACTTCGCCTACCCACCACTGACCTGGAAGTACGCCCGGTCGCGGCTCGACGCCACGCTCGCCCCGAACCCGCGCGGCGGGCCCGGGGACCAGCGCGGACACCCTGCCGAGCGGGGCGGACACGTGCGGCCTGTCCTCGTCGACAGCCATGTCCACCAGGGCAGTGGACACATCGCCGTGTTCTGAGCACCAGGCGTTCCGACCACCACGAGCGTGCGTGCGGAGAGGGAGCGGTCCCTCCGTGCGCACGCTCGTCCCCGTACTGATCCAGGTGTCCCGTACGGAACCAGGTGCTCAGACCACGCGGACGTGCGGGATGTAGAGGATCCACTTCCCGCCCACCTCCCGGAACCGGGTCTCCTTCGCGATGATCTCCTCGGAGTGGTTCCAGGCGAAGAGCAGCGCGTAGTCGGGATACGGGTTCTCGAACGCCTCGCGCGGACGCACCGGAATGTGCGAGCCGGGGGTGAGCCGCCCCTGCTTGTTCGGCGTGGTGTCGGAGACGAAGGACACCAGGTCGGGGCCGATGCCGCAGTAGTTGGCCACGGTGGCGCTCTTCGCGGTGGCGCCGTACCCGACGACCGTGCGCCCCTCCGCCTTGAGTTTCTTCAGCAGGGTCACCAGATCGTCGCGGGACTGCTCGACCTTCCCGAAGAACGCCTTCAGGGTGTCCAGTTGGGTGAGCTGCTTCGTCTTCTCCTCGGCGAGCAGGTCCGCGACCGAGGGTTCGGGAGTACGCCGGCCCTTGCGGGCGATCGTGTAACGGACCTCGCCGCCGTGGACCTGCAGCCGCTCGGCATTGACCAGCTCGAAGCCGAACCGTTCGGCCATCGCGGCCACGGAGGTGACGCTGAAGAAGTAGAAGTGCTCGTCGTAGATCTGGTCGTAGGAGGTCTTCTCGATGATGTCGGCGAGATAGGGGTCCTCGAAGACAAAGACTCCGTCCGGGGCGAGCAGGGCGTCGACGCCACGGAAGATCGAGTCCATGTACGGGATGTGGCAGATGGTGTTCGCCGCGTAGATCAGCTGGGCCGGGCCCTCGGCCTCGCGGATCTCGGTGGCGGTGGATTCCTGGAAGAACTCGGTCGTCACCCGGATGCCGAGCCTACGGGCGATGTCGGCCACGCTCTCGGACGGCTCCACACCCAGGTGCCGTACACCGGCCTCGGCGAGGGCCTTGAGCATGATGCCGTCGTTGCAGCCGAGTTCGACCGCGAGTGAATCGGGGGACGTCAGCTCGGTCTTCAGGAAGTACTGAGCGGTCTGCTCGAAGTGCTTCCTCATGACCGACGACCCGGACGACAGATACGGGTAGTGCCCGTTGAACATCAGATGGCGCGGTACCTCCTCCATGAGTTGGACCATGCTGCACGAGGCGCACACGCCCAGTGCGAGCCGGAAGAAGTACTCGTCCCCGATGTAGTCGGGCTCGAGAAACCCGCTGGACAGCGGCTGCGTGCCGAAATCACCGAACTCGTGAAGTCGGCCGCCGCAGATACGGCAGCTCGTCATGGTGAACAGCGTGCCGCCCGGCTCTCGCAGCCATGTCGACGACGGCTCGACCCCCTGTGCCTCCAACGGGTCTCGGCGGGCCTTCTAGCCCCGGTTCGGACGATGGGACGGACAGGACAGCCGCGTGCGGCTGCGATGAGGCACTGAGGAGTCGCTTTGTACGGCGCTGACGCCAGCGAGATCTACGAACTGCTCCACCAGGGCAAGGGCAAGGACTACAACGGCGAGGCGGAGGAGATCGCCAGGCGGGTCCGGGCCCTGCTGCCGGACGCCGATTCGCTGCTCGACGTGGCCTGCGGCACCGGTGCCCATCTTCAGCACTTCCGCAAGGAATTCGCCCGCGTCGAGGGCTTGGAGATGTCGGAGCCGATGGCAGCCGCCGCGCGTCGGCGGCTGCCGGGAGTGACCGTTCACGGCGGTGACATGCGCGACTTCGCGCTCGGCTCCTCCTTCTCCGCGATCACCTGCATGTTCGGCTCGATCGGCTATCTCGCCGACACCGCCGAACTGAACGCCGCGCTCGTCCGGTTCGCCCGGCACCTGTTTCCCGGAGGGGTGGTCGCGATCGACCCCTGGTGGTTCCCCGACACCTTCCTCGACGGCTACGTGTCGAGCGGCACCGCCACCGCGGAGGGCCGGACGCTGGCCCGGGTGTCGCACGCGGTGCGCGCCGGGAACGCGTCACGGATGGAGGTGCACTACCTCGTCGCGGACGCGGAGTCGGGTGTCCGTCACTTCGGCGAAACGCATCTGATCACGCTGTTCACCCGCGAACAGTACGAAGCGGCGTTCACTGCGGCCGGGCTGACCGTCGAGTACACCGAAGGACTGCACGGCGGCCGGGGCCTGTTCACCGGTGCGCTCACCCGCCCCGTATCGCCTGACACCGCGCTCCGCCCAGCCGGAGCCTGACCACAAGGAGACCGTCACGTGCCGCACCTGAGCGAGCTGACCACGCCCGAGAATCTGTCCGAGGAAACCGTCTGCCGTTATCGCGACGACGGCTTCGTCCATGTCCCCCAGGTGCTCTCGCCGGGGGAAGTGACCACCTACCGGGCGGCCGCCGAGCGGATCCTGGAGCGTGACATGGAGATCTGGGCCGGCGGCGAGGACGGCGGCCAGGTCGAGGTCAACTACGTGACCCAGGCCTGGCGCAAGGACGAGACGCTGCGGGGGCTCGCTCTCCATCCGAGCCTCACCGGCATCGCTGCCCGGCTGGCCGGCGGACCGCTGCGGCTCTACAGCAGCGAAGTCCTGGTGAAGGAACCCCGCGAGGCGCCGCCGACCCTGGTCCACGACGACGAGGCCGGGTTACCGATGGACAACCTGTCGCTGACGCTGACCGCCTGGATCGCGCTGGTCGACGTACCGGTGGAACGGGGCTGCCTGAGCTACATCCCGGGCTCGCACCTGCGCAAGACCTCGGAACGCCTGGTCCACATGACCAGCTTCGAGCACTTCAAGTCGGCCGAGGAGGTGTGGCCGGACTATCCCTGGCAGCCGCGGGTGACCGTGCCGCTGAGGGCCGGGGACGTGGCGTTCCATCATTGCCGTACGATCCACATGGCCGGGGCCAACAGCACCGAGGAGCGGCGGGTGGGCCACGGCGTGATCTTCATGGACGCCGGCACCACCTATCTTCCCGGGGTCATGGACGAGTACCTCTCCCACATGCAGCCGGGACAGCCGCTGGACGACGAGAAGTTGTTCCCCCTCATCACCGGTTGACCGGTGAGGCGTCCGAGGGCCCCGGGAGGCGTCGCGCTCCCGGGGCCCTCGGTCCGTTCCGGCGTGCTGTCGTCAGGACTCCAGGTCCAGGGCACGGGCGCTCAGATGGTCGATGGCGTCCGCGTAGGTGAAGGGCTGCATGAACCAGCCGGCGCGGACGTCCCGGTAGCGGCGGGCCAGGGGGTGTCCGGCGGTGAAGGAAGCCCCACCGGCGAGGGTCATGCAGTCCTCGACGACGGCAGCCGCGTTCCGGTTGACGACGAGCTTGGCGTACTGGAACGGGGCGATCATCCGCAATCCGCGCTCGGCCGGGTCGTCGGCGGTCCGCGCCGCGTGGTGATCGGTGTGCAGCAGCGCCGCGCCGAGCGCGGTGCGCAGGGAGTAGAGCTTGACGTCCAGCTCGGCGACCAGCGTGCGGACCGCGGCGGCCGCAGCGCCACCGCGGCGCCTGACACCGGCGACGGCGATGTCGCGGGCGGACTGGGCGATGCCCGCGTACACGCCGAGCAGGCCGATGGAGCTGACGGTCTGGCCGGCCATCGCCGCGTGATTGACCTCGCCGACGGGTCCGCGCAGGAACAGGTCCTCCTCGGGGACCGGACAGTCGTCGAAGACGACCTCGGAGCTGGCAGAGGCCCGCATGCCCATGCCGTCCCAGTTGTCGGGGACGGAGAGGCCTTTGGTCCCGGCCTCCAGGAAGGCGGAGGCTCCCCGGGCAGGACCGGAGTCCGGGCGGGTGCGGGTGGCGACCACGAAGTGGGTGGCGACCGGGGCCATGGAGACGAGGATCTTGCGGCCCGCGAGCAGCCAGCCGCCGTCGCCGTCCGGGCGCAGGTCGGTGACCTGCCCGGCGTCCTTGAGAGCCCCGCCGATCAGGGCGTCGCCGGTGCCCATCAGCCGGAGGACGCGTTCGGCGAGGGCCTGTCCGGCGGGGGTGGCGTGGCGCAGCTCGTACGACATGGTGATGCCGCGGCAGAGCTGCATGTGCAGGCAGAGCGCGGTGGCGGCGTCGGCCTCGGCGACCCGCATGACCGCCAGGGTCAGGTCGTGGACGCTGCTCACCCCTCCCCCGCCGAACTCGCGCGGCACGGTGGCGGACAGCACCCCGTCGGCGCGCAGGACGTGGAACACCTCGGTGGGGAAGGTGCCCGGGCGGTCGTGTGCGTCGGCGGCCTCGGCGATGCGGGGCAGATGACGGGCGAGGACTTCCAGGAGCTGCCGTCCCTCCGGGGTCACCGGGGCGCCGAGGTCGGCCAGGTGCGGGAGCGTGACGCCGACTTCGCTGATCATGGGGTCCTTCCTCAGGGGGGTGTGTGCCCGACCGGGCAGTCGAGGCCCTGCGGGCTCGCTGCGAGGTACCGGTCGATGGCGGTACGGAAGTAGCCGGACCGAAATCCCAGACCCGACACCTCGGGCACGAGCCGGTGGAGCTTGGCGACCGACGGGCAGTGCGAAACGGTGTGTCCGGCGGTCCGGCGCTCGGCCGCGGTGCCGAGGCGGAGTTCGAGGTGGTCGAGGACGTCGATGATCTCCGCGCAGTCCCCGGAGGCCACGTTGACGGTTTCGTCGGTGATGCGCGCGCGCAGCAGCAGATCGAGGACCGCGACGAACTCGTCGACATGGAGCATGTCCCTGCGGGCGCCCTGCTGGACGGTGACCTGTCCGGCGCGCAGCTGACGGACGAGCACGGAGAGCAGCCGGTACTCCGGTTCGCCGGGGCCCAGGACGTAACCCAGGCGCAGGATCAGGTGCCGTACGCCGGAGTCGCGGACCAGCGTCTCCAGGTCGAGTTTGTGCTGTCCGTAGCGGAGCGCCGGAACCACCGGTTCGTCCTCCCGTCCGCTGCAGCCGGGGGCGCCGTACATGGAGACGGTGGAGAAGAAGACGAGCTGGTGGTCCCGGTCGAGGCAGCGCTGGATGGTGTCGCTCACGAGCCGGTGTTCGCGTGTGTGCGCGGAGTCCGGCAGCGGGTGCCGCGGCACCCCTGCGGCGAGGACGGTCGCGCCGGGGTGGGCACCGGCCAGGGGCCTCAGGTGGCGGGCGAGGAACCCGCTGCCGATGAGCTCCATCAGTGACTCTCCCGGTCAGGCCTGCGGGCGGACGGACAAGGCGTGGTGGAAGACGTTCCTGGGGTCCCAGCGGGCCTTGGCCTGCTGGAGCCGGGGGTAGTTGTCGCGGTAGTAGAGGGTGTGCCAGGGGACTTTGGAGGTGTTCCACTTCGGGTCGGCGAGGTCGGCGTCCGGGTAGTTGACGTAAGCGCCGCTGTTGGCGTCGCCGGGGACGGGCACACCGCCGGTGTCGGCGTACACCTCCTGGTAGAAGCGGCGGATCCAGTTGATCTCCTCCTTGTCCGCGGGGTCCGCCCAGTACAGGTCGTAGGAGACGCTGAAGAGTGCGTCGCGGTGCGGGAAGGCGGTCGCGTCGGGGGCGACGGTGTTGATCGTCCCGCCGAAGGAGGTGACGTAGACGGAGGCGCCCCAGCGCTGGTCGCCGTCGTTGAGGTACTTGTGCACGACGGCGATCTGCCGGTCGGTCCAGCGTCTGCGCAGGAAGCCCGCCTTGGACTTGAAGGGGGTGCCGCCCGCGTAGGTCTCCGCGCCGAGGGTGGCGGTGAGCCAGGGCTGGTCGGAGCGGGTGGTGGAGGAGGGGACGCCGACTCCGGCCGTGACGTCCTTGACGTAGGCGTCCATGAGCCGGGTGGCTTCGGGCTGCTGGGCGTCGACGTCGACGAGGAGCTGGAACTGGCCGACTGCCCGGTGGGACAGCGCCAGGGAGCTGGAGACCGGGCTCCGCGGGTGGCGTTCGTGCCAGGTGCCGTGGTTGCGGACGAGGGTGGTGAACGCCCGCTCGTCGACGTCCGCCCACTGCCAGGTGACGGCCAGACCGGGGGCGGTGGCGGGCGGGGTGGGCAGCAGCGTCGACGGGTCCTTGCCACGGGCCTGCGGGGAGCGCAGGAGATAGCGCAGTACGACGCCGAAGTTGCCGCCGCCTCCACCGGTGTGGGCCCACCACAGGTCACGGTGGGGGTCGTCGGCGCGCCGGGTGGCGACCACCCGCCGTGCCTTTCCGTTCTTGTCCACGACGACGACGTCGACGCCGTAGAGGTGGTCGACGACCATGCCGTACCGACGCGAGAGGGCGCCGTAGCCGCCGCCCGCGATGTGGCCGCCGGCACCGACGCTGGGGCAGCTGCCGCCGGGGATGGTGACGCCCCAGCCGTAGTAGAGGCTCTTGTAGACCTGGCCCAGGGTGGCGCCCGTCTCCACGGCGAAGGCCTGGTGCTCGGGGTCGAAGCTGACCTCGTTCATCTGCGAGACATCGAGGACGATCTTGACGTCGGGGTTGGTGACGAAGTCCTCGTAGCAGTGGCCGCCGCTGCGGACGGCGATCTGCTTCCCCGTTCGTACCGCCTCGTCGACGGCCTGGAGGACCTGCTCGGCCGAGTAAACGGCCCGGACCGCGTCGGGGCGCGGGGTGAACTGTCCGTTGTAGCTCTTGTTCATGCTCGCGTACCGGGGATCCGCCGGTACGACCGTGACCGGTCCGGGCACCGGAGGGTGGATCCGTCCTGGCCGCGCGGCGGCCGTGCCGCCCAGTCCGGTGAGTGCCGCGGCACCGCCCGCGACGGCCGTTCCCTGCAGTATGCGACGACGTGGCAACTTGCCCACGTGAACACCGTTCCTTCCCCCGTGAAGTGTCTTTCCAAGCGCGGCTCACGCTAGGCAGGGCGGCTGTCACTTCCCTCGGCTTCCGCTGTAGGGGCGGTCGAGGCGTGTTCGAACCGGCCACGACGCGAGTGCGAGACGGCAGCTGCACGCTCGGCGTATGGCAGCGAACAGTGATGGCACGGTGGACGACACGGCGTACAAGGCGGCGGTGACCCGCGCCTTCGACCGGGCGGCGGCGCGCTACGACCGGATGGGCGTCGAGTTCTTCACACCGATGGGCAGGCGTTTGGTGGAGCGGGTCGCTCCGGGATCGGGTGACCGGGTGCTCGACGTGGGATGCGGCCGAGGCGCGGCGTTGTTCCCAGCGGCGGCACTGGCCGGGCCCGAGGGCTCCGTGCTGGGCATCGACATCGCTCCGGCGATGATCGACGAGGCGCGCCGGGAGGCCGAGCGGCAGGGCGTCACGAACGTGGAGCTGCGGACGATGGACGGGGAGCGCCCTGAACTCCCGCCCCGTTCCTTCGACTTGATCACCGGCAGCTACAGCGTGATCTTCCTGCCGGACGCGCCGGCGGCGCTCGCCCGCTATGCGGAACTGCTGCGGGACGGCGGCCGGATCGGTTTCACCAGCCCGGTCTTCACGGACGACACGTTTCCGTTCCTGCCGCCTGTGTTCACCGACCTCATTCCTCGGTCCCTGCTGGGTAATCTGCCGCCCGAGTGGCAGCCGGAAGCGCTGCAGCGCCGCTTCAACAGCTGGCTGGGGCAAGTCACCGATCTGCGCCGGACGATGGAGAAGGCCGGGTTCCGGGACGTCGAGGTGATCGACGAGCCGGTGGAGCTGGTGGCGAACTCGGGTGAGGCATGGGTGGACTGGTCGCACACCCAGGGGATGCGGCTGCTGTGGACGCACCTGCCGGCGGAGGAGAGCGCACGGCTGCGTCAGCGGCTGATCACCGCCCTCGACGCGATGCGGGACGGTGACGGGCCGCTGACGATCGACACTCCGGTGCGTTACGTCACCGCGACGGTTCTCCGGTGAGGCCGTACGAGGCGAGACTCTCCCGGGCGGCCTCCGCCCAGGCGCGGTCCCGCTCGGGAGGGCCGGGGCGGGCCGGCAACAGCGGGACGACCGCGCTGCGGCCGGCCCGTACGGCGGGGTGGCGCCGGGCGAGCTGGGCGAGCCCCTGCCCGGGGCCGGTCTCCACCAGTACGGCGTCCCCCTCGGACAGGACGGCGTCGAGCGCGCTCCAGAAGAGCACCGGGGCGACGGGCTGACGTGCCCAGTAGAGGGGGTCCGCGACGTCCTCCTGCCCCAGTGGCCGCGCGGTGTAGCAGGAGTGCAGGGCGATCACCGGCGCGGAGGTCGGCAGCGCGGCCACGGCCGCCTCGGATCCGGCAAGAGCGGGCCCGACAGCGGGGCTGTGGAAGGGGCTGAGGGACGGAAGGCGCCGACAGGTGAAGTCCTGTGCGTCCAGGGCCTTGTGGACCATTTCGAGGGCCGGGTCGGGTCCCGCGAGCACGGTCTGCCGCGGGGCGTTGACCGCGCCGACGACGACGTCGCCGTCGAGGAAGGGCGCGAGCTCCTGCGGGGTCGCGGCGACGGCGAGCATGCCTCCGGGCGGCGCGTCGGCGAGAAGCCGGACGCGGTCGAGGACGAGCCGGGTGGCGTCGGCCAGGGTGAAGACTCCGGAGAGTACGGCTCCTGCCAGTTCGCCGATGCTGTGGCCGAGCAGGGCGTCCGGCCGGGCTCCCCAGCTCCGTACCAGCCGACCGAGCGCGTGGTCGACGGCGAACAGCAGCGGCTGGGAGCGGGTGACGTGGTCGAGGTCTACGGCCGGGCGCTCGCTCAGCCAGTCGGCCCGGAGCCGTTCGCCCTCCCCCGCCGTCTCGGTGTCGACGAGGTCGAAGACCTCGTCAATGGCTGTGGTGAACACCGGTTCGGTCCCGTACAGACCGGCGGCCATCCGTGGGTGCTGAGCGCCCTGGCCCGGCAGGAGGAGCACCATCGTCCGTCGGTTCGCCACTGTCCCCATCGTCCTTCGGTCTGCCACTGACTCCATCGTCCTTCGGTTGGCCACTGTCCCCGTCCTCCATATCCGTTCATGGTCCGGCCCACCGGGGGCGTTCGCGTATGTCGAGCACGGCGCAGGACCAGGAGAATCCGGCCCCGACACTGACGAGCAGACAGGTGTCTCCCCGGTCGAGGGCCCCTGTCGCGGCGAGATGGTCGAGGCCGGCGATCGGGTCGCCGGCCCCCAGGTGGCCCACCTGCCTGCTCCACGGCCAGGTGGTCCGCTCCGGGTCGATGCCGAACGGGCCGAAGTAGGCGGCCTGGAGTCTGCGCCGTCCGAGGTGGGGCAGGACGATGCGGGTGATGTCGCCGAGATCGAGTTCCGCCTCGGCCAGGGCCTGTTTGACGGCGGTCTCCTGCGCGGCGGCAACCCGGGAGACGGCGTAGGAAACGCCGGTCTTCGCGAGGAAGGCACGCTTGCAGGCCTCCAGGTCGACCCGGGGGCGGTGGCTGAACGGCTCCTGCGCGAACGGGTCGTCGCCGCGGTGCATCCCCTCCAGCTCCGGTACGGAGACCGTGACGAGGCTGCGGATCCGGGCGAACCCGCCACGGCGGGAGAGCACGAGGGCGGTCCCGCCGTCGGCGTACACGGTGCCGGGATCGCTGTGCCAGCGGTCGAAGCCGGGTGGGCAGAACTTGTCGCCGGTGGTGATCAGTGCGGCTGAGCGGCCGGGGTCGACGGCCAGGTAGGCGGAGGCAAGTTCGAGGGCGGCCATGCCGCCGTTGGAGACCTGGCCGACCTCCATGGCGGGGCAGTTGTTGCCGACAGCCTCCCGCTGGACGTACGAGGCGGGGGCCCACAAGTCGTGGCCCTGGTGGAAGAAGCTGGCGTGCAGGACGAGGTCGATGTCGCCGGGGGTGGTGCCCGCCCGCTCCAGTGCGGAGCGGGCGGCGCGTACGGCCATCTGCGGGGCCGATTCGTCGTCCCCGGCGACGGCGACGGCGAGGCTGCCGGTGGTCCGCGCGAGGGCGGCGGAGCATCTGCCGTCGGCGACGGCGTCCTCGGTAGGGACCGGGGGCGGCAGCCTGCTGCCGGTGGCGGCGATGTAGAGCGGGTCCATGGGCGGCCTCGTCAGGCGGACGGGCGCGCCCCGGCCGAGGCCAGGGTGTCGTTGACGGCTGCCACGAACTGATTGAGGGTGCGGATCTCGGCGAGGGCGTCGTCGGAGAGTTCGGCGTTGAACTGGCGCTTGACCCGGCCGGCAGCCTCCATCAGCGCCAGCGAGTCGTAGCCGAGGTACTCCAGCTCGACGTCGCCGATGTCCCCGCCCTCGGCGGTGACCGCCTCGTCCTCGCCCGCGCATTCACGCATGATGTCGATCAGTACGGGCAGGGTGAGCTCGCTCATCGGTGGTCCTTTCCTCGCCCACGCAGTACGAGGGCGCTGTTGAATCCGTTGTGTCCGCGGGCCAGCACCAGGGCGGCGGTGCCGGCGAACGGCCGGGGCCGGTCGCGCACCAGGTCGAGTGCGTAGCCGGGGGTGACCTTGATGGTCGGGGGGATGAGGCCCTCACGCAGGGCGCGCAGGGCGAGAACGACGTCGAGGGGCGCGCCGCCGGAGTAGAGACGGCCAATCATGGTCTTGGGGGCGGTGACGGGAACGCCGTAGGGGCCGAAGAGCCGGACGAGGGCCTCCGCCTCGGCGTGGTCGCTCTCCGGGGAGCCGTCGGCGTCGGCGAAGACGACGCCGATGTCGTCAGAGACCAACCCCGCGTCGGCAAGGGCGAGTTCGATGGCGCGGCCGAGGTTGCGGGGGCGCCCGGAGCCGGGCTGCGGGTCGAAGGTGGCCCCGTGTCCGGCGATCTCCCCGTGGATGGTCGCCCCGCGCTGCAGGGCCCGTCCCTCCTCCTCCAGGACGAGGATCGCTCCGCCCTCGCCCGGCACGTGTCCGTCGGTGTCCGGGTCGAAGGGGAGGAAGGCACGGTCGGGATCGTCCCGGGCGGAGAGCCGGCCGCCGGCCATGCGGGCCGCCATCCCGTACGGACAGAGCGAGGAGTCCATGCCTCCGGAGAGGACCACCGCGGCGCCGCCGCGCAGGGCGCGCCGGGCGTGGGCAATAGCGTCGATGCCGCCGGCCTGCTCGGCAACGAGGACCCCGGTGGGGCCCCGCAGATCGTTCTTGATGGAGATCTGGCCAGTGTTGACCGCGTAGAACCAGGCGAAGGACATGTAGGCACTGACGTGGTCGGGGCCTTCGCCCCAGAGGTTCTGCAGCTCGCGTTGGCCAAAGTCGAAACCGCCGGCGGCGCTGGCGGTGACGACGCCGAGGTCGGTCCTGGCGAGGTCGCTGGTGTCGAGGGCCGCGTCGGCGAAGGCCCAGTCGGCGGCGGCGAGCGCGAACTGGGTCATCCGGTCGGTCTGGGGTATGAGCCGGCTCGGCAGGTGCCGGGCGGCGTCGAAGTCCTGTACCTCTCCTGCCAGCCGGCTGGTGAAGTGTGTGGTGTCGTACCGGTCGATCGGCTTGATGACGTGGTCGCCGCGCAAGGTCGCCGACCAGAATGCCTCCGTCCCGAGGCCGTTGGGGGCGACGACCCCGGCTCCGGTCACTACGGCCGTTGTCATGCGGTCCTCCTGTCCGCGTCGGTGAGCACCATGGCGCTCTGGAACCCGCCGAAGCCACTGCCGACTGTCAGGACCGTGTCGAGCCGCTGCTCCCGTGCGTTCAACGGCACGTAGTCAAGGTCCAGTTCGGGATCGGGGTGGTGCAGGTTCGCGGTCGGTGGCACGACTCCGTGCTCCATCGCCAGTGCGCAGGCGGCGATCTCGATCGCGCCGATCGCGCCGAGCGAGTGGCCGACCACAGCCTTGATGGAACTGATCGGCACGGCATGGGCGTGGTCGCCAAGGCTGCGTTTGAAGGCGGCGGTCTCGTGGCGGTCGTTCTGCTGGGTGGCGGTCCCGTGGGCGTTGACGTAGTCGACGGCGCCCGCATCGAGCCGGGCCCGGTCCAGGGCGGAGGTGATGGCGGCGGCCATCTCCCGTCCGTCGGAGCGCAGCCCGGTCATGTGGTGGGCGTTGCCGTGGGAGGCGTACCCGGCGATCTCCGCATAAATATGGGCGCCGCGGCGTCGCGCCCGGTCCAGCTCCTCCAGGACGAGGACCGCCGCGCCCTCGCCGAGGACGAAGCCGTTGCGGGTCTTGTCGAAGGGCCGCAGGGCGTGTTCGGCGTCGTCGTTGCGGGGCGAGGTCGCCTTGATCGCGTCGAAGCAGGCGACGGTGATGGGGGCGATTGGGGCATCGGCACCACCGGTGATCATGATGTCGGCGCTGCCCTCGCGGATGAGGTCGCAGGCGTAGCCGGTGGCGTCAATGCCGGAGGTGCAGCCCGCGGAGACCACAGCGTTGGGGCCCTCGGCGCCGGCGAACCAGGCGACCTCGGCGGACAGGGAGCTGGGGACGAAGTAGTCGTAGAGGTGCGGTGAGGCACGGTCGGGGTCGACGACCCAGCGGCGGCCCGCGTCGCTGACGGCGAGGTATTCGCGCTCCAGCTTCTGGGTGAGGCCGACGGCGTTGCCGATGCTGACTCCGGCCCGGTGGGCCTCCTCGGGCGCGATCCGCAGCTGGCTGTCGCCAAGCGCCTCACGGGCAGCGATCATCAGCATCTGGGCAGCCCGGTCGAGGCGGTCGGTGTCCTGCTCGCCGAGTCCTTCGGCTAGCGGGTCGAAGTCGCATTCGGCGGCGATCTGCGAGCGGAAGGGGGCCGGATCAAAGGCCGTGACGCGGCGGGTAGCGGGCCTGCCGGAGACGACGCGCTCCCAGAAGGCCTTGGTCCCAGTACCTCCTGGCGCGACGATCCCGATCCCGGTGACGGCGACGCGACGTTCCCCCATGACGACCCCTTCTCACCAGCGACAGCACTGACCCGTTGATTGCCGGGTTCGACGATGCGGCGGGTCGGTCGTACGGGCGTCGAGGACGACTGGACAGGGGCGGAGGGCACTTGAGCGGACGGTTGCAGAGCACACACCGCTGCACATTCGATCGATGCCGACTGGTTGAGCGGTCGCCGAACGGTCGTCTCCACGTGGCCGGGCAGTTGCCCGACGGCCCCGAAGGGCACCACACCCCGTGCGGAATAGGGTCGTTGAGCGTCGCATCGAGGCGGCGGCGGCCACTCTCGGAGTCGTCAGACCCATCACGCCCATGGGGACGTCGTGCAGCAGCGAGGTGGGCAGGCCGAGGTGGGGGTGGTTCCGGTGGTGTACATGCCTGCGCCGACAGCGAGCCGGGCGAGGGAGTCACGACATGCGGCTCTTCACCGGATGGGAGAGAGGGCGTCGGCGAAGGAGGTGACCTGCTCACCGAGCAGGTCCAGCTGGGCCGCGGCGCCGGCATCCACGCAGGCGCCGTCGGTGCCGAAGAGTTTGGTGCCGCCGGTATTGAGGGTGACACCGAGCGGGGTGGGCCAGCCTCGCAGCGCGTGGACCACGGACCGCAGGGCGGCCAGCGTGGTCCCGCAGGCCTGCGTCCCGGCGGCGGTGACCACGAGACCCACGGCGCGGCCGTCGACGTAGGCCCGGGTGTCGTCGCGGAGGTCTTCCAGGAGGTCGAGGGCGTTCTTGACCAGGCCGGAGATGCCGCCGTGGTAGCCGGGGGTGCCGATGACGAGGCCGTCCGCCCGCCGCACGGCTTCGACCAGGGCCTGCTGTTCGGCGGTACGGGTCGGATTCTCCGGCGCGTACAGCGGGAGCTGGGCGAGGAACGTACCGCCGAGGTGCATGGTCTCGGCACCCCGGTCCTCGGCGGCCTGCAGGACGGCGCGTATGGCGAGTTCGCTGCTGGACCGGGGGCGGGTGGTACCGCCGATGCCGACGATCAGGCGTGTCATCACTGGCCTTCCTGAAGGTGCGCAACCGGGGGGGGCATGGCCTCGTCCTGGACGAACAACCGCGTGGAGGACTGGGTGAGAGCGTAGCGCTCGGGGGGCAGCGGGCCGTTGGTGAAGCGCATGAAGACAGGGCCGGCTCGAGGCGGACCAGGACCACGGTTGCCGGGGCACCTCGTCCTGCCCCCCGGTGCAGACCGCCTCACCAGCGGGCGCTACGCGCAGCCCTGGAGCATCGGTCGCACCCCTTCAGGCACCGCCTTCGAGCGTCACTCAAGCGTCAGGAGTCCGCACCGATGCTGGACGCTGTCACCGATGCGGTTCTTTCCATGCGATGGCCTCGCCGGCCGGACGGCCTCCGTGGCGCGACCGCGCCGACTGGCGCATCGGCCCGTGCGCGGGCTGCGGCGCACCCATCCACCGCTACGTGCCAAACAGCATCGCAGGCCGAAGGACGACCAAAGGGACTCTCTTACGCTGGCCGCTGTCAGCAGTTCCGGTAGGAGGGCCGTTCAACTCCTGGCGAGCCAGGAACATCACCAAGACGGCGTCGAACTCCCCACAGAGCGACCTGTTGCCACGCGCAGAACCCCCGCCGGAACACTCCGACGGGGTCCTCACGTCTCACGCGCTATCACACGCATCTCACCAACAGAGCCGACGCTCCCGGACCGCAAGGCCCTGACCTGCACGTACACCCCTGTCCTGGACTGCCGGAGACACTTTGTACGACCTGTGCCAGGTGGTCCCGAGTGAGGGACCGAGGACGAGGACCGGGGCGTCTTCCGGGCCGTCGAAGCGGTACTGGAGGGCAGGGGTCTTCATCTCACTCACCGCTCCAAGCTAGCTTCCGCACCTGTGGCCGCGAAAACGGGACCGGTTTGTCCACATTGCCTGCACGGGGCCGCCACATGTGAGGCGGCGGCACACTGGGGAGTTCAGCCGGGGCTCATGGGGCGTCCGGTGTGCCCAGGCCGGTGAGGGCGCCGACCGGGTCGAGGTCGGGGGTGCCCCGGGGCCACCAGTCGTCGTGGCCCGGTTCCGACTCGTACGCGTACCAGAGGCCGTCGTGGCCGAGGCGGAGCTGTATGTGGCCGCGAGGGTGGGTGAGGTGGTTGTGCCAGGGGCGGAAGGCGGGGAAGTCGGCGGCCAGGAGGAGGGGACGGGCGCGGTCGAAGCGGCCCGCCGGTGGGTCCCAGGATTCCTCGAGGACGGCGAGCCCTTCGAGTCCGCCCTGGCGCCAGGCGGCGACCGCGCGCGCCAACTCGGCGGGGGTGCGGCCGGCGGCGGAGGCGAGGGACGCGTACAGGGCGCGGGTGGTGGCGGTGAGACCGGAGCCGGGGCGGGTGGCGGCGAGGCGGACGGCGTCCTGCCAGAGCGTCAGCTCCGCGACCGGGTCGCGTCCCGTCGTGAGCAGCGCGTGTGCTCGGGTGGCCGCGTCGGTGGCCAGCTGGTCGAGGGCCATCGGGTCCGGGCCGCCCGGGGAGGCCGGATAGACCGGCGGCTGTTCGGGGTGTGCGGGCGGGGGCAACGGCTGTGGCAGCGGCGGGAGTTGGCGGAGGGCCAGGGCGTCACGGGCGCGTACGCCGGGAAGTTCGGGTTCTTGGCCTCCTTCCTGACCTGCGCTGGCCGAGCGGGCGGCCAGGGCGGCGTTGCGGCGCGACAGCGCGTCCAGCAGCTCGCGCTCGCCTCGGCCGCGCAGCAGGAGCAGCACGAAGGGGTCTTCGTCCAGCAGTCGTGCCGTCTGGTAGCAGAGGGCTGCGGCGTGCTTGCAGGGGTGTCCGAAGTCGGGGCAGCTGCAGTGCGGTTCGAGGTCTCCGGAGCCGGGGAGCAGTTCGACCCCGCACTCGGCGAGCGACTGGGGCATGTCCTTGTCGAGCAACGCCGCGATGTGCCCCGGCCGTTCGGCAGCGGCGTCCAGGAACCGCTCCCAGTCCTCGTCCGTGAGCGTACGCATCCGGATCTGCACCCGGTACGGCCGCGGCCGACTCCCGTGCACATACGCGAGCACGAGCCCGGGCGTGACGGTCACGGCATCCACGTGCCCCTCCCCCGCGTACACCCGCCCGCGCGCAAGCCGCGCCGGATCCAGCGCCGCCTCCTCCAGTGCCCTCACCCAGGCGTCACCCCACCACGTCTCGGCGAATCTGCCGCCTCCGGGCGACCGCCGCGGAAGGGCGGGGAAGGTTCGCCGCAGGTCGCTGGCGGGGGCTGGGGGCGTGGTGTGCGGCTGGGGGGCTCCTCTGGGCGCGGAGGGGGAACGGGGCGATGGACCGTCCGCGTCGGGTGCGGGTCCGGTGGGTCGCGTACGGGCGCTTCGGCCGACGGGGCCTACAGCGGGCGCCGCGCCGGGTGGGAACCTTCGCTCGGTGGGCGGAGGGGCGGCCTCCGGGGTCGTTGCCGAGTGGACGGTGCTGTGGGGAGGCGCCGCGCGGCGGTCTGCTGTGCTCGGTGACGGTGCCGAGGCGGAAGGCTTCGGCTTCGCGTCAGCGGGGCGGCGCGGGCCATCAACTCCCTTGGCCCCAACGGCTGTACGGGCCCGACTCGCGCCGGTTCGGGCGGCGCGCAAGGCCTCGCGGGCCACGTCACCGGGACGCGGCGCACCGGAGCCCACGCCATCGCCGGGACGGTCGGCGACCGAGGGCTCGGACGCGTCCTCGTTCTCGTCCTCGGTACGCACGGTGCGTGGCCCGCCCGCACCCCGCAGAGCCTCACGCGCCACATCACCCGGCCGGAGCCCCTGCGGAGTCCGCCGCGTCCGCCGCCGGGCGGCGGTCGCCTCGGAGGCCGCCTGGTCCGTACCTCGTGCCGCCGGTCGCGCCTCGGGGGTGGCGGAGTGATCATCCTCCGAGTCGACCTCGTCGTTCTCGACCTGACCGCGCCGCGCGGCCCACAGGGCACGACGGGCCACATCGGCGGGCCGGGGCTCACCCGATGAGCGCGCCGGATCCGGTCGCCCTGTCGAAGACATCACGCCGACCTCCGGAGTGAGACCAGATCGGACAGTTCGCGGTCGGTGAGCTCCGTGAAGGAGGCCTCGCCGGAGCCCAGGATCGCTTCGGCCAGCGCCCGCTTCGAGGCGAGCATTTCGGCGATGCGGTCCTCTACTGTGCCCTCGGTGATGAGGCGGTGGACCTGGACGGGCTGGGTCTGGCCGATGCGGTAGGCGCGGTCGGTGGCCTGTTCCTCGACGGCTGGGTTCCACCAGCGGTCGAAGTGGACGACATGGCCCGCGCGCGTGAGGTTGAGGCCCGTGCCGGCCGCCTTCAGGGACAGGACCAGGACAGGCGTCGCCCCGCTCTGGAAGCGGTCCACCATGTGTTCGCGCTCGGGCACCGGCGTACCCCCGTGCAGCAGCTCGACCGGTACCGCCCTGGCCGCGAGGTGGGAGGTGATCAGTCGCGCCATCCCCACGTACTGGGTGAAGACGAGCGCCGAACCGTCCTCGGCGAGCAGCGTGTCCAACAACTCGTCGAGCAGGGCCAGTTTGCCGGACCGGGCGGCGAGCCGGGCCGTCCCACCGGCACCCGGCGAACCCACGGCTCCCGTGTCCTCCCGCAAGTACAGCGCCGGGTGATTACAGATCTGCTTGAGCGAGGTGAGGAGCTTGAGGACCAGGCCGCGCCGGGCGATGCCCTCCGTCGTCTCGATCGCCAGCATCGACTCGCGCACCACCGCCTCGTAGAGCGCGGCCTGTTCGCGGGTGAGCGGGACGGGGTGGTCCGTCTCCGTCTTGGGCGGGAGCTCGGGGACGATGCCCGGGTCGGACTTCTTGCGGCGCAGCAGGAAGGGGCGGATCAGCCGGGCGAGGCGGGACACGGCCTCCTCGTCCTCGCCGCTCTCCACCGCGCGCGCGTGCCGGGCGCGGAAGGACTTCAGCGGGCCGAGCAGTCCGGGGGTCGTCCAGTCGAGCAGGGCCCAGAGTTCGGAGAGGTTGTTCTCCACGGGCGTCCCGCTCAGGGCGACCCGGGCCGGCGCGGGGATCGTACGCAGTGCCTTCGCGGTCGCCGAGTACGGGTTCTTGACGTGCTGCGCCTCGTCCGCGACGACCATGCCCCATCGCTGCTGGGCGAGCCGGGCCGCCGCCGACCGCATCGTCCCGTACGTGGTGAGGACGAATCCGCCGTCCAGGTCCTCCAGCGTGCGGCCCGCTCCGTGGTAGCGGCGGACGGGGACGCCGGGGGCGAAGCGGTTGATCTCCCGCTGCCAGTTGCCGAGCAGCGAGGCCGGGCAGACCACGAGGGTCGGCTCGCGGCGCGCCCGCTTCAGGTGGAGGGCGATGACGGTGACGGTCTTGCCGAGCCCCATGTCGTCGGCGAGGCAGCCGCCGAGGCCGAGCGAGGTCATGAGGTCGAGCCAGGCCAGCCCGCGCAGTTGGTAGTCCCGCAGCCGCGCCGTCAGACCGGCGGGCGGCTCGGCGGGCCGTACCCCCGCCGTCAGCCGGTCGCGCAGCGCGGCCAGCGCGCCGACGGGCACCGCCTCGACCGTCTCGCCGTCGACCTCCGCGCTGCCGGTGAGCGCGGCGGAGAGCGCGTCGACCGGGTCGAGCAGCCCCAGTTCGCGTTTACGCGCCTTGCGGACCAGGGCCGGATCGACGAGCACCCACTGGTCCCGCAGCCGTACGACCGGCCGGTGCGCCTCGGCCAGCGTGTCCATCTCGGCCTCCGTGAGCGGATCGCCGCCGAGCGCCAACTGCCAGCGGAACTGGAGCAGTTCCTCGCTCTCGAAGAACCCGGTGCCGTCCGTCGCCGAACCGGGCGCCGGACGCACCACCGCCGCCGCGCTCAGGTCCTGGGCGAGGTCGCGAGGCCAGTGCACGGCGACTCCGGCCGCGCCGAGGCGGGTCGCCGCGACGCCGAGCAGATCGGACAACTCGTCCTCGGACAGCGCGAGTACGTCTGGTACGTACTGCTCCGACAGCCGGTCCAGCGGCGGCCAGACGCGGGCCGCGCGCCGCACGGCCAGGGCGGCGTCCACACGCGCGCGTGGCCCGAACGTCGCGTCGGCCTCGCCCGCCCACAGGGCCGCGGCGTCGACGACGAGGGTGGGGTCGGCGAGGCTGTGCACCTGCACGACGGCCGCGCCCGCCCGCCGCGCGGCCTCGCCGTCGCCGGTGTCGCTGTCGTCGAAGAGGTCGTACGCGGACAGGTCCAGGCGCAGCGAGATCCGTACGCCCGCGTCCATGCCCGCGGCGACCTCCGCCGCCCAGTGCCGGGCGCCCGGCAGCCGCTGCGGCTCGCGCGCGGCAAAGGGTTTCCCGACGGCGTACGGCGCGGCCTCGGTGCGCGGCAGGGTGTCGGCGACGGCATCGAGGAAGGCGCGCATCAGCGCTTCCGGGTCGGGCAGTTGGAGTGGGCTCCGGCCGGGGAGCGGTACGGCATGTCCCTCGTACGGGAGGGCCGCGGCCACCGCCCTCAGGTGGGCGATGTCGTCCGGATCCAGTGGCCCGGCGCGCCACGCGTCGTGGCCGTCCTGCGTCAGTCCGGGCAGCAGTCGCCCGCGCGCGAGGAGCCGCAGCGCGTGCAGCGCGGCGGCGCCCCAGCATGCCGTGGCGGGATGCGCCGCGGGGTCCCGCCTCGCCCGTACGAGCAAGGGCAGCGCCTCGCCGACCGCGACGGTCAGTGCGGGCGCCGATGCCCGCCGGACTCCCGCGCCATGCCGCCGTACCACCGTCAGTTCGGCCTGCTCGCCCTCCGGCAGCGCCCCGCCGTCCGGGTCCCAGAACGCGATCCGCCCGTCCCGCGGCAGTCCGGCCGGCAGAAAGACGGCGGCGAGCCGGACCGGCAGCGCGGTCCGCGCGGCTTCTGCCACGCGCCGCTCGGCCTCCCCCACGCTCATGCTCCCTGCCACCTCCCTCACCCCGGTCGGACCAGTAGGACCACTGGTCGTCGGACCAGTCGGATCACTTGTCTTCGACTGTACGGGCCGGGTCTGACAATCGGGCTCGGCGGCCGAACCGGGAGGTCACCGGAAGGTCAGGGCGTCGTTCTGGAGACCACGTACACCATGGGATGGCCGGGCTTCGACCAGTTCACGACCATGTCCAGCGTGGGAGTCGGGTTCTTCCGCGCGCGGATGAGGCCCGACCAGGGGCCGGGTGTCGTGAAGTCCCAGTCGACGATGTTCCGGTGGCGGGCGCTGATAGGGAAGTCGTCCTTCTCCAGGGCGGCGCGGCTGGTGCCGATGTTCTTGAGGAACGTGTCGAGGCCGTCATCGCTGGTGAGGAACTGGACGTACAGACGGCTGGTCTTCCAGTTGTTCGTCTCGTAGTACGCGACCTTCTTCGAGGCCGGCGGGATCGGCACATGGTAGAGGCGGCGCTGGACGCGCGAGGGCCAGTCCGGAGTGAGGCCCCTCGCGGCGTACTTCTCTTCCTTGGTCCTGCCGCTGTCGCGACTCTGGTTGGCGGAGATCACCAGATAGCCGGCCGGGATGCCGATCAGCAGCACGATGATCAGCAGCGTCAGTGCGCGTCGGCGGATCTTGTGGCCCCGGCCCTCGGGCGGGCGCGGATCGTCCGGCGACGGCACCTGGTGGGACAGCGCGGCGGCCGTCACAGCGACCCCTGTGTCGTACGGCGCGACTGCACATACCGCTCGTATCGCTCATAGCGCTCCACCCTGCGCCGATTGGCACGCCGGAAACGGCGGGCGACGAGCCGGGCGAGATCGGCGGCGCCGACCATGCCGGCCTCGGGGCCGAGCTGAGCGCGGGCGATACGGGCCTCGGGGCGGTAGCCGCGGCCGGTCAGATGGCGTCGGAAGGCGTCCCGCGCGGGGCCGATCAGCAGGTCGTCGGCCGCCGAGACACCGCCGCCGATGACGAAGCAGGAGGGGTCGAGCGCGGCGGCCAGGTTCGCGATGCCGACGCCGAGCCACTGGCCGATGTCCTGGAGCAGCTCGACGCACATGGCGTCGCCCTCACGGGCCAGCTCGGTGATCATCGGGCCCGTTATCTCGGAGATGTCACCCTTGACGTGCTCGATGATGCCGTACGCCACCGGGGAGTCGGCGGCGGCGAGTTCGCGGGCCTCGCGCACCAGCGCGTTGCCGGAGCTGTACTGCTCCCAGCAGCCGCGGTTGCCGCAGGGGCAGCGGTGGCCGCCGGGCACGACCTGCATATGGCCGAACTCGCCCGCCACACCGAACTTGCCGCGCTTGACCTGGCCGTCCTCCAGGATCGCGCCGCCGATACCAGTGCCCAGCGTGATCATGACCAGGTGGTCGTCGCCACGGCCCGCGCCGAAACGCCACTCCGCCCAGGCCGCGGTGTTGGCGTCGTTGTCGACGAGGACGGGCACGGCGAGGCGCCCGGAGATCCGGTCCCGGAGAGGCTCGTTGCGCCACGACAAGTGGGGCGCGAACAGGACGCGGTTGCGGTCGGCGTCGACCCAGCCGGCCGCTCCTATGCCGACGGCGTGCACGTCGTGCCGGTCGGAGAGGTCCAGGACCAGTTCGACGATGGTGTCCTCGACGACCCTGGGGCTCTTGGACTTGTCGGGGGTCTCGGTGCGGACCTTCTCGAGGATGTTGCCGTCCGCGTCGACGACACCCGCCATCACCTTCGTACCGCCGATGTCGATGCCGACGGTGGGGACGCGGGGAGCCGTCAGATGCGATCGGCGCTCACGCGTGCCGACGGTCCGCAGGACGGTGGCCCGTGCGGAGCCGCGGTGTGCGAGGGCGAGGTCGCGGTAGGTGCTCATCGCGCCGATTCTGCCGCACGCGACGGCGCTGCGCTTCGCTGGGTGCGGGTGAGGCAAGGCCGTCTTTCGAGTGCGGGTTCGTTGTGGCTGGTCGCGCAGTTCCCCGCGCCCCTTAAGGGGCGCTCCCCGTACCGCCCGCGGGAAAAGGGGAACTCACGGACGTACCAGTAGCTGGAACTCGAACGAGTAGCGCGACGCCCGGTACGTGTGGGTGCCGTACTCCACCGCCCGCCCCGTGTCGTCGAACGTGGTGCGTTGCATGGTGAGGAGGGGGGCGCCTTCCGGTTCGCCGAGGCGGTCGGCCTCCACGAGGGTGGCGGCGCGGGCTCCGACGGTCTGGCGGGCGCTGTGCAGAGTGATGCCCGCGGCCCGCATCAGCCGGTACAGGCCGGTGGCCTCCAGCTGGGAGCTGTCCAGGTCGAGGAGGCCGGGCGGCAGGAAGTTGCAGAGGTACGCCATCGGCTCGCCGTGGGCCAGGCGCAGCCGTTCCACCCGGTGTACGTCGCTGCCCTCGGCCACCGCGAGGGCGGCGGCGATCTCGGCCGACGCGGGGACGACGGTGTTGACGAGGACCCGGGTCGCCGGGCGCTGGCCGGCCGCCTCCAGGTCGTCGTACAGGCTGCTCAGCTCCAGCGGGCGCTTGACCTGGCTGTGCACGACCTGGGTGCCGACGCCGCGGCGGCGTACGAGGAGGCCCTTGTCGACGAGGGACTGGATGGCCTGGCGGACCGTCGGCCGCGACAGGCCGAGCCGGGCGGCGAGCTCGATCTCGTTGCCGAGGAGGCTGCCGGGCGTGAGCTCGCCGTGCTCGATCGCCGCCTCGAGCTGTTGGGACAGCTGGAAGTACAGCGGCACCGGACTGCTCCGGTCGACGCTGAGCTGGAGCGTCACGGTCGGATCCACTTCTGCTTTGGGCACGGGGCGAGCGTAACTCTGGTGAATGATGACGGGAAGTCGTGAAGTTCGATTGTCAGGACAAAGCTTGACAGCGGGCTGGCTCCAGCCGCAGTTTGGTCCCATGCGCATCGGACTTATCGGAACGGGTCGTATCGGCACATTCCACGCGACGGCTCTCAGTCGCCATCGTGAGGTCGGCGGCTCTCTGATCGTCACCGACGCGGACACCGCCCGGGCCCGTGCGCTGGCCGACCGCCTGGGCGCCACGGCCGCTCCCGGCGTCGATGAGATCTTCACCTGGGGTGTGGACGCCGTGGTCATCACCACGGCCACGTCGGCCCACGCCGAACTGATCGGTCGGGCAGCACGCGCCGGGCTCCCGGTGTTCTGCGAGAAGCCCATCGCCCTCGATCTGCCGGGCACGCTCCACGCACTCGCCGAGGTCGAGACGGCCGGAACGATCCTGCAGATGGGCTTCCAGCGCCGTTTCGACGAGGGCTACACGGCCGCGCGCGAGGTGGTGCGCTCGGGCAGCCTCGGGCGGCTGCACACCGTGCGGGCGATGACGTCCGACCAGACGCCGCCCCCGGCCGCGCATCTCCCGCTGTCGGGCGGCCTGTACCGGGACTGTCTGGTGCACGACTTCGACATCCTGCGCTGGGTGACGGACCATGAGGTCACCGAGGTGTACGCGATGGGCTCGGACGCCGGGCCCGCGATGTTCCGCGAGGCGCACGACATCGACACCGCCGCGGCCGTCCTGACCCTGGACGACGGCACACTCGCCACGGCGACGGCGACCCGGATGAACGGCGCCGGATACGACGTACGCATGGAACTGGCCGGTGAGCTGGACCAGATCGGGGTCGGCCTGGACGACCGTACGCCGATCGCCTCCACGGAGCCGACCGGGCCGCCGCCCGCGACCAAGCCGTGGACCGGCTTCCTGGAGCGCTTCGCACCCGCATACGAGGCGGAGTTGCACGCCTTCGTCGAGGTCGTACGCGGCGAGCGGGCCAACCCGTGCGACGGACGCGAGGCGCTGCAGGCGCTGCGGATCGCCGAGGCGTGCGAACTCTCGCGGCGCGAGCGCCGGTTGGTGTCAGTGGCGGAGATCCCGGGCGGCCGGGACTGAACGCTCCGCTGGAGAGGCGGTTCGAAAGCTGCGGGCCGTCTGTGGCTGGTCGCGCCCGCGCGGCGGAGCCACACATTGACACAGCCCTGCGCCCCTGAAGGGGCGCGGTACCGCACGGGACTTCGGCAAGTCCGCTGCGCTGGCCGCTCTCAGCGCTCAGTGCTCGTCGCCCTCCAGGAGGCCCGCGTCGTACGTCAACAGCGCGATCTGCACCCGGTTGTTGAGGTCGAGCTTGGCGAGGATGCGGGACACGTGGGTCTTGACGGTGGCGACGCTCATGAACAACTCGCGGGCGATCTCGGCGTTCGAGTGCCCCTGTCCGACGGCGACGGCCACCTCACGTTCGCGGTCGTTGAGCACGGCGATGCGTCCGCGGGCGGTCGCACGCCGGGTGTCCGGGCCGCTGCCGCCCGCGGCGTGCTCCATCAACTGGCGGGTGACCGTGGGGGAGAGCACGGGGTCGCCGGCCGCGACGCGGCGTACGGCCTCGATGATGTCCGCCGGCGGTGTGTCCTTGAGTACGAATCCGGCGGCGCCCGCTCGCAGTGCCCTCAGGACCTGCTCGTCGGCGTGAAAGGTGGTCAGCACGACGACCTGCGGCGCGTCCTTGCGCTCCCTGAGCCGCTCCGTGGCGGCGAGTCCGTCCACGGTCGGCATCCGGATGTCCATGAGGACCACATCGGGGCGGGTCCGCTCGACGAGTTCCTCCACCTCGCTCCCGTCGGCGGCCTCCCCCACGATCTCGAGATCATCGGCACCGCCCATCATGAAGGCCAGACCGGCGCGAACCAGCGGGTCATCGTCGACGAGGAGCAGACGGATCGGAGTCATGGGCCTCACGTAATCATGAACTGGGGGTTCTTACGGTGGTGTTGGGTTCGGGCCTAACCGCCGGAGCCCCACGGCAACCACGCCGACACCTCGAACCCCCCATCCCCCACCGGCCCATGCGAAAGCCGACCCCCCGCCAACATCGCCCGCTCCGTCAACCCGATCAACCCCTGCCCGGACCCGGGCACAAACGGCACCTCCCCCGGCGGAGCCGGATTGCGTACGGACACGGTGAGTCCTGAACCCGCCACCCCCGAAACGGACACCGTCACCTCCGCCCCGGGCGCGTGCTTGCGCGCATTGGTCAGCCCCTCCTGGGCGATCCGATACGCGGTACGCCCGACAGAGGCGGGCACAGCGGCGGCATCGTCAACGCGGTTGTCGAGGCTCACCTTCATCCCGGCTTCACGCGACTCGGAGACCAGAGCCTCCAGCGCCCCGAGCGTCGGCTGAGGCCGCCCGGGCTCCCCCGACTCCGCGCCCGCGGGCCCGGCCCGCAACACCCCGATGATCTCCCGCAGGTCCTGCAACGCTTCGTGCGAACTCTCCCGAATGACCCCGGCAGCCCGAGCCACCTCCTCCCGAGGCGCATCGGGCCGGAACTCCAACGCCCCCGCATGCACGCTCAGCAACGTCAGCCGATGGGCCAGCACGTCGTGCATCTCGCGAGCTATCCCCTCCCGGGCCAGCCGCTGCGCCTGCTCGGCACGCAGCGCGGCCTCCGTCTCGGCGCGCCGGGCGCGATCCCGCAGACTCAGCAGAAGCTGACGGCGGGACCGGACGTACATGCCCCAGCCGATGATCGCGACGGTGAGCAGCGCGAAGAAGAGCACCGACGCGAGGTAGCCGAGCTCGGCGTCGGGCCGCAGCCAGTAGAAGAACGGGAGCATCGCGGTCGTGCCACCGCCGACCCAGGCGACGTACTTGAAGGGCCGGTGCACGGCCAGCGTGAACAGCACGACCAGGTCCGCCCCGCCCGCCGTGTTCGAGAGAAAGGTGACGGGGACCATGGCCACGGCAAGCCCGACCGGCCAACGGCGGCGCAGCCAGACCGCCGCACAGGCGAACGCCCCGATCCACTGGTCGATGACCTCCATCGCGTACGGGGTGTGGGGTTCGTTGGGCACGGCGTCCGCGGCGATCAGGCCGACGACGACGGCCACCAGGAAGGCGGCGAAGTCCACGACCCAGTCCCGCACGGTACGCCGGGGCCGTCCCGTCCGCCCGACGCGCGCCACCCGGTCGGGGTCGATCTCGACGGCGACCGCCGAGGGCAGCCAGCGCCGCCCGGGCAACGGCCCAGGGACAGCTTCCGGCTCGGGTGTCAGCCCTGCCGCTCCTGGTCCCGCCCCCGACGTACGCTCGTTACCGCTCACGGTCGACAAATCTACGCATCAACGACCACCCGCACCGCCCCTCCGCGCACGATCGCCGACCAAAGTCGCACCACCGAAGACTTTCGGCGCGACCCCTCCGCGCGGACTCCAGACTTCCGTCGGACATACCTCGCCCCGCGGCCGATGAGCGTGGGGGGTCCGCGGGGCGAGGATCCTGCCATGAAGCAGGTTCTGGAGTTTCTCGGCGTGATCGCCTTCCTGCAGGGCGCGGCCGGCCTGGTGCACGAGTTCACCGACTGGGACATCGGCCTCGTACAACGGGTCGGCTTCCTCGACGACTACGAGATCTACGCGAGCGTCACGCTGGTGGTTCTGTCGCTCGCGCTGTTCGCGGTCGCCGAGAGCCTGAAATCCGGGTGACCGGCAGCGGTGACCAGCAGCCGCACGGGGGGCGGCTGCTGGTCAACAGCTGTAGTTGACCAGCCGGAACGACTCGTAGTGGTCCGCGGTGTAGTAGTCCTCCTGCTGCTCCTCACCCGTGACGATGCGGCGAGCACCGCGGTCGCCGGAGCCGGGCGTGATCACCGTGTACTCGTGGTAGTAGCCGGTGTTCTGGTCAGGAAGGATGCCTTCGCGGTTCTGGAAGACGGTGCCGTCCTGGGGGAAGGGGAAGGGGCCGCCCGACTCGATCAGGTCGAGCGTGTCGTGCGCCTGGGACGGCAGTGCGCTGTAGCAGACGTTGCCGACGGCGGTCGGCGCCGCGTTCGCGGGGACCGTGGCGGCGCCGCCGATGAGGAGGGCGGATGTGAGGGCGACCAGAGCGCCGATGCGAGTGCTGCGTGGGGGGAATCTCATGGCTCCTAGCATGACGCGCGTAGACGCTGGCATGTCAATGTCAACGGCAGCAATTTCGCCCAGCAAGTCGCATGATTTTTCCGGGAGTTAACCTCCCGCAAGGTCGACACACGGGCGCTACGCGGTCTCCGTCGGCAGCTCGTACGAGCCGTACTGCGGGCGCCCTGCCAGCTCATACGTGTGAATGGCGACACCCGTACTCGTGACGCGCGCCTCGGCGTGTGTGAACGCGGTCGGTACGGCGCCCTCGGCGAAGAGACGGCGGCCCGTGCCGAGTACGACGGGGAACGTCAGCAGGTGCATGGTGTCGACCAGATCGAGCGCCAGGAGGGACTGGGCGAGGGCGCCGCTGCCGTGGACCTGGAGCTCCCCGTCGGTGTTCTCCTTGATCGCGGTGACCTCCTTGGCGAGGTCGCCGCGGACGATCGTGGTACCGGCCCAGTCGGCCTGCGTCAGGGTCGACGAGGCAACGTACTTGGGCAGGGAGTTGAGCTTGCCGGCGACCGGGTCGGCCGGGTCGGTGACCCTGGGCCAGTGCGCGGCGAAGATCTCGTACGTACGGCGTCCGAGCAGGAACGCGCCCGCCCGGCCGAAGACCTCGTCGATGAACCGTCCGAAGTCCTCGTCGCCGTACGGAACGCTCCAGCCGCCGTGCTCGAAGCCGTCGCGCGTGTCCTCGTTGGGACCGCCGGGGGCCTGGTAGACGCCGTCTAGGGTGACGAAGCTGGTGAGACTGAGCTTGCCCATGATGACTGCCTTCCTGGGAGGGAGGTGGTGTCTCTGCCATCAGCTCAGACCGCTCTCGCGCCCGCAACTCATCGGTCCGTGGACTCGAAGTCCGTTTGCCGCCAGCACCGGGATGTGCCAGCCGGTGTGATGAAGCCATGACTTCTCAAGAGCTCATGGCTTCTCAGGACCTCACGGACGCTTCTCGGAATCCGATGCACGGCAAGGTCGCCCTCGTGACCGGCGGCAGCCGCGGTATCGGAGCGGCGACGGCGCTCCGGCTCGCGCGGGACGGCGCGGACGTGGCCGTCACGTACGTATTTCCTGAACCAAGGCAGGAGCGAACCACGCTTATTCCTCGCGGGGGACGGGGAGATGCGTAGTGCCGGTGTCCACTCCCCATGACGACACCCAGTTGGGCACGATCTCCAGCCAGTTCGGGCCGAAGCCCGGACCGAGTACTTCACCGCCGTCGGTGTGCAGACGGGCTGTGCCCTTCAACAGGATCCCGCTCGGCGTCCAGGACGGCTCCACCTGCAGGTCGTCCACCACGAATGCCACCTGCGGGTTGGCTCGCAGATGCCGCACGTACAGGCGCTCCTGACCGCGGTCTTCCAGCACGTTTGCGCCGATCTTGATGGCGCCGCGTTCGGTGTCGAGGTGATATCCGACCGGCACCACATGCGGGTTGGCGGACGCCCCCACAGTGGCCAGTCGCCCGATCTTGTGTCCGTGAAGGTAGGCGATCTCTTGTTCGCTCAGCAGCCTCACTGCGATTCCTCCAAAACTCAACTTGCCCTACTGGTCACCGCGCTGAAGAGCTCCGCCGTGGCGGGCCCTGCCCAGCGTCAGCCGAGGTGAGGACGCTGAACAGGCATGGCAGCGCGGTGGACGGCCGTCGCGGGGACGTCCCGGGATTCTGTGTGGCGGTCATCGGGTGCCGTCAGTGGGAAACGTAGGAGGCAACCTCATGGAGCACGGTGACCACCGAGGGCTCGTCGCACCGCTCGTCCAGGGTCGCGCGGTAGTGCTGGAATGCCTTCAGGTCCTGCAGCACACCGAGGCCCTCCTTCATGTGCGTGACGGCCACGAAGGTGACCTTGTCGTCGAGTTGGAAGGTCGTGTAGCCCAGACCGTCGGGCCGCACCGATCGCAGCTCTTCATAAACGGCGGCCAGTGACTCCAGTTCGCGTTCCACCTCGGTCGGCTTGACCTTCCAGCGGATCATCACGTCCACGATGCGGCTCCTTCGCCTCGGTCACCCACAGCCGCCTGCCGCCCCGCCGTCTGCGGCTCGGTCTCCGGCTCAACTTCGGACGACAGCATGTATTCCAAAATACAAGGTGTCAAGCCAATGCTAGGATGGGAGCCATGAGCGTCCGGAAGTACGAGCAGCGCCTGCGCGCGGAGGGTGCGGAACAGACTCGGCGCCGCATCCTCGACGCGCTTTACGAAAGGCTGCGCGAGGCACCGACCGAGCCGGTCAGCATCGACCGCATCGCCAAACTGGCCCGGGTGGCGCGACCCACCGTCTATCTGGTCTTCGGTTCACGTGCCGGATTGTTCGACGCGGTCGGCGTGGACCTACTGGCGCGCGGCGGGTTCGAGGACATGCTGCAGGCCGCAGCGCACCCGGACGCGAGCGAGGGTCTGCGTGGCGGCATCCGCGGGGTTGTCGAGCTGTACGCGGCCCATCGGGACGTGTTGCGCGTGCTGTTCTCGATGGCCCTGCTCGACGCCGCCGCGGTCGGTGGCGCGATCCAGCGGATGGAGCAGGGCCGGGCCGCCGGACTGGCCCGGCTCGCCCAGGGCCTGGCCGCCCAGGACCGGCTGCGTCCGGACATCGCCGCCGACCAGGCCGCCGACCTGCTGTGGTTGCTGACGAGCTTCGACGGCTTCGACCTGCTGTACACCGGCCGTGGCCTGTCCGTGGAGGAGACCGCGACGACACTGATCGCGACCGCCGAGCGCAGCCTGTGCCGATGACACATGAGCCCGGTCGTCGGGCGCGCACTGCGACGACTCCGCCATGCTCGTAGTACGGGGGACACCACCATGCTCGCAGTACGGGGATCGTGAAGGCGGTTACCGGGGCCGGGCGATCTGTTCCACACGTTGGTCGGTGGCCCGGAGGCCGACGGAAGTCAGCTCGCCCACGAGGTCGGTCAGTAGCCAGTCGGTGACGTCCTGTCCGGTGAGTCCCTGGCTGAGCAGGAACGTCAGTTTCACGTAGACGGCCTCGAAGGTCATGTCCTTGACTCCAATGGCGCCGGCACGGTGCAGGAACTCCCCGGCGGCGTACTTGTGCAGGTCGATGTGCGCCTGCACGCACTGGCTGGTGATCACGACCGGCACCTTGTGGGCCACCAGCTCTTCGATTGCCTCAGCCAGGCCTTTCTCATCGCTGGGGCCTTCCCCGGCCCCGTAGGTGCGGAAGATGACGGCGGCCGGTGCGGGGGTCGTGGCGGCGCGAAAGCGGTCGGCCGTCATCCCGGGGGTGGCAGTGATCACGGCGATGTCCTGCGCGCGGTAGGGAAGGGGACGTGCCCAATTTCGGGCGGCTGCCGTGGTTGGGGGCCCGTTCTCGCCGCTCGATGGGTGCAGGGGAGCAGTGTGAGGGCTTTGGAATCCCTCAAGCTCCACTGCCGAGACTTTCGTCGCGCGAGTTCCGGCGAACAGTTTGCCCGCGAAGAACAGTGACACCGACGGCGGCCCCGACATCACCGCTCGCGTCGCGCCGAGCACGTTCGTCCTGGCATCCGTTCCAGGTACGCCGAACGGGATCTGTGAGCCGGTGAAGACGATCGGCTGGGCCGGCCCGATCAGTCCGAACGACACGGCCGCGGCTGAGTGGGCCAGAGTGTTGGTGCCGTGCAGGACGACGACGCCGTCGTAGTCGGCGCTCCGTTCGCGGATGTGGTCGATCATGGCCTGCCAGTCGGCCGGCGCCGCGTTCGACGAGTCGATCAGCCGCTCAAGCTCGACTACGTCGAAGGTGACGCCCAGGTCCGCGTCGCGCAGCAGCTCAGCGATCTCGCCGGCCACGTCGACCCCCAGCTCGTAGCCTCGTGGCGAGTTGACCATGCCAATCGTGCCGCCGGTGTACAGGTAGAGGACGCGCGTTGGGGCGCTCATTTCGGTGCGGATTGCCTTTCTGCGTCGGGATGTCCGGGTCAGCGGAGAGAGGGCCCGCCCGGGAACTCCGGCGATGCCGGGGCATTGGTTCGGCCGCAGCATCTACGCGTAACCGGTGTCGGCAGGTCGCCCGTGATGCCGGAGCTCTCCGCGGCGCCGTTGAGGAGTCGTTCGCGTTGTTGACACCGTTCCGCCCCCGTCGTCGCCGCCCGGTCCGGCACTGGACGAGGAATCTAGAACCATCTAGACTATCTGTCTACACCTAGACTAAAAGTTGATTACGCTGGGATGTTCCCTGGTATCCACGGACATGCCGATGCGTGATTCGCGTGTTACCGACCGCTCCTGCCGGTTCTGCAGCACGGTGCGGTCCGATCAAAGGGAAGAGAACTGTGAACGACGTGCCGGGCCGTCAGCCCGATTCGCGGCCTGCCGCTTCTGCGGGCGCCGTGGACGCGGACGAGCACCTCATCCGCGAGGCGGAGAAGATCGCAGCGGCCGTGGGCAGGACGCTGCCCGGTCTGTGCGAGGTCGTCCTCCACGACCTGCGGAATCCGGACCACGCCATTCGGGTCATCGAGAACAACCTGTCGGGACGTCAGGTGGGCGACTCGGCGACCGAGCTGGGCCTGGCGAGGATCAGCGACCCCGAGTACCCCAGCGTCATCCAGAACTACGCCAATCACTTCCCGGACGGCCGACCGGTCAAGAGCACCTCGATCGGCATCAAGAACGCTTCCGGCGACTACATCGCCGCCCTGTGCCTCAACCTCGACGTATCCGTGCTCTCACCGCTGACCCTGACCCTGGCGAACCTGGTCGCGACCGAGACCGAGCACCGCGGGGAGCCCCTGGAGACGCTGCGCAGCCGCAACACCCGGGAGCTGCGCCGGGTCGTGGAAAGCCGCGCGGCCGAGCGGGCGGTCAGCCCGCGCGCGCTCCCCCGGGAGGCCAAGCGAGAACTCGTCCGCCAACTGCGCGAGGACGGCTTCTTCGAGTCCCGCGACGCCGCGCAGGTCATCGCCGACCTGCTCGGCATCTCCCGCGCCACCGTCTACAACTACGCGAAGTGAGAAACCGTGACCAGCACACCCGCCACCGGCGCGCCTGCCGCCGGAGCCGGTGCAGGGATCACCCTGCACAACGGATCTGCTGTGGAGGTGCCATTGCTGCCGTCGACTGAACACAATGCCGCCACGGAGATCACCGGACGAAGCCTGCTCCACGTGCGCGAGGAACAGACCGCCGCGGCCGTCGACGACGATCTCGCCCTGGAGGCGGCCCGGGCCGCCTTCCTCGACTCGGTCACCGGCGCGGCGCCGGACAGCCTGGTCACTCATGGTTCCGACCCCCGCAACCGGTACACGGTCAAACCGGCCGCCTCGACGACCCATGCCGGAGTCAAGATCGGAACCTACTGGCCGGGCAATGACCAGTACGGGCTCCCGCGGCACCACTCGACACTGCTGCTGCTCGACCAGCGGATCGGCCGGATCGCCGCGGTGCTGGAGGTCGGAGCTGCCAACGCCTACCGCACTGCTGCTGCCGACGCCCTTGCCGTCCAGACCCTGGCCCGCGCCGATTCGCAGGTCCTCGCCGTCTTCGGAACAGGGCACCAGGCACTCCACGAAGCACGCGCGGTCAGCCGTGTTCGCCCGATCCGCCAGGTGCTGGTGGTGGGGCGCAGTGAACAGCGTGCCGCAGCCATGGCCGGCACTCTGCGCGGAATGGGCCTCGACGCGGCACCGGCTGAGGCCCGAGATGCCTGCGCGGCGGCCGATGTCGTGGTTACCGCGACCACCAGCACTGTCGACGACGCACCGCTCTTCGCAACCGAATGGATCCGCCCGGGCACCCACGTCTCCTGCATGGGCGCCGACGCCCCCGGCAAGCGGGAACTGCCCCCGCCGCTGCTGGCACGGGCCACGTTGTTCTGCGACCTTCCTCAGCAGTCCCGCCGGCTGGGCGAGTTGCAGCACGCCCCCGCCGACGCACCGGTGACCGCACTCGGCGACGTGCTGACCGGCCACGCACCAGGCCGGACCAGCCCTCACGACATCACCGTCTTCGACAGCTCAGGCATCGGCCTTCAGGACCTCCACCTGGGTCTTGCCCTGCTGGAATGCCTGGGAGTCTCCCTGTGACCGCTTCTGCACCTCTCACCACGCTGGCCGACCCGGACACGCCGTTCGCCGTACTCGACGTATCCCGCTCGCGGCGAAACGCTCAGCGCCTCGTCGGCCGTCTGCACGAACTGGGGGTGGCTCTGCGGCCGCATGCGAAGACGGCGAAGAGCCTGCAAGTCGCCGCGCTCATGCACGACGGCCGACCGGGACCGATCACGGTCTCGACCCTGGCCGAAGCCGAGGCGTTCGCCGACGGCGGCTACACCGACATCACCTACGCCGTCGGGATCGCTCCGCACAAGCTGCCTCGAGTCGTGGCGCTGCTGCGGCGCGGAATCACGCTGCGGGTCCTCCTCGACAGCCCTGAGCAGGCGCGCGCCGTGACCACCGCAGCCCATGAGGCCGCAGTGAGAATCCCGGCGCTGATCGAAGTCGACTGCGACGGCCACCGGGGCGGTGTCCTGGTCGACGACGACGCACTGCTCACCATCGGACACGAGCTCCACGAGGCCGACTGTTTCGACGGGATCCTCGTGCACGCCGGCGAGTCCTACTTCGCCCCGACCGCGGAAGGGCAGCGCGAAGCGGCCGCCCACGAGCGCGACATCGCCGTCGCGGCCGCCCAACGGCTGCGCGAGAAGGGGATGGAGGTCGCAACCGTCAGCGTCGGCTCCACCCCGACCGCGCACGCCGCCGCCGACCTCACCGGAGTGACCGAGGTCCGCGCCGGCAACTACGTCTTCTTCGACCTGGTGATGGCCGGCCTGGGCGTATGCGGCATCGACGATCTCGCACTGTCCGTGGCCGTCACCGTGATCGGGCACCGGCCCGAACACGGATGGATCCTCACCGACGGCGGCTGGATGGCGATGTCCCGAGACCGCGGCACCGCAAACCAGGGCGTCGACCAGGGATACGGCCTGGTCACCGATCTCACCGGCACCCTGATCCGCGGCCTGGTCATGACCGGGGCGAGCCAGGAACACGGAATCCTCACGGCCCGCGACGGTCACCCGCTGCCCGATCTACCCATCGGCACGCGCCTGCGGATCCTGCCCAACCACGCGTGCGCCACCGCCGCCCAGCACCACGGCTACCAGGTCATCGACAGCGCCGAACCGTCCACCACCGGCACCGCCCCCCGCATCACCGACGTCTGGCAACGGATCGCAGGCTGGTGACCAAGCCCTCCCTCCGACGCGCACCACCCCTGACCCGTAGTGGAGGAACTATGAACACTGCCAGCCCTGCCAGCCTGCGGCAGGCGACCGCATGGCCTGCGCTCGTGGACCGAGCGGGCCGCCGGTACCCCGGTGACCGGCCTCGCTGGTGCGGCGACGACAGCTCACCGCTGACCGTCGCGCAGCGCCCCGGCATCACCCGAGCCGACATCGACCCCGGCGTACCCTCGCAGTGGCGCTACGCAGCCGCTCTGGGCATGCCGGGCCTCGCCCCCGTCACCCTCGGCGAAGGCCGCACACCGCTGCTGCCCCGCCGTCTGGCCGGGCTCGACGTCGCCGTCAAGATGGAGACGCAGAACCCCACCGGCAGCTTCAAGGACCGGGGCAGCTCGGTCATGCTCAGCGTGCTCCGCGCCCAGGGCGTGACCGCGGTCCTGGAGGACTCCAGCGGCAATGGCGGCTCGTCCGTGGCGGCCTACTCCGCCGCCGCCGGCATCCACGCGCAGATCCTCGCGCCCGCCACCACCTCGCCGGCGAAACTCCTGCAGAGCCGGTTCCACGGTGCCGAGGTCGAACTGTGGCCCGGCACCCGGCAGGACACCGCCGACGAAGCGCTGCGGCGCTCCGGCGAACGCTTCTACGCCAGCCACAACTGGCAGCCGCACTTCCTCGAAGGCATCAAACTGATCGCCTACGAGATCTGGGAGGACCGCGGCTTCACCGCACCCACCGCGGTCGTGATACCCGCCGGCGCCGGAAGCCTGGTCCTCGGCTGCGCACAGGGCTTCGACGAGCTGTACCGGGCCGGCGAGATCGCCCGCCCGCCTCGGCTCCTGGTCAGTCAACCCGCCCGCTGCGGCCCCCTGGTGCGAGCCTTCGCGGCAGGCGACGACCACGTCGAACCAGCCCAATGGCACTCCACACTCGCCGAGGGCACCGCCATCACCCGACCAGTCCGCGATCAAGAGGTGCTCGCCGCCGTCCGCGCCTGCGGCGGCGCGATGACCGCGGTGGACGAGGCAGACCTGGGTCCAGCCGTCCTGACACTGGCCCGAACCGGCCTGTACACCGAACCCACCAGCGCTCAAGTCGTTCCGGCACTGGCCCAGTTCCTGGCTGCGGGACACCTTCATCCGGACGATGACGTGGTCGCGATCCTCACCGGATCGGGACACAAAGCCGCCGCGGCAATGGCGGGGCTGCTCGCCCCCGACTCACAGTGAGCCGGTCCGCCCCGCTTCCGGTTCCCCCGGGCAGCAAGGGCGGCTGGCGAGTGAAGGTCAGTGGTGCGGCGCGGGCGGTCTGCCCGGTGCCGACGCGCCCCTGTCCGGGAGGTGGTCCTCAGCCCACACGGTCAGGGCGGCCAGCGGGATGAGGAAGGCGTTGCCGTGCGGGGTGAGGCTGTAGTGGTGGGTGCGGGATGGCGGTCCGGGGTGGACGGTCCGGGTGACGAGGTCGACAGTGATCAGTTCCTGGAGGCGGTCGGCGAGCATGCGGTCGCTGATGCCGGGGACTTGGTCGCGTACCTGGGCGAAGTCGGCCGGGCCCTTGGCCAGGGCCGCGATGATCAGGCCGTTCCAGTCTGCGCCCAGCAGGGCGAAGGCCCGGGTGAGGGCCGGGATGGGCTGGGTCGGCTGCGGGAGTTCGCACTGGTGCGTCGGCTGAGAGCGCTGTGGGGTGGTCATGGTGCGTGTTCGCTCCAGTGTGCGGCGCGAGGCATCACGGTGCGACGCCTCGCGCCGTACGTTGTTGTGGCTGTGTCGGATGTCGGATGAAGGCCCGGACCGGCCGGTCCGACATCCTTGGTGGTGTCGGCCCACGTGGACGGGGCCGCACCCTCCGAGAAGTCAGCCCATGTGGACGGGCGCCGCGCCCTCCGCGTGCTGCTTGCCCGTGTTGACGGCCAGGACCGCGACCACCAGGCCCGCCAGGAACATGGCGCCGGAGGCGACGAAGGCCATCGTGTAGCCGTGCGTCAATGCCTCGCCCGCCTTCGCCACCAGCCCGAAGTCCTTGGTGGCCAGGCCCTGATAGAGGCCGGCGGCCGCGTGGGGCAGCTTGTCGTCGGCCGCCGAGGTGGAGATCGTCGACAGGACCGCGAGCCCGAGCGCGCCGCCGATCTGCTGCGCGGTGTTGAGCAGCGCCGAGGCGACGCCCGTGTCCAGGTGGTCCACACCGCTCACCGAGCTCACCGTCATCGGGACGAAGGCCAGCCCCAGTCCGAGGGCGGTGACGAACATCGCGGGCATCAGGTGCGCCGGGTACGAGGAGTCGGTCTCCAGGGTGGCGAACCAGAACATGCCCCCCGCCGCGAGCATCAGACCCGGTCCGGCGATCAGCCGCGGTGCGAAGTGGGTGACCAGCTTGGAGCTGACGCCCGCGGCGGCCGCCATGCCGATACTGAAGGGCAGATAGGCAAAGCCCGTCTTGACCGCGCTGTAGCCGAGGATCAGCTGCATGTACAGCGTCAGGAAGTAGAACGTGGCGAACATGCCCGCGCCGATGAACAGCATCGTGGCGTAGCTTCCGGAGCGGTTGCGGTCCTTGAACAGGCGCAGCGGCATCATCGGGTCCGCTACGCGCGCTTGGAGGACCAGGAACACGGCCAGGAGTACGACGGCCGCCGCGAAGGAGGCGAGGGTGAGGCTGTTGGTCCAGCCGTGCTCGCCGCCGCGGGTGATGCCGTAGACCAGGGCTATCAGGCCGCCGGTGCCGGTGATGGCGCCGGGGGTGTCCAGGCGGCCGGGGTGGCGTTCGGCCTCGACAAGGGTCTTGGTTCCGGCCAGGACGGCCAGGCCGATGGGGATGTTGACGTAGAACACCCAGCGCCAGTCGAGTCCGTCGGTGAGGATGCCGCCCAGCAGCAGACCGACGGTGGCGCCGACGCCTGCCATGGCCGCGTACACGCCCATCGCCGTGTTGCGCGCCTTGCCCTCCGGGAACGTGGTCGTGATCAATGCCAGGGCGCTGGGGGCGGCGATCGCCGCGCCGACGCCCTGGAGCACGCGGGCGCCGATGAGCAGGCCCTCATTCGGGGCCAGACCGCCCAGCACGGAGGCGAGGGTGAAGACGATGATGCCGACCTGGAACATGCGTCGCCGGCCGAAGAGGTCGCCTGCCTTGCCGCCGAGCAGTAGCAGGCCGCCGAAGGCGAGCGCGTAGGAGTTGACGATCCAGGCCAGGTTCGCGTCGGACACGTCCAGGTCGGTCTGGATGCTGGGCAGCGCGATGTTGGTGATGGTGTTGTCGAGAACCACCATCAGCTGTGCCGTGGCGATCACGAAGAGCGCCAGGCCGAGACGCCGGCCGCCGGGTGGAGCCCCGGACACCTCGGTGCCTGGCTGCGCCGGGGCGGCGGTGGTCGTGCTGTCGGAAGGCAAGGGAAAACTCCAAGGGGTGGTGAAGGGAAAAAGGGTGTCACTCGGGCACGGAAGAAACCCGTGATGTCAAATGCATTTCTGGGATCACCCGAAGGGAGGGCTGTACAGGCGAACGGCGTCCAGTCAAGCGCGATGTCCGTTGTCTAATCCGAAGGCATTACGGCGGCTCTCGGAATGAAGTGGACCTTAACACCCCGGCGCTACTGACAGCGAACACTCCCGAGGCCGATTTCGATGTGATTATCTCGAGCTTGACGAAGCAGGTCAGCGTGTGAGCAATAGGGCAAGGAGAAATGAGCACCCTGCGCGTACAGAGTCTGACTGGATCGTCAAGTCGGAATTCGGAATCCGGAATTCGGGATCGGCGTCGGAGTGAAGTTCGTGGATTTCACTCACACGTAACCGTCCGGAAGGATCGGAGTGGGTAGGCGCCCTGCCGGCAAGGTGCGGCGGACCTCGCCGGCGATCGCACCGCGAACTACGGCACCTGGACCGCGTGCCCGCGGGTCGGCTCAGGGATGGGTTGTGTCGGCGGACGCGAGGTTCGCGGTCGGCAGGACACCACGGTCGTTGCGAGTGCCCGCTCGGCGACGAGCAGCAGCCGATCGGGCCGCTGCCGACCACACTGACATCGATTTCCTCCGCAACCCACCCCGACGCCGTTAATTGATTACGTTCGGCACTTTCCAAATATCCACAGAAGGCGTTCACCTTCTCGCATTCAGCCACAAGTAAAGATGACTTCGGGTAAAGATGACTTCGGGCCTCCAAGCGCACCGGGGTGGCGCTGGAAGACATGCGGAACCTTCAGTCTGGTCAGGCACGGACGGCGAGGGTGTGCAGCAGCTTGTCCGAGAAGGTCTGCTGTTTCTTGTCGATCAGTGGCCAGAGGTAACCGACTCCCAAGGGCAACGCGTCCAGGATCTGTGCGACCTCGTAGACGATGGCTTTGCCGAAGCCGACCGGCTGTCCGGTTCGCTCGCCCACCAGCCGGATGTCCAACCGGCGCTTGCCGATCGACTGGCCGGTGGTGCCCATTTCGTATATCACCCAGAGCCAGCCGATCATGCTGACGACCGTGCTGATCCAGGCGCCGGCATCGAGGAAGAGCTCGCCGAGGAAATAGAACAGGAAGCTCGGTACCGCGACGACCAGGGTGTCGACGAGTTTCGCGCAGACTCGTGGGCCCCACGCCGCCAGGGCGCCCGGTTCTCCGGGGTCGTGGGACTCGGTCGGAGGACTGCTTGAGCCGGGCTGCCCGTCGCGCGATTCCGCCTGCGATGCTCGGGTGTGATCCACGTGCGCTCCTTGTCGAAAGAGAGTGGGTCGAAAGAGCCGAAAGGTCGAAAGAGGGGAAAAAGAGAAAAGAGAGGGGAAAGAGAATTGAGGCCCCGTGTGACGCCAGGCGGCCGACCATGACCGGTCGGCCGCCTGGCCGTTCACATGTCCAGCTCGTTCACATGTCCAGCTCCAGGGCCCGCGACAGCGCCCGGGACGTGCAGGGCGCGAAGAGGCCATCGGCCTGTTCGTCCGGGCTGAGGACGTCGTCGCGGTGGTCGGGCTCGCCGGCCAGGACCCGTACGACGCACTCTCCGCAGATGCCCTGCTGGCAGGAGGACGGCGCGTCGATGCCGTTCTCCAGCAGGACATCGAGCGCACTGCGGTCCTCGGGGACCTGGTACTCGGCGCCCGTGGAGGCCACCCGGACGGTGAACGCGCCCGGCTCTGCGGCGTCCGGATCCGGGGCACTGGCGGCGAACCGTTCCTTGTGGAGCGCGGCGGGCGGCCAGCCCGCCGCCTCGGCCCGGACCAGCACGTGATCCATGAAGCCGCCGGGGCCGCAGACATAGACCGCCGTGTCCGGCGAGGGTGTTCCCAGACAGCTGTCCACGTCGAGCCGTTGGCCTGGGTCCTCGTCGTCGAAGTGGAAGGTGACCCGGGGGTTGTCCGCCAGCTCGGCGATGAAGGCCGCGTCGGTGCGGCTGCGTACGCAGTAGTGCAGTGTGTAGTCGCCGCCCTCGGCATCCAGGCTTCTGACCATGGCCAGCAGCGGCGTGATGCCGATGCCGCCGGCGAACAGCAGATGCCGGCGCGCGGCGGCGAGCGGGAACCGGTTGCGCGGTGCGGAGATCCGTAGCCGGTCACCCACCTCCAGTGTGTGCATCGCCCGGGACCCGCCGCGGGAGTCCGGGTCGTTCAGCACGGCCAGCCGGTAGTGACCGGTGCCGGGCGGACCGCACAAGGAGTACTGGCGGATCAGCCCGCCCTGTTCCAGTAGCACGTCGATGTGTGCCCCGGCGGTGTACGCGGGGAAGTCCGTGCCGTGGGCCGGCGCGAGTTCGAGCACCGCGATGTTCGCTGTGGCCGTCGTCCGGGCGACGACGACCGCGTCCATCCAGGTCGTCGCCACCCGTCACGCCCCGGGAGCGGGCGCGGCCGGCTTCGGTGCGGACAACGCGCCCGGGGCCGTGCCTTCCTGGAGAGTCGCGTCGGAGTCGGCGGGCACGGTGAACACACCGGAGTCGATGTGCCGCGGCGGACCGTCGTCCCGGCTCACGCCCAACGGGTCCTTCCCGGCCTCGACGTCGTCGACCATGGTGCGCAGCATCCGGCGCACCATCACCACGCCGCGGTCCGAGGTGGCCAGCGTCTCCTCCGAGTGCAGGGTGATCGGGCCCTGGGAGCCCTGGGCCTCGATGTCGCTCGGGTACTTGCGGAGGTCGTCCTCGGTCATCTCCCAGAACATCTTGCCGTTCTGCTTGATGCCGAAGACCAGCCGCTGCATGCGGCCGGGGTCGGCGGCGCGGATGGAGAAGAACACGCGGTGGTGCGTGTCATCGCTGGGCACGATCCAGATCAGCAGGTTGTGCCGGGCATCCGGGGTGACCTGGGTGAAGTCCGGCAGCGCGATGATGTTGGGCAGCTGCTGCTCCAGCCGCCACTCCAGCTCGGTCGGCTGCCCGTCCGGGCCGGTCCCCTCGAAACGCTGGTGGTACTTCGCCCCGAACTCCGTCCTGTGGTAGCTGGTCGCCTCCGCGACGAGGGACGGGTCGTAGAAGCTCTCCGGCAGTCCTTCGGGCGTGCCCGTACCCGTGAGCTGCGCGCCGCTGTGCGCGTAGTGCAGCCAGGTGACGTGCACGTTGTCGATCGCGTTCTCCCAGATCTGGACCCAGTTGAAGTCCTGCTCCATGCCCGTCACCTCCGCCCCGGGCACCGGCCAGCCCGCCCAGTACTGCTCTCCCTCTTCGAGAGGTTCCAGGGCGTCGTAGCGTGGCATCGCCGGCTTGCGGTCGGGCGGGCCCATGTAGACGAAGACCAGGCCGTAGCGCTCCTCGACCGGGTACCAGGGCTGGCGGGCCACCTCACGGCGGCGCCCGCCGCCGGGCTCGCAGGCCTGCTCCAGGCAGTGGCCCTGGACGTCGAACTTCCAACCGTGGTAGCAGCAGCGGATGCCGTCGCCCTCGATGCGGCCGTAGAACAGGCTGCTGCCACGGTGCGCGCACCGCTCGTAGACCACGCCGGCGCGGCCCTGTCCGTCGCGGAAGACGATCAGGTCCTCGCCCAGTACGCGGATGCGGTGCGGCTGGTCGCTGGTGAGCGTTTCGGAGGTGGCGACCGGGTGCCAGTAGCGGCGCATCGCCTCGCCCATTGGGGTTCCGGGGCCGACCTCGGTCAGGCGCGCGTCGTGCGACGGGCGTTTGCGGCCGTAGCCGGTACCGGTGTCGACTGTCGTTAACTCGCTCATGTTCCTTGGCTCCTCGCGTGGAGATGGTTCTGTGGGGGGTGTCACTCGGACTTGGCGGAGTCACTCGGGCTCGAAGGAGCCATTGGGACCCGGGACTTACTCGCGCAGGCTCCAGCCGCCGCAGACCGACCAGACCTGACCGCTGACGTAGGCCGCGTCGTCGGAGAGCAGGAAGGCCACGACGGCGGCCAGGTCCTCGGGCTCGCCCAGCCGGGGAGCGCGGATGGACCGCAGGGCCCAGGCCTTCACGTCCTCGGAATCGCTCTGCTTGAAGGCGTCGGTCATCACCACGCCGGGGGCGACACCGTTGCAGCGGATGCCTTCCTTGCCCCAACGGCCCGCGATATGGCGGGTCAGCGCGCTGACGCCCGCCTTGGAGGCGGCGTACGCGGGACGGGAGGGGTCGCCGCCCCACGCCGCACCGGAGGACGTGTTGACGATGACGCCGCCACCCTGACCCAGCAGGTGCGGGATGACCTCCCGACAGGTGAGGGCATAACCGAGCAGGTTCACGTCGTGGTTGCGCCGCCAGACCGCCGGGTCCATGCCCAGCAGGTCGGTGTCGCGGCCCATGGTGTCTCCAGACAGGTCGGCACCGACGTTGTAGAGCCCGTCGATTCCGCCGAGTTCGCTGACGGCCTGGCTGACCAGGGCCTGGATCGAGCGTTCGTCGGCCAGGTCGAACTCGACGGCGAGCGCGACACCCCCGGCATCGGTCACCCGCTTGGCCGTCGCCTGCGCCGCATCTATGTTGATGTCGCCGACGACGACCGAGGCACCTTCTTCGGCGAGCCGCGCGGCCGACGCGGCGCCGATGCCGGTAGCACCCCCGGCGATGACGACCCTCTTGCCGTGCAGTCCTCTCACGTACTTCTCCTTACTTGATTGCATATACATGGATATGCAAGATTTATGCGCGTATGTGCGCACGGGCATGCAAATCCGGGCAGGGGAGGTCCGCTTGCGGAGCTCCCCTGCCCGGAAAGGTCAGGTAGGCGTCAGATGTCAGATGAGCGTTATGCGGACCAAGCGCCCTGCGCGGCAGCGGTCTTGGCGTAGTCGGAGAAGTCCCTCGGGGCCCGCCCGAGGGCACGCTGGACGCCGTCGCTGAGGGACGCGAGGCCACCGGAGCGGACGTACTCGTACAGGCCGACGGACAGCTGCACCCACTCCTCGGGCACGCCCTGGGCGCGCTGCTCGTCCGCGTATTCCTCCGGGGTCAGCGGCACGTAGCGGATGTCGCGGCCGGTGGCCCGGGCGATTTCCTCGACCGCGTCCTGGAAGGTCATCAGCTTCGGGCCGCTGAGCTCGTAGTGCCACCCGGCGTGCCCGTCCTCGGTGAGGGCGACGACCGCCACCTCGGCGATGTCCTCGGCGTCGACGAACGCCTCCTTGCCGTCTCCGGCAGGCAGCCGTACCTCGCCGCTCAGCACGGGGTCGAGCAGGAAGTCCTCGCTGAAGTTCTGAAAGAACCACCGCGGCCGCAGCACGGTCCAGTCCAGGCCCGCGTGCTCCAGCGCCCGCTCCGCGGCAAGGACGTGCTCCTGGTCCGCCCCGCCCTCGGGCACGGACAGCAGCACCGCCCGCCGTGCCCCGGCCGCCGCGGCCTGCCGGGCGAACGCACCGATGGCCTGGGCGGCCTGCGGGCTGCCGAGGTCGGGGACCACCAGGTATATCCCCGTCACGCCCCGCAGCGCGGGCTCCCAGGTAGTCCGGTCCGTCCAGTCGAAGGACGGTGTACCGGAACGGGAGGCCGCGCAGACCGCCACGCCACGCTCCTGCAGCAGCCGCGCCACCCTGCGGCCGGTCTTTCCCGTAGCACCCGTCACCAGGATGATCTCGTCGCTCATGGCCTCAACTCAACCAGCCGCCGACCGCCTCACCCATGCCACACAGGCTCACGTCCATACGCGTTCGTCTACGCCGACCGGCATGGATCCCTCGGGACTGACCGGCATCGATCCGCTGACCGATCTCCTGAACGGGGTACGGACCAGTGGCTCGATCTTCAACCAGTCCTCACAGGGCGTTGATGTCCGCGTGCCCGGCGATGACTTGGGCAATGTGGGGTGGCAGACCGCTGCGGATGGCGTCGGTGATGAAGATGCGCCGGAAGTCCTGTGGTGTGAAGTGGAGTGGCTCGCCGTCCTTGTCGGTCAGCCCCGTCGCCTCCAGCACGTCGTCCAGAGCGCCTGCCAGGAGTTTGTCGGAGATCGCGGCGTAGGGCCGGGGGCGAAAAACCCCGCCCGTCAGCCCCCCACCTCCCGAAGCCGCCCCCGCAACCCCGCCACCCCCTCCTCCGTCAGCGAACCGAACAGCCGCAACCGCGAGATCCCTCCGTCCGGAAAGATGTCCACGCGCGCATGCGTACCCACAACCGGCCCGGCGAGGACGAACCGGTGGTTCGTATCCGGCTGGAGGCAGGTGCGCGGCAGGATCTCCGTCCAGTCGCCGCTCTCGGTGTCCCTCACCGACACCGAAGCCCACCCGGCCGAGTTGCCCTTCAGGTACGCCGTGTCGATCTCGATCGCGCGGATCTGGGCCTGCGCCGCCAGGCGGTAGCGGATCCAGTCGTGGCCCCGGTCGCGGCGGCGCCGGGTCTCCCAGCACTCGTGCATCGCGCGGGAACGGCCCGGCTGGATGCTGTTGGTGGCGGGTGAGTAGAAGAGGTTGGAGGCGTCCTCGACCTGGCCGCCGTTCTCCAGGGCCACCACGTCGAAGGTGCCGAGCACCGTCAGCCACTCGGGGTCCGGGACCACCTCGCCGTACACGCGCAGGCGCGCGATGCCCCCGTCGGGATGCTGGTTGACCCGCAGATGCGTGAAGCGCTGCTCCAGGGAGACGGCGAAGCCGTTGGCCGCGTGGCCGCCAACTGCCGTACGGGGGACGAGAGTCGTCCACTTCACGTCGTCCGACAGCAGCTCCTCCGGCGAGGGGGATCCGGGCAGCGACACGCCCTCGACCGACACCGCCTGCGGATAGTTGCCGCGGAAGTGCGCGGTGTCGACGACGACGCCGCGTACGACTCCGGGGGCGCCGAGGCGTACGAGCGCCCAGTCGTGGTCCTCGGCCGTGGGCCACGGATGCTCGGCGGAGGCGCCCCGTCGGCGCCGTGTCTCCCAGCCGTCCATGATCTTGCCCTTGTGCCCGAAGCGCTCGGGGTCGAACTCGGCGCGCTCGGGCACGAGCAGGTTCTCGCGCTGGGCGAAGAACTCGTCGTTGGCGGCGATGACACCGGCGCCGAGGCGGCGGTCGGCGAGGTTGGCGTAGCGAGTGAAGGGGAAGTCGGCGGTGCGGTAGTCCGCGTACGGGTCGCCGCCTCCGTACGGACTCGCGTCGCCGGTGAAACGAGCCAAAGGGGATTGATGCTGCGCCGTCACGGTGATCAGTTGTTCCTCTCGAGAAGTCGGCCGGTGGGTTCGCCGAACTCGCCGTTGGCAACGATGCGTTCGCCGCGCAGCCAGGTGGACTTGACGACGCCGTCCAGGGTCCGGCCCGCGTACGCCGTGACCCGGTTGCGGTGGTGCAGTGCGGCGGGGTCGACGGTGAAGGTCTCCTCGGGTGCGAGGACCGCGAAGTCGGCGTCGCGGCCGGCCTCGATGGCGCCCTTCTGGGAGAGCCCGGCCAGTTCGGCGGGGCGCGCGGACATCCAGCGGACGACGTCCTCGAGGGACCGGCCGCGTCTGCGTGCCTCCGTCCAGATCGCCGAAAGGCCCAGCTGGAGCGAGGAGATGCCGCCCCAGGCGGTGGCGAAGTCGGCGGTCTTGAGGTCGGCGGTGGAGGGCGAGTGGTCGGAGACGATGCAGTCGATCGTGCCGTCGATCAGGCCCTGCCACAGCGCGTCCTGGTTGGCCGCCTCACGGATCGGCGGGCAGCACTTGAACTCGCTGGCCCCCTCCGGGACTTCCTCGGCCGTGAGTGTGAGGTAGTGCGGACAGGACTCGACGGTCAGCCGTACGCCCTCCCGTTTGGCGGCGGCGATCAGCGGCAGTGCGTCGCTGGACGAGAGGTGGAGCACGTGCACGCGCGCGTGGAGGCGCCCTGCCTGCGCGATGAGCTGTGCGATGGCGGTGTTCTCGGCGTCGCGCGGCCTGGAGGCGAGGAAGTCGGCGTAGTTGCCGCCGCTCCTCTGCGGGGCGGCGGCGAGCTGGTGCGGGTCCTCGGCGTGCACGATCAGCAGGCCGTCGAATCCGGCGATCTCGGCCAGCGAACGGGCGAGTTGCTCCTGGTCCAGCTCGGGGAACTCGTCGACTCCGGAGGGCGACAGGAACGCCTTGAAGCCGAAGACTCCGGCGTCGTGCAGCGGTCGCAGGTCCTTGACGTTGTCGGGCAGGGCGCCGCCCCAGAAGCCGACGTCGATGTGCGCCTTGGACCGGGCGACGTCCTTCTTGGTACGAAGGTGGTCGACCGTCGTGGTCGGCGGAAGGGAGTTGAGGGGCATGTCGATCAGCGTCGTGATGCCACCGGCCGCCGCGGCGCGGGTGGCGGTCCAGAAGCCCTCCCATTCCGTGCGGCCCGGGTCGTTGACGTGCACGTGGGTGTCGACGAGGCCGGGCAGCAGGACGTCGTCGCCGAAGTCCTCCAGCCGCGCTCCGGGGGGCACTTCGGCGTCGTACGGCAGTACGCCCGTGATCTTGCCCGCGGTGACCGCGACCGAGGCGGCGCGCGTCCCTTCGGGAGTGATGACGCGCCTCGAGCGCAGGACCAGTTCGTCCCGCCCTTCGCCCTGTCCCTCGCCCCATCCGTCGTCGGACACCCGGACCCCTCTCTGCCGTTCTCTGCCGCTGCTTCCGCCTCTTCCGCAATGCGAAATTCAACGTTATGTTGAAGAGTCTTCACCGCGGGCCCTGCCCCGTCAAGAGCGCGCCCCTGCGCCTGGCACCTTCCATAAAGCGGAATTAAGCTTCCATCAAGCAGAACGTAGTTATCCGTAGCCGGTCAGTCAACAAACTGACCGGCCGATAGGCTGCCTCTCCTGCCGGATCTGAAAGGAACTCCCGTGCCGACGCCCAGCGCCAGCGACGCCTCCGCGGATGCCTCCGCATCGAAGAATTCCGCACCCAGCGGTGGCGTCCAGTCCCTCGAGCGCGCCTTCGACCTGCTGGAGAGAATGGCGGACGCGGGCGGCGAGGTCGGCCTCAGCGAGCTCTCCGTGAGCAGCGGGCTGCCGCTGCCGACGATCCACCGGCTGATGCGCACGCTGGTGGCCTGCGGTTACGTACGCCAGCAGACCAACCGGCGGTACGCGCTCGGCCCCCGCCTGATCCGCCTCGGCGAGTCCGCGTCCCGGCTGCTCGGCACCTGGGCCCGGCCCTACCTGGCGCGCCTGGTCGAGGAGACCGGCGAGACGGCGAACATGGCGCTGCTCGACGGCGACGAGATCGTATACGTCGCCCAGGTCCCGTCCAAGCACTCGATGCGGATGTTCACCGAGGTCGGCCGCCGCGTGCTGCCGCACTCCACCGGCGTCGGCAAGGCGCTGCTCGCGCACCTCCCGGCGAACGAGGTACGCGCACTGCTGTCCCGTACGGGCATGCCGGCCGCCACGGAGAAGACGATCACCTCACCGGACGAATTCCTCACCGCACTCGAAGAGGTCCGCCGGTCCGGGTACGCGGTGGACGACAACGAGCAGGAGGTCGGCGTCCGCTGCCTCGCGGTCTCCGTGCCCAACTCCCCCACCGCGGCGGCGATTTCGATCTCCGGCCCGGCAGGCCGCGTCACAGAGGCGATGACGGAGAAGACCGTGCCCGTGCTGCAGCAGATCGCGGTGGAACTGTCGGAGGCGCTGGCAAGCTCGGGGCCAAGCGCCCCGTAAGGGGCGCGGGGCTGTATCGATTTGCGGCTCCGCCGCGTGGGGGGGCTGCGCCCCAGACCCCCGTCAGGGGGTGGGGGTGACAGTCGTGTCGCGGCTGCGGGTGCGTCGTGGCTGGTCGCGCAGTTCCCCGCGCCCCCAAACTAAAAAGCCTGCGGCTCCACTCAGCCAAAGCCACAACGAACCCGCAGCTTCCCACCGGCGGGAGGGGCCGTGGGCCGGTGCGTCGTATGCCCGTCGCGTAGGTTCGGTCTCAGGCCACCCGCACCCTGTACCAGCAAAGGGCCGTACGCCCGGCCTGCGACGGGCTGACGCACCGGCCCGCGGCCCCGACCCACGCACGCACCCAAGGGGCGCGGGGAACGGCGCGACCAGCCACAAACAACCCGCAGCCGCCCAACCGCCGGAGGCAGTGGCGCTCAGCGGCGCGGCTCCCCGAAGAGTTCCACCGCGCTACGCACTTCCTGCAGCCCCGGCGCCAGCGCGCTGACCGAGCCGATGGAGCCGGCGATCAGCAGCAGCGAGCGGCGCAGTCGCGGTACCTCCGGGATGCCGCTGACGGTCATCGCGGCGAGCGCGGCGAGTTCGTCCTCCGCGATACCGCGGTCCGGGAACTCGGCCGGATGCGCGGCGAGTTCGCGACGCAGCCTGGACACCGCGGTCCGGAGCTCCGCCACCCTTGGATCCTCGTCGCTGCCGGTCACTGGCCGCCTCTGCCCCAAGCTCCGCAACACAGCTCTCCCCCTCGCACCCCTTCGTGCGCCGGACGTACTGCCTCTGTCGAGCACCCCGTGGCGTTGGTCAGGCACCGGGGGCCGCGGGCCAGTAAACGCCAACCGGAGCGGTGGGCGCCACTCCGAGAGCCGAAATTCAGTCCATGGAAACCATGAACTCGCCCCGGCGTCAGGTATGCAGGAGGCATGACAGCGAAACGGGACCAGGTGGCGGGGCTGCTGCTCGCGGCGGGCGGGGGCCGGCGGCTCGGCGGGCGGCCCAAGGCGCTGCTCGAGCACCGGGGGCGCCCCCTCGTCGAGTACGCGGCGGGGGTGTTGCGGGCGGGAGGCTGCGCCCGGGTGCATGTGGTCCTGGGGGCGCAGGCGGACCTCGTACGTTCCAGGGCCGTACTGCCCGGCTGCGTCCTCGTCGACAACGACCGGTGGGAGGAGGGCATGGGCTCCTCCCTGCGGGCCGGGCTCGACTCGCTGGCCGGTACGGGGGCGCGGGCCGCCGTGGTGTCGCTGGTCGACCAGCCCGGCATCGGGCCGGAGGCGGTGGCCCGCGTGCTCGCCGCGTACGGCTCCGGGGCATCGCTCGCGGCAGCCGCGTACGACGGCGTACGCGGGCATCCCGTGCTGTTCGGCGCCGACCACTGGCCCGGCATCAGCGCGACTGCGGTCGGGGATCGTGGGGCACGCGCCTATCTGAAGGCCCACGAGGACGCGATCACGCTCGTCGAGTGCGGTGACGTGGCGCAGGCGTACGACATCGACACGGAAAGCGATCTGATCCACCTCGAGTGACTCGGAGAATCTTGTGACTCAGAGAATCTTGACATCAACAAAACATTGAACTTCCACCATGAGGAAATTAGTATCCATTGGCACCCAGTTCTGCCGTGTACTGAAGTCAGCTCGCTGAAGGAAGTGACAGCTCATGTCCGCACCAGCGCCGTCCCCGCTGGCCATCGTCGACGCCGAGCCCCTGCCCCGGCAGGGTGAGGTCCTCACGGACGCGGCGCTCGCCTTCGTGGGCGAGCTGCACCGGCAGTTCACGCCCCGGCGCAACGAGCTCCTCGCCCGTCGTGCCGAGCGCCGCGCCGAGATCGCCCGTACCTCCACGCTCGACTTCCTCCCCGAGACCGCCGCCATCCGGGCCGACGACTCCTGGAAGGTGGGCCCGGCACCGGAGGCCCTGAACGACCGCCGCGTCGAGATCACCGGCCCCACCGACCGCAAGATGACCATCAACGCCCTCAACTCGGGTGCCAAGGTCTGGCTCGCGGACTTCGAGGACGCCTCGGCGCCCACCTGGGAGAACGTGGTCCTCGGCCAGCTCAACCTCACCGACGCGTATGAGCGCCGTATCGACTTCACCTCCCCCGAGGGCAAGTCGTACGCCCTGAAGCCGGCCGAGGAGCTGGCGACGGTCGTGATGCGCCCGCGCGGTTGGCACCTGAACGAGCGCCATCTGGTGGACGATTCGGGCACCCCCGTCCCAGGCGCGCTCGTCGACTTCGGTCTGTACTTCTTCCACAACGCGCAGCGCCTGCTCGACCTCGGCAAGGGCCCGTACTTCTACCTCCCCAAGACGGAGTCGTATCTGGAGGCCCGCCTCTGGAACGACGTCTTCGTCTTCGCGCAGGACTACGTCGGCGTCCCGCAGGGCACCATCCGCGCCACCGTCCTGATCGAGACGATCACGGCGGCCTACGAGATGGAGGAGATCCTCTACGAACTCCGCGACCACGCCTCGGGGTTGAACGCGGGCCGCTGGGACTATCTCTTCTCCATCGTGAAGAACTTCCGTGACGGCGGGCCGAAGTTCGTGCTGCCGGACCGCAACGCGGTGACGATGACGGCTCCGTTCATGCGCGCGTACACCGAACTCCTCGTGCGCACCTGCCACAAGCGCGGGGCGCACGCGATCGGCGGCATGGCGGCGTTCATCCCCTCGCGGCGCGACGAGGAGGTCAACAAGGTCGCCTTCGAGAAGGTCAAGGCCGACAAGGACCGTGAGGCGAGGGATGGCTTCGACGGCTCCTGGGTGGCGCACCCGGACCTGGTGCCGATCGCGATGGCGTCCTTCGACGCGGTGCTCGGCGAGAAGCCGAACCAGAAGGACCGGCTGCGCGAGGACGTCGACGTCAAGGCCGCCGACCTGATCGCCGTCGACTCCCTCGATGCCAAGCCCACGTACGCGGGCCTGGTCAACGCCGTCCAGGTCGGCATCCGCTACATCGAGGCCTGGCTGCGCGGCCTCGGCGCGGTCGCGATCTTCAACCTCATGGAGGACGCGGCCACCGCCGAGATCTCCCGCTCCCAGATCTGGCAGTGGATCAACGCGGGTGTGGAGTTCGAGAATGGTGAGAAGGCCACGCCGGAGCTGGCCCGTAAGGTGGCAGCCGAGGAACTGGCCGCCATCCGCGCCGAGTTGGGCGACGAGGCCTTCGCGGCGGGCAACTGGCAGCAGGCCCACGATCTGCTCCTGAAGGTGTCGCTGGACGAGGAGTACGTGGACTTCCTGACGCTTCCCGCGTACGAGCAGCTCGTCGGCTGAGCCCGACCGAGTCCGGCTGAGTCAGTCCGCCGGTTTCTCCGAGTGGCCCAGGGTCCTGCCCGGGGCCACTCGGTCGCGTACGAGGCGCTTGACGGCCGTCGGCTCCGGGAAGCCCTGCTCGCGCCGGTCCCAGACCACCTCGTCGTCGACGCGTACGACGAACACGCCGCCCGTGCCCGGCTTCAGGGACAGCTCCGTCAGCTCGGTCTCGAAGGTGGTGAGGAGCTCCTGTGCCAGCCATGCGGCGCGGGGCAGCCAGCGGCACTGGGTGCAGTACTCGATCTGAACGCGGTGGGTCATCCGAGGTGTACCGACCAATCCTGTTCCGCCGCCGGTTTGCCGTGCAGGTCGGGGACCTGCTGGAGCCACTTCGGACGGCCTCGCTGACTCTTCGCCGCGCGCAGGGCCTGCTCGGCGGCGAGTTCCTCCCGGGTGGGGAAATCCGTGGGCAGCCACGCCGCTGATGCCCGCACGCGCGCGTGGAGGTAGCCGGCGTAGGCCTCGCGCAGCTCGTCGGGCGTGGCGAAGCCCGGCTCGTCCGCGAGCCAGGCGTCCGGCACTTCGGCGGTGATCTCGCGGAGCAGCTGTTCGGTCACGCGGGGCGCCAGCTCGGCGTCGGCGGCCCGTACGTCCGGGCCGTAGTGGCCCAGCGCGTGGTGCCGGAAGTCGTACGTCTTCTCCGGTTCTGTGGCGTCCCAGCGGTGGTGGAAGACGAGGGCGGCGCCGTGGTCGATCAGCCACAGATGCGGGGGTGTGGTGCCGAACGTGGGCCAGACCATCAGGTTGGAGCTGTGGACCGTACGGTCGACGTTGACGGTCAGCGCGTCGAGCCATACGATCCGGCCCGCCTCCAGCGGGTCCACGCGGAATGTCTCGGCGACCTCGGGCGTGAAGTCCTTCGCACCCGGCAGGAAGTCCATGCCGAGGTTGATGCCGGCGCTGGCGCTGTGCAGGTCCCGCACCTCCTGATGCGGCTCCCCGTCGGCGATCTCCGGGTCGAAGTGCACCAGGACCAGCTCGGGGAACCTGAGCCCCAGCGCGCGGGCCAGCTCACCCACGATCACCTCGGCGACCAGCGCCTTCCTGCCCTGCGCGGAGCCGGTGAACTTCACGACATACGTCCCCAGGTCGTCGGCCTCGACGACTCCGGGCACGGAGCCGCCGGACCTCAGCGGGGTCACGTATCGGTCGGCAGTCACTTCGCGCAGCACACCGGCCACTGTAAATCAGCGGGTCACCGTACCCACCGGCATTTTCCGCGCCACCTACCGCAAGGGGTTGGCCAGCGGCAGATACCGGGCATCCGCCCCGTCCGCCCCCGTCCACCGCAACAGCAGATTCGTCTTGCCGGGCAGCGTGGGAGCCCGGAGCAGCTCCCCCACCTCGGGCAGCCCCGGCTCGTATCGCTTCAGCTCCCGTCGTACGGCAGACCACAGCTCCACCCCCGGATACCGCTCCTCCAACGCCCCCGCGATCTCGAGGAGGTTGTTGACGACGAGGCAGTACACCAGCCGCTCCCACCCGGCGGCGCGCGTGACGTCGGGCAGCAGCTTCACGCCCTCGGCGTCCCGGAACAGTGCCTGCACCGGCAGACCGGCGTCATCCACGGCCACCACCGTGTTCTGCAGATGCGCTTCGAGTACGACACCGTACCGGGCGAACAACTCCAGTGCGGGCGGGACGACTTGACGCACATACGCCGTCCACCAGGCGGCCGGGTCGGCGAGGGAGTCCAGCGGGCTGCCGTCGAAGCCTTCCGTGAGGGCGGCCGCCAGCAAGGGGGTGGCGCCGGGGAGGACGTGGTCCCGCAGACCGTCGCGTACGAGGACGGCGAGTTCCTCGAAGGCGAAGCGCGCCGTGCGGTATCCGCGGTCGCTCAGCCAGGCCGCAGGGCCGTCCACGGCCGCGAACGCCGAGGTGGCCGCCGCGTCCGTGCGGCGGAGTGCGAGGAGGTCGTGACGCCAGAGACGGCGGATGTCGTTGGTGATGCGGACGTCGAGGCTGAACTTCAGGAAGAGGTCGGCGGCAGGGTCGTACACCGTGCGGATGGCCGCCGTGGGCCAGGCCGGGGCCGGGGCGCGGCCGAGTCGTACGAGGCGGCCGTCGGCGAAGGCGTCGCGGATCTCCGGTCGGCTGCCGATGAGGTCGAGCTGCCAGGGGTGGGCGGGCAGGAGCCGGTAGCCGGGAGGGGCCTCGGCCAGCGCGTCGATCGCCCGAGTGTCGCCCTCCTCGACGACCGTGTCCTCCCGCACCCCGAGAAGGACGAGGGGGAAGCGGGCGTACGCCTCGGGGGCGTACGGGAGCCAGCCGGCGACCGGGCCGCCGCCGCGGGCCTTGGGCGCGGGATGGTAGGGGTGTCCGGTGATCAGGGACTGCTCGGAGCGCTGATACGGGTCCTCGGGCGGGGCCGCCTCCTCGCGTGCGACGAGGAGCGCCGCCACCGCGTCGCGGCTGTCGATCATTTCGGCGGGCAGCTCGGAGTTGGCCAGGCCGGTGTGCCGGCGCAGCTCGTCGGCGGTGAGTTTGACCAGCTCGGCGTGGGTGAGGCGGTGCCAGGCCCCGGCGGAGTACACCTCCGGCTCGGCGGGCCGGCGTCCGCCGCGTACCCGCAGCAGGCGTCCTCCGGACGGCAGCCGGTACACGGGCCGCTCACCGGACCCCGGTGCACGCTCGGCCACCTCCCGCAGCAGACAATTGAGCAGCGGCGCTGCCGCGTACGCGTCGGCGGCCTCTGCGACGTCGTCCCTGGGGGGCATGGGTTCCACGCGGTCCATTCGTTCCATACGGGTAGTGAAGATCAGTATGTCTGCCGTAGTACCCGGTCCCGACGCCCTCCCATCACCCGAGGAGCCACCCCGTGCACCATCCCCCCACCCCGGCCGAGGCCGAGTCCGCCCTCGCCGCCGAGCTGCGTACCGCCTGGCCCGCCCTGCTGCCGGGGTACGCCGCCGAGCTCCCTGGCGCCCGGGCCGCCGTGCTGACCCGGCTGTGGCGTGGTCTCGCCCATGAGCCGCTGCCGTGGATCACGCGGCGGGAGCAGGGGCGCGAGGGTCTGACGCTCCATCTGGCCGATGGTCGCCGGCTGCACGGGCCGCACTCGGACGCGTACGGAACTGCCGCATCCGTTACGGAGGTTGAGCTGGACGGTTCGGCGTACGACCACCCGGCCGCACTCATGACCGCACTCTCCTTCCCGCACGGTGACGCCTTCGCCGCCGAACTCGACCACAGCGTCGCCTCGTTGGCCCTGTCCCGCGCCGACCAGCCGCCGCTTGAGGCCCCTTCCGCGACCTGGGAGTGGGAGCAGCGGATCGTCGACGGGCATCCCTTCCACCCCAACTGCCGTTCCCGGCCGGGCTTTTCGGTGGCCGAGCAGTTGGCGTACGCGCCCGAGCACCGGCCGGTGGTCGAGCTGGGCCTGGTCGCCGCTCCGGAGGAGGCCTGTCTGGTGGCGGGCGAGTGGCCGTACCGGGAGGCCGGGCGGGTGTTGATCCCGGTGCATCCGTGGCAGGCCCAGCATGTGCTGAAGGACGAGAACCTGGTGGGCGGCTCGGGTATAACCGCCCACCCCCTCATGTCGCTGCGCACCCTCGCCGACGCCGCGCCCGGCGGGCCGCACATCAAGACCGCGCTGAGCGCCCGGCTGACGTCGGCGGTGCGGGACATCTCGGTGTACTCGATCGCTACGGCCGCGACGGTGTCCGCCTTCGCGGACGCGCTCGCCGCCCGGTTGGACGGGCTGCTGCACATCACCCGCACGCTCGGGGCGGCCACCGCCCACACCCCGGAGTTCGCGGCCGTGGTGCGCGAGGCGCCGGAATCCTACGCGGCCGAGGGCGAGCGGGTGGTGCCGGTCGCCGCGCTCGGCTTGACCGGGCTGCCCCAATCCCCTTCCTGGCTGGCCGAGTTCACGCGGCTCGCGCTGACGGTGTGTCTGCGGCTGCTGGAGCTGGGCGTGGCGCTGGAGGCCCACGGCCAGAATCTCCTCGTGGTGCTCTCCCCCTCGGGCACCCCAACCCGCCTGATCTACCGCGACCTTGCCGACATCCGCATCAGCCCGGCCCGCCTCGCCCGCCATGGCATCCCGGCCCCGGACCTGTCCGGCCGGCTGATCACGGACGACGAGACCACCCTGCGGCGCAAGCTGTTCGGCTCGCTCGTCACGGGCACGCTGGGGGCGACGGCGGGTTCGAGTGCGGCGCTCGGCGAGGCGCTCTCCACGGCCGTACGAGACCTGCCGCGCACGCCCGACCTGGCGGTCCTGCTGGACGGACCGCTGCCCACGAAGGCGCTGACGCTAATGCGGCTCTCGCCGGAGCGGCCGGGGGACATCTGGGCGCGGGTGCCGAATCCGCTGGGGGCGTGAACTGCCGTAGTGTGCAAGGTTTGGTGGCGGGTCGTCAGATGTCCCGCAGCTCCTTGGCCAGCGGCCCGTCGCCCACCACGTCGACCCGCCCGGCCCGTATCGCTTCCCGTAGCGTCAGGCCGCCCTGGGCAAGTGCCGTACACGTCCCCGAGTCGAGCGCGAGCCGGGCAGCGGGCTCCTCGGGCGCGGCCCCCTCGCCGTAGACCGGTCCGCCGTCCTCGGCGCCGAGGTGTACGTAGAACGCCCCTTCCTCCAGCTGTACTTGTACGACCCCCTCGCCAAGTCCCGCCAGACAGCGCAGCAACGGCAGCACGAACCAGTGCGCGCGCACAGCGTCGGTGGGCCGCCGCTCCTGAAGCAGGGGCGCGCCCCACTCGCCCAGGGCCTGCAGGACAGGGAGCAACTGGCGTCCGCGGTCGGTGAGTTCGTACACGAAGGCCGCTCCCGGCGGGGGTAGCCGACGCCGGGTCGACAGCCCGTCCCGTTCCATGTCCTTGAGCCGGGAGGCGAGGACGTCCGTGCTCACGCCGGGCAGATCCGCGTGCAGGTCGGTGTAGCGGCGTGGACCGGCGAGGAGCTCGCGCACGATCAGGAGGGTCCAGCGGTCACCGACGGCGTCGAGGGCCCGGGCAGCGGAACAGTACTGGTCGTAGCTTCGGCGAGGTGACATGCGGCGCAGTCTAGACATGTTGTTGGACTTTCCAAGCCGGTACTTGGTAAAACCAAGCAACACACCAACCTGGAGGTGCGCACCGCATGGAGTTCCGGCAGTCGAGCAAGCTCAGCGAGGTCTGTTACGAGATCCGGGGTCCGGTCATCGAGCACGCGAACGCCCTGGAGGAGGCGGGCCACAGTGTGCTGCGGCTGAACACCGGCAACCCGGCGCTCTTCGGCTTCGAGGCGCCGGAGGAGATCCTCCAGGACATGATCCGCATGCTGCCCCAGGCACACGGCTACACCGACTCCCGCGGCATCCTCTCGGCCCGCCGCGCCGTCGCCCAGCGCTACCAGGACCTGGGCCTCGAAGTCGGGGTGGACGATGTCTTCCTCGGCAACGGCGTCTCGGAACTCGTCTCCATGGCGGTCCAGGCGCTGGTCGAGGACGGCGACGAAATCCTCATCCCCGCCCCGGACTTCCCGCTCTGGACGGCGGTGACGACGCTGGCGGGCGGCAAGGCGGTGCACTACCTCTGTGACGAACAGGCCGACTGGTACCCGGACCTGGACGACATGGCTGCGAAGATCACGGACCGTACCAAGGCCGTCGTCATCATCAACCCCAACAACCCGACGGGCGCGGTCTATCCGAAGGAGATCATCGAGGGCATTCTCGACCTCGCGCGCCGGCACGGCCTGATGGTCTTCGCCGACGAGATCTACGACCAGATCCTCTACGACGACGCCGTGCACCACTCGGTCGCCTCCCTCGCCCCCGACCTGGTGGTCCTCACCTTCTGCGGACTGTCCAAGACGTACCGCGTGGCGGGTTTCCGCTCCGGCTGGATGGTCGTCACGGGCCCGCGCCAGCACGCCCGCGACTACCTCGAGGGCATGACGATGCTGGCCTCCATGCGGCTGTGCGCCAACGCGCCCGCCCAGTACGCCATCCAGGCCGCGCTCGGCGGCCGCCAGTCCATCCGCGAACTCACCGCGCCCGGGGGCAGGTTGCGCGAACAGCGCGACCGCGCCTGGGAGAAGCTCAACGAGATCCCGGGCGTCTCCTGCGTGAAACCGAAGGGCGCGCTGTACGCGTTCCCGCGCATCGACCCCCAGGTGCACAAGATCCACGACGACGAGAAGTTCGTCCTCGACCTGCTGCTGCAGGAGAAGATCCAGGTGGTCCAGGGCACCGGCTTCAACTGGCCCCGCCCCGACCACTTCCGCATCCTCACCCTCCCGTACGTCGACGACCTGGACGCGGCGATCGGACGGATCGGGCGGTTCCTCAGCGGGTATCGGCAGTAGGGCGAGCTTCCCCAGCAGCGGGCTCGGCTCGCCGTGCCAGAGGGCACTGACAGTCACGTGAGAGCGACCTCGCACCACACCGTCTTGGTGTACGGGTCTCCACACGTCGTCCCCCAGTGAGTGGCCAGGGCCTCGACAAGGAGGAGGCCGCGGCCGGACTCGGCGTCGGACGAGGGTGGTTCGAGCGTGCCGAAGGCGGGAGGGCGGCGGTCGGGGCAGGCATCCGTGAGTTCGATACGGAGCGTGGCGTGGGCGTCTGCGTGGTGGAGCGTGAGGACAACGCCGGTCTCGGCGGACCCTTCCACCTGCTGCGGCTCAAGGAGGGAACAACGGTGGGACACAACGAGGTTCAGCTCACCAGCCGACTGATCTCGGACTCCAAGGAGGTTCAGATCCTCGAACTGCGCTATGGGATCATCCGAGCTCAGGCCCTGCCCCCGCGAGAGTCGCTGGCCTTCAGGCCGCAGGATTGGGCCGCCTTCGTCTCGTACGCCGCCGATCACTGACGTACAACCGAACGAGGCCCCGCCTTGGTCCGCGCTAATGCCGTGGGCCAACCCCGAAGGCGGTGCGGCCGCTCCGGTCGACGCTGCCAGACCCGGTATGCGATCGCGAGAATGTGACACCTACCCCCGAAACTGTCACATTTCCGCGACCGATCACCTGGCCGGGGAGAATTCGCCAACAGCCTCGTTCCGCCTCCGCGTCGTAGACGTTCCCCGGGACGAATGCGCTGATCTCTTCGAGATCGATTCCCGCACCGCGCGCTTGCGTGTGAAGGAGTCCTGCATCTGCGCTTCTACCGTCAGGACTGGCCACAGCGCCACAAACTGCCGAGATGCGCGCGGGAGATGCCGGTGAAGGCAGGATGATGGGACAAGGCCGCACGGGCACATTCGTCATCACACACGAGGAACCCGTGCGGCCCTCTCCACGTCACGCTCCGCCTTCGCGGATGGCCTGGCTATTGCTGGTCTCGGTCCGCGAGCGCCGCCGCGGTGGCGCGGGCGAAGCCTTCCGGATTATCCAGCATGATGTTGTGCCCGCAGTCCGGGATCGGGACCACGGCCACCCCCGCTTCAACGAGCGCACCAGTGCCCGGGAGCGGGCCGTCAGCCTCGGGCAGCAGGTAGGTGCGGGGAATCTTCAGGTCCAGCAGAAGCTCACGCATGGTGGGGACGGTGCCGCGGGTGAGGTGGACCGCGCTGCGGTGCAGGGCCTCCCGGCCGCCCAGGCGCATCGTGGACCACCAGTGGGAACCGGCCCGGTCGCGGATCTTTTCCCAGCCGCCCGCCAGGAACTCCTGCTCGGAATACGCGGCGATGCCGCTGCTGCCTGCGGAGCCGGGCCTGGGCGGGATCGGGTCGAGGTTGGCGTCGACCAGGACCAGGCGGGAGACCAGCTGAGGGTGCCGGGCAGCCAGGACGATGGCCACCGAGCCGCCCATGCTGTGCGCGATCAGCTCGGCGCCGGTAACACCCGCGCAGGTCAGGGCCGCGGCGAGGGCATCGGCGTGCGATTCCAGGGTGTAGTCGAAGCCCGTCGGCCGGTCACTGATGCCGTGCCCGAGCAAGTCGATCAGCAGCGAACGGCGGCCGGCCAGCAGAGGATGGACCGCCACCTGCGTGAAGTAGGCAGGCGAAGTAGCGCCCAGACCATGCACGTAGACGCGTGACGGCTCCTGTCCCGGCAGCTCAACCCAGCGGATCTGGTCACCCTCGGGCGTCACGGCGGCGTTGCGCACAGTCTGCTCCCCTGCAGTCCAGGTCGATGGAGAGACGAGAGTAGCCGCCAAAGCCCGGTGCACCACCGCTGATCCCCGGCCCAGGCCGCTGCACATGCACCGGCAGTTGGACCTCGGTCAAGACGTCGCACCCGATTTCGTTCACAACGCCGTTAGAAGTTGTGGGAGCAGGTACCCCGCTTCCGTGGCCGTAGGGGATTCTTGGTAGTAACGCCTGTGAGTACACGGCCGGTTGGTCTGGGTAGCCCTCTTCGCATGACTGACCGACCACTGCTGCTCCTCGACGTCGACGGACCGCTCAATCCCTACGGCGCGCGGTTTGTTCGGCCGCGTGGGTATGTGACCCGGCGGCTCAGGCCCGCGAACTGGTCCGCGCGGCAGGTGCCGGGGTCGGGGCGGCTGCGGCGCGGCTTGCGGGTGCGGCTCAATCCGGGGCATGGGGCGCGGCTGATGGCGTTGCCGTACGAACTGGCGTGGGCGACCACGTGGATGCACGAGGCCAACGAGATGATCGCGCCGGTGATCGGGCTGCCGGGCGATCTGCCGGTGATCGAGTGGCCCGAGTTGTTCGTCAGGGACCCCGAGGGTCTGTACTGGAAGACACGGCACGTCGTGGCGTGGGCTGCCGGCCGGCCCTTCGTGTGGGTCGACGACAAGATCACCGACCTCGATGTACGACATGTCGCCGCGCACCACGACGCGGCGGCTCTCCTGCTGCCGATCGACCCGCGCAAGGGGCTGCGGGAGCGGGACTTCGAGGAGCTGGAGCGGTGGGCTCGCGAGTTGTGACGGGCGAGAGGGTGAGTGTCAGAGGCGGGTCGTAGTCTTCGAATGGGCTCACTGATCAGGCCGGTGATCAGGCGGAGCCCGATTCGGGGATTCAGGGAGGAGCACGCCGTGACACGACCGCCAACCGCCGCGCAGCGGCGTGTCATCGATGCCGCCGATCCCGTGACGGGGCGGCTCAGCGGTACGGATAGCCAGCTCGCGGCGCTGGTGAAGCGCGGGCTCGCCTTTCGGCATCCCCGGCCGCCGCACGACCACTTCCTGACACCGGCCGGGCATCGGATACGTGAGGAGGCGGCTGCGGAGCCCGAGGTCGCCAGTGTCCCCGCCGCCGAGGACGCCGCCGCCCACGCGCCCGCAGCCACCGGCGTGTTCGCCGCCCGAATCGGCGGCGAGGAGGGTGTCGATACGGGGCCCGGACGCATACGCGAGGTGCACAGTGCCTGGCAGGGGCTCCTGGAGCTGCGGCGGATGACCAATCCGGACGGCGCTGTGGACCGGCCGTGCGGATGGGAGCGTACGCATCTGGTGCAGGCCGCCGCGCTCGCGCTGGAGGCCGCGGGACATCGGCCTGCGGGGGCCGACACCGACGGCTACCGGGTGCGTGCGACACCACAGCCGGAGGCGGTCGCGGTGCACGTGCCGGACGCCGAGTCGCGGCAAGGCTGTGCGGCCACGCTGGAGAAGGCGGGCTGGCAGGTCGGGGAGTACACGGAGCCTCGTACCCGGGCGCGCTATCTGCTGGCTTCACCGCGACGGGTGTGACTTCACCTCACCGCGACGAGCGTGAGCCGAGCATGCCAAGCTGGTGATCACCATCGTCGAGAAGGGGAAGCCGTGTCAGAAGCGACAGAGGCGTCAGGTTCGTTTTCCGTCCGTGTGACCGTCCGTGGATACGAGACCGACGTGCTGGGCCATCTGAACCAGAGCGTGTATCTGAACTACGCGGAGCACGCCCGCTGGTCGTTAGTGCAGGCCGCCGGGATCAGCCAGTCCACGATGATGGCCAAGGGGGTGGGGCCGGTGACGCTGGAGACGACCATCCGTTACAAGCGGGAGCTGCGGGCGGGCGAAGAAGTCGAGGTGACGTGCGACTTCCACATGGACGAGTCCAAGATCTTCCGCGTCGAGCAACAGATACGCAAGACCGACGGCACGGTCGCCGCCGAAATCACGGCCACCGGCGGCCTGATGGACCTCAAGGAACGAAAGCTGGTCGCGGACCCACGCGAGTACTTCCGCGCCCTGGCGAGCGATCCTCGGCTCTTCGGCCTCTGATCCGGCACGTCGGCGGCCATGTGACGGGCAGTCGGCGGCCACCTGACGGGCAGTCGGGGGCGAAACCGACTGCCCATTCAAGACGCGTTCTCCGCCATGTGGCCCTATTTCCACGCTCAAGTCCCCACTCAGCGGGTATCCCTCTCCACGGCATCCCTCAGCTGTGGAACCGGAGACCCAAATGCCGCTTGCTCGTCGCGCGTTTCTGATCGCGGTTGCCGCATCGGCCGGTGTCGTAGCCTGCTCGAACACACCAGCGAAGAGTTCCTCCGCCACGGACGCCAAGGGGGCTTCAGTGACTCAGGCCGGCGCAGCGAGCAGGGCGGCGCGGCGGCTACTGCCGCGGCACTGGGAGCAGTTGCGGTTCGAGACGACGAGCCCCGCCGAGCCCGACGCCTTCCGGGTCTCGGGGAGCACCGGGCGGATCACCATCGGCGGCACCACGCCCGGTACCCAACTCGCCGGGTTGCGCTGGTACTTGAAGCACATCGCGCACGCCAACATCAGCTGGGCCGGTGAACAGCTCGACCTCCCCGAGCAGTTGCCCGGCTTCGAAGGCACCGTCACCCGGCAGGCCAACGTCCCGCACCGCTTCGTCCTCAACGACACGAACGACGGCTACACGGGCGCGTACAACGACTGGACGTACTGGGAGCGCGAACTCGACATCCTGGCACTGCACGGCTACAACGAGGTGCTGGTGTACATCGGCGCGGACGCGCTCTACCACCGGGTGTTCCAGGAGTTCGGGCACACGGACGAGGAGCTGCGGGCGTGGATCGCGGGGCCGGCCCATCAGCCGTGGTTCCTGATGCAGAATCTGGCCGCGTTTCCGTATCCGGTCTCGCGGCAGCTGCTTGACGCGCGGGCCGCGCTGGGGCGGCGGATCGTCGACCGGGTACGGGAGTTGGGCATGACGCCGGTGTTCCCGGGCTACTTCGGTACGGTCCCGCCGGGCTTCGCCGAGCGGAATCCGGGCGCGCGGCCCGTACCGCAGGGCGAGTGGATGGGCCTCGCGCGGCCCGACTGGCTGGACCCGCGCACCGACCACTTCGCGCAGGTGGCGGCCACCTTCTACCGCGTCCAGGACGAGATGTTCGGCCCTTCGACGCTCTACAAGATGGACCTGCTCCACGAGGGCGGCGACCCCGGAGACGTACCGGTCGGCGATGCGGCGAAGGGCGTCGAGAAGGCGCTGCTGACCGCGCATCCGAAGGCGATCTGGGTGATCCTCGGCTGGCAGCGCAACCCGCCGAGGGCGATCGTCGACGCCGTCGACAAGCGGCACATGCTCGTCGTCGACGGACTGTCCGACCGCTTCCCGACCGTCATCGACCGCGAGGCCGACTGGGGTGACACCCCGTACGCCTTCGGCTCCATCTGGAACTTCGGCGGCCACACGACGATGGGCGCCAACACCCCCGACTGGGTCGAGCTGTACAACAAGTGGCGCACCAAGGAGGGCAGCACCCTGCGCGGTGTCGCCCTCATGCCGGAGGCGGCGGACAACAATCCCGCCGCCTTCGACCTGTTCTCCGAACTCGCCTGGGAAGACGGCGACTTGAACCTCGAAGCGTGGTTCAGGGACTGGGCGTACGCACGCTACGGAGCGCGTGATCCGCATGCCGAGGCCGCCTGGGACATCCTGCGCCGCACCGCGTACGGCACGACCCGCGCCGACTCGTGGAGCGAGGGCGCCGACGGGTTCTTCGGGGCCCGCCCCTCGCTCACGGTGAAGTCGGCCGCCAAGTGGTCGCCCAAGCAACTCCGGTACGACGCCGAGGAGTTCGAGCCCGCGCTCGACGAACTGCTGAAGATGCCCGCAGGGCTTCGCAGCTCTTCCGCGTACCGCTACGACCTCCTCGACGTGGCCCGCCAGGCCGCCTCCAATCGCAGTCGTGTCCTCCTCCCCCGCCTCAAGGCGGCGTACGACGCCGGGGACGCCGCCGAGTTGGACCGGCTGGCCGGCGACTGGCTCGCACTGATCGACGTACTGGAGACTCTGATGGCCACCGACTCCCGTCATCTGGTGGTGCGTTGGGTGGCCGACGCGCGGGCATGGGGCGCCGACGAGGAGGAGCGGGACCAGTTGGCGTACGACAATCTGTCGCTGCTGACCGTGTGGGGCACCCGACAGGGCGCGGACTCAGGGCTGCGCGACTATGCCAACCGGGAGTGGGCGGGCCTGCTCGGCGGGCTGTACCGGCTGCGCTGGTCGACGTACTTCGACGAGCTGCGGGCCGCGCTGGCGGAGGGCCGGGCGCCGAAGGCCATCGACTGGTTCGCGCTCGAGGACCGCTGGACGCGGGAGCCTGGCCGGCTTGCGACGCGGCCGATCGGGGACACGTACGAGGCGGCCGTCCGGGTTCGCGAACGGCTCGCCGCGACTTCCTGAGCGGGCCCGCGGGCCTCGCGCCCCAGGGGTTTCGCCCCCGCCGCCCCTACCCGTCCCATCCCGGGGCTCTGCCCGGACCCCCGCTGGGGGCTTCGCCCCCAGACCCCCGATCGGCCTTGCGGCCTCGTCCTCAAACGCCGG